>NZ_JAHSPD010000001.1:0-300000 GCF_020141465.1 Roseovarius carneus | reverse complement strand
CCCGATCTTCCGGGATGCAGGTCACCATTTCCTGCGCCGCTTTGACCGCATGTTCAGCGATTTTGCCGAGACCGCCTCAGATCAGGATATCTCGGCCCTGTCCGACACCCGCACCGCGCGGGCCTTCATGCTTTTAGGCCGGGTTGCGGGTACATTTGATTAAAGCGGTGTGAGGGCTAAGATTAGGCCTCCACCCCCGCTGCGTCCACCACTGCGTGCATCAAAACATCGGTGCCCGCCGTCGCCCATTCCTTGGATATTTCCTCGGCCTCATTATGGCTGAGACCGCCCACGCAGGGGCACATCACCATCGCCGTGGGGGCCACGCGGCTGATCCAGCAGGCGTCATGCCCGGCACCGGAAATCACGTCGCGGTGTGAGTAGCCCAGCCGCACGGCTGCGTCACGGATGGCGGTCACGCAGCCTTCGTCGAAGGTCACCGGGTCAAACCCACCAACCTCCTCGAACGTGACCTCCAGCCCCATGCCGCTGCAAATCTCAACGGTCGTGGCCTTCATCCGTGCCACCATATCCTCGATCACCGCCAAATTGGGCGAGCGGAAATCGACGGTGAAGACCGCCTTGCCGGGGATCACATTGCGCGAGTTGGGAAAGACCTCGATATGGCCCACAGCGCCCACCGCGTCGGGCGCATGGCTCAGCGCGATCTCGTCCACACATTCCAGCACACGTGCCATGGCGAGGCCCGCATTGCGGCGCATCGGCATCGGGGTGGAGCCGGTATGCGCGTCCGTGCCGGTGATCGTCACTTGGGTCCAGACCAGCCCCTGACCGTGGGTCACGACGCCGATATCAACCCCTTCGGTCTCAAGGATCGGGCCCTGCTCGATGTGCAGCTCAAAGAACGCGTGGATTTTCCGCGCGCCGGTAGGCTCCGTGCCCTTCCAGCCGATGCGCTCAAGCTCTGCGCCGAAGGTTTTGCCATCCGCATCCGTGCGCGCATGGGCCCAGCCCTCGTCATGCAGCCCGGCAAAAACGCCCGAGGCGAGCATGGCGGGGGCAAACCGCGTGCCTTCTTCATTGGTCCAATTGGTCACGACGATGGGATGGCGCGTCTTGATCCCCAGATCATTCAGCGTGCGGATGATCTCAAGCCCTGCCAGCACGCCCAGCACCCCGTCATATTTGCCGCCCGTGGGCTGCGTGTCGAGATGGCTGCCCACATAGACGGGCAGGGCGTCCGGGTCCGTCCCCTCGCGCCGGGCGAACATATTGCCCATCGTATCAAGGCCCATCGACAGGCCCGCCGTCTCGCACCAGCGCTGAAAAAGATGCCGCCCCTCGCCATCCTCATCGGTTAGCGCCTGCCGGTTGTTGCCCCCCGCGACACCGGGGCCGATCTGCGCCATTTCCATCAGACTGTCCCAAAGGCGGTCGCCATTGACCGTTAGATTCTGTCCTGGCGCTGCCATGGGGGGCTCCTTGCTGCCCTCCTTGCGAGAGCTTTCTTGTTGCGAATTTGGTCAACGATTGCCTGCCTGCGAGGGGCTGTCAAGCTGTGGTCTGAGAGCTTTAACTCTTCATTAATCCAAACTTTAATTCGATCTGGCGTGGTGGGCTTGGCATGGAGTAATTTGAGTGTGGGTGGCGGGCTGCTCAGGTCTTAGGATCGGCCTGTCAGGAGGTGTCGATGTCTTTTGTTTCTGGGTTTGGCCGGGTCAGACCGGGTCTAGCGCTTTCGCGTGCGAAAGCCGCCGATAAAGACGGGCAGCATCCGCCTTACCTTCCGCGTCGCGCCAAGGACGGCGCGGGGGATGATGCGCCCGGAGAGGATTTTATCGCCGAGCAGCTTCGTAAACCGGAGCTTGAGTCTGCTCCAAACCGGGCCGAAGCGGAATTGTGGCGCTTTGGGATGCACGCGCAGCCTGAGGACGCGGATCATGCGCGCCACAAAGCAGATGCCGCACTTGCCAGAATGCGGACCGCGCAGATGGTGCGCGCGGTTGAGGAGGCTAGCCGGATTTCCGGCGTCACCCGCCCTGAACCGGGGCTGACGGGTGAAATCCTTGGACCCGAGGATGCGGGTGGCGATGACGCGCAGGTCATTGCGTCTGGGCAGGGTGCGGAGGGAAAGGATGTAGATCGGCAGGGTCTGCTGCGTCAAAAGCGATAGGATCGCTTAACGCTCCTGCTCATGGGCAAATCTCTGGCGCGCGATATCCTCATGCGCGTCGGCCCGGCGTTGATCGTTCAGCGCGGCCTCCACAAACCCCAGATGTGCCTCCACGGCGGCGCGGGCCGCGATAGGATCACGGGCCTGAAGCGCCGTGTTGATCGCGCGGTGCTGTTCCAGAAGGGCCGTGCGCGTGGTGCTTTGGCGAAACATTATCTGCCGGTTGTAAAACACCCCCTCGCGCAAAAGGTCGAACATCGAGCGCATCATATGCAGCATCACGACATTATGGCTCGCCTCCAGAATGGAGAGGTGAAATTCCGCGTCCAGACGCGCCTCCTCTGACGGGTTCGGGTGCAGATGGGTGCGTTCCATCTTGTCCATCAGGGTCTGGATCAGCATCAGATCGGTGTCCGAGCCGAGCCGGGCGGCCCGCTCAGCCGCCAACGCTTCCATATCCCGGCGAAAGGCGATGTAGTCGAACACCGCCTCGTCATGCTCGGCAAAAAGCCTGATCAAAGCCTCGGAAAAGGCCGAGCCTAAAACGTCGGCCACATAGATTCCGGCCCCTGCACGGCTGCTGAGAAGGCCCTTCGCCTGAAGCTCTGCCACCGCCTCACGCAGGCTGGGGCGCGACACGCCAAGGCGCTCGGCAAGCTCACGCTCTGCTGGAAGACGCTCTCTGGGACGCAGGATCCCGCGCAGGATCAGCTTTTCAATCTGGCGGGTGACAGCTGTGGACAGCTTTTCTGGGGTGACCTTTTGAAACGGCATGGGCGGCCTTTGTATGGAATTGGTCAAATTATATGACCACCCGCCAAGCGGAGCAAGCAGCGCTTACTTCCAAGCCGCGCCCTGATAGGGCAAAAACGCCTCGACCGCCGCCGTGGCGATCACAATCGTCTCGCCCGTCTCGGGGTTGGTCACGTTCTGCCCACCCAAAACGGCATGCACTTCGGCCCGCCCGCGTGGGAGCCTTTTCGCCAGCGCGGCACAATCCAGTGCGGCGGGGTCCTGCACGCCGACCGTCACGGTCACGCGCATGGTCTCCAGGGGAATCGCAGTGCTTTGGAAAATTGGCAGGGTGGAGTGGCGGATCGCATCCTCAATCGCGCGCTCGGCGGCCTTCTGATAATCCATCCCATGCAGGTCATTGCCCATGCCCATCTCGATGATAAAACGCTGGTCGCTCATGTGGGCTCCATCTCGAAGCTGACGGATATGGCGGCGTTGGCGATCACCGTGGGGGCGCCATCCGGGCGGGGGATGTCGAGCCCTCCATGCGTCGCGCTCACGCTGATCCAGCCATAGGGGAACACGGATTTCAGCGCCTCGCAATCCACCTCCTGCGGTGCCTGCACGGCGATCTCCACATCGATCAGCATCGCCTCCTTAGGCTTGCCAAAAAGCTCGGCCATGTTGATCGAATTGTGCCACAGCGCGTCTTGCAAGGCGCGCCGTGCGGCCTCGGTATAGTCCTGACGGCGCAGGGACGTGCCCATGCCGAACTCAGTCAGAACGCGGTGCTTGGCCATCCTGAGCGCCTCCTAGAATTCTACGCCAATCTGCGCCTTGATGCCTGCGCGGAACGGGTGCTTGACCAGCTCCATCTCGGTCACGAGGTCGGCGATTTCAATCAGCTCTTCCTTGGCGTTGCGCCCGGTCATCACGACATGGGTCATATGCGGCTTCTCTTCGGCCAGAAATTGCACCACCTCACCGATATCCAGATAATCATAGCGCAGCGCGATGTTGATCTCATCCAGCAGGACCATCTTGTTGGTCTCGTCGCGGATCAGCTCCTTGGCCTTTTCCCATGCGGCTTGGGCCATTTCGATATCGCGGTCGCGGTCTTGGGTCTCCCAGGTGAAGCCCTCGCCCATGGTGTGAAACGCGCAAGTGTCCGAGAATTTCGCGAGGATCATGTCGCGCTCGCCCGTGCTCATCCCGCCTTTGATGAACTGCACCACAGCGCATTTCATATCATGCGCGATGCAGCGGAAGATCATCCCGAACGCGGCTGAGGATTTGCCTTTGCCTTTGCCCGTATGCACGATGATCAGGCCTTTTTCGTCGGTCTTGGTGGCCATGATCTTGTCGCGGGCGGCCTTCTTCTTGGCCATTTTCATCGCGTGGCGGTCTGTGTCTTCGGTCATGGGGCGCTCCTCTGGGCGGGGTTGCTTTGGGCGCGACAGTGAGAGAGGGCGGCGCGGTGTGCAAGCTATTTCCCAAGGCGATCCATGCGAATTGCTTTGGCTTTGGTAACCGGTTGTTAACCACTTCGCTGGCAGGGTTCAGGGATGCGATTGCTCTTGCTTCCCCTAGCCGTCCTGCTTGCGGCCTGCGACACGCCCGGTCCCGATTTCCGGGGGGTGGAGCCTGTGCGGATCAGCGTGGGCCAAAGCGTTTTTGATGTGCGCGTCGATGGCCTTCGGGCAGAGGCGATCCGGCTCAACGCCGAATGGGCGCCGAGGCTTGAGGCTGTGGCATCGCGCGGCGTGATGGCGATTGAAGAGGTGAGCGGGTGCCAGGTGCGGGACCTTGACGGTGATCCGGCGCAGATGACAGCGCGGCTCAATTGCGGCGGCCGCAAAGCGCCCTTGCCGCGCGGGACGGAGTATTCCTGCGATGTGTTCGCGGTATCGGGTGGTCTGGCCGAGCTGAGCTGTGAGCCGCTTTAAACTCCGCGTGCCGCCTCGATACGCGCGCGGGCCGAGTTGGATCGCGGGGTCCAGAGGCCACGGTCGATTGCTTCGTGAAGCCGCTCGGCAATCTCGCGCAGCGCGGGCGCGTTGTGATCTGCGATGAAATCGCGCGTGTCGTCATCCTCAAGAAATGCCGCTTCAACCAGATCAAAGTGATGCCCGCGCACAGCCCCCGTGGTGGCCGCAAACGCAAAGAGATAATCCACCGTCGCCGCAATCTCGAACGCGCCCTTATAGCCGTGCCGCTTGATGCCTTCGATCCATTTGGGGTTCACCACGCGCGACCGTACGACGCGTCCGATCTCATCTTCCAGCGTGCGAATGACAGGCCGCTCGGGGCGCGAATGATCGTTGTGATAAATCACCCGGTCTTGCCCCTGAAGCGTGCTCACAGCGGCGGCGGCTCCGCCCTCGAACTGGTAATAATCGTCCGAATCTAGAATATCATGCTCGCGGTTGTCTTGGTTCTGCACGATGGCCTCGGTCTGGCTCAGCCGCGCCTCAAACCCTGCGCGATCCACTTCTCCTTCTGAGCCTGCGCCATAAGCATAGCTGCCCCAAGTGAGGTAAGCCTCGGCCAGATCGGCCTTGCTGGCCCAGAGCCGCTCGTCGATCATTGCCTGAAGGCCCGCGCCGTACGCCCCGGGCTTGGAGCCATAGACGCGCGCACCCGTCTCGCCCGCGCGCGCACGGGCGGCGGCGGGGTTGAGATCCTCGGGCTCGTCCAGCGCTTGCACCGCGCGCGCCGCACTGTCGACAAGGGCGATAAGCTGCGGGAAGGCGTCGCGGAAAAAGCCGGAGATGCGCAGGGTGACATCCACGCGGGGGCGGCCCAGAATGCCTTGCGGTAACACCTCGAACCCGGTGACGCGCCTGTTCGCGCTGTCCCATTTCGGCTTGCACCCCATCAGGGCAAGCGCTTGGGCAATATCCTCGCCGCCGGTGCGCATATTGGCGGTGCCCCAAGCTGTCAAAAGCATGGTGCGGGGCCAGTCGCCATGGGTTTGCAGGTGTTTCTCAATGAGCAGGTTGGCCGATTTCCACCCCAACGCCCAAGCGGTTGGGGTGGGCACGGCGCGGCTGTCCACGGAATAGAAGTTGCGGCCCGTGGGCAGCGTATCGAGACGCCCGCGGGTGGGGGCGCCGGAGGGCGCCGGGGCGACGAACTGCCCCCTGAGGGCGGTGAGAAGGCCCAGCCCTTCAAGCGCGCCGCAGGAGGCCAGAATGGGCCGCAAGCTGCTCTCCAGAAATTCCATAACCACGCGGCTCTTTGGCCCTTGGGCGCGTGCATCGCCGTCAACCAGCGCGCAGGCCAGAAGCTCCAGCCGCTCCACCGTGTCGCCCGCACTGCGCCAGCCATCACCGCTGAGCGCCGCCAGAACTTCGGGCCGCGCGCCGTCCCAAGGGGCGGCCATATCACAATCGAGAGGGTCAAAGGCCAGCCCCAGATCATCCGCCAACGCCCGGATCAGAGAGGCATCCCCGCCAGTCCCATCGCCGCGCGGCACGCGTAGCAAAGCCACCAGCAGATCGCGCGCCTGCACCCCCTCGGGGGATTGGCCGAAGATATGCAACCCGTCGCGGATCTGCGCTTCTTTCAGATCGCACAGATAGGCATCCAGTTGCGCCAGATCGCCATCCTCATCCGTGCCGGACATGCCCACGTCCTTGTCCAGCCCGGTGGCCTGCGACAGGCTCAGGATCTCGCGTCTGAGATGTTCGATCCGGCGCGGGTCCACGCCTGCGGCCTCGTAATACTCATCCACCAGCGCCTCCAGATCGCGCAGGGGCCCGTATGTTTCGGCGCGGGTCAGGGGCGGGGTCAGGTGGTCGATGATCACCGCCTGTGCGCGCCGCTTGGCCTGCGTGCCCTCGCCGGGATCGTTCACGATGAACGGATAGAGATGCGGTAGGGGGCCAAGCACCGCCTCGGGCCAGCAGGTCTCGCTCAGCGCAAGTGCCTTGCCGGGCAGCCATTCGAGATTGCCGTGCTTGCCCATATGGACCACCGCGTCGGTTTTGAACACGCGGCGCAGCCAGATGTAAAAGGCCAGATAATTATGTGGTGGGACGAGATCGGGGGAATGGTAGGTGTCGGTCGGATCAATATTATAGCCGCGTGCAGGCTGCACGCCCACAAGCGCGTTGCCAAAGAGAAAAATGGAGAGTTTGAAGCCCGTGCCCGCCTCATAGAACGGATCGTTCTCGGGCGCCCCCCAGCGGTCTGTCATCTGGTCGCGCAGGGCCAGCGGCAGGGCCTTGAACCCCTCCAGATAGGTCTCCAGCGGCAGGACCTGACCGCCTTCCCGCGTGGCGCGGTCGGTGAGCCAGTTGGTCGGCCCGGCCATGATCTGCTGCATCAGTGCTGCGCCATCTTCGGGCAGATCGCGGGTGTGATACCCCGCCTCGGCCAAAAGGCGCAGCACATGCACGGTGGCGGCAGGCGTGTCGAGACCGACACCATTGGCCAGCCGCCCGTCCTTGTTAGGATAGTTGGCCAGCACGAGGGCGACCTTGCGCGCGTTCTCCTTCTTGGTGCGCAGCCGGGCCCAGTGTTTGGCGAGATCGGCCACGAAATCCACCCGGCCCCCATTGGCGCGGTAGGTGGCGATTGGGCATTCAGTCGCGTCGTCGAAAAACGCCTCACCCTTGAAGCTGATCGCGCGGCTGAGGATGCGTCCATCAACCTCCGGTAGGGCCACGTTCATCGCGATGTCGCGCGCGCTGAGCCCGGTGAGGCCCTCCGCCCATGCCTCCTCGGACGAGGCTGCGAGGACGACCTGAAAGATTGGCGCGGTCTGTGCGGCCTCCATCGTCAAAGGATTCTGCACGCTTGTGTCGCCCGCATGCGGCGATCCTACGGCAAAGCTGGTGCAGTTGAGAATGACCGACGGAGGGGCTGCTGCGAAAAGCTGCTCCAGAGCGCCCACGGATACGGGGTCCTTGAGCGAGGCCACGAAGATGGGCAGTGGGTTCAGCCCCCGGCGCAGCAGGGATTTTGTGAGGCGATTGATGGGGTGAAGCCCTGCGCCCTGCACCAATGCCCGGTAGAAAATGATCGGCACGATGGGCGCGCCATCTGTCCATGCGGCCTTGGCCGCGCCCAGATCAGCCAGCCCGCTGCCAGGCCAATAGACCCCGGCGCGCAACAGGGGCCGGGCGGGGTCGGGGCGCGCGGCCCCGCTCAGCATGGCCTGTCCGTAGGTCAGGAAATTGGCCGCGTTCTCCGGCCCGCCCTCCACCAGATAGGACCAGAGCGCGTCGTAATCGGCGTCGCTGATGGTTGAGAGGCTGCGCAATTCCGGGTCGGGTTTGTCATCGCCGGGCAGAAGGGCCAGCGGCACGCCGGCCTCATGCAGGCGTGCCGCATATTGCTCGGCCCCATATTTCCAGTAGCCGGTGCCCCCCAGCACGCGGGCGATCACGAGGCGGGATTTGGCCGCGCAATTGTCGAGATGCAGGTCGACCGACATGGGATGCGCGAGATGGGTAAGGTTGGCCAGCCGCAAGCCGGGGGGCGTCTCCATCTCGGCGCGGGCGGCGCTGAGCGCGCTCAGCTCGGTATCGGCGGCGGAGATGAAGATGATATCGGCGGGTGTCTGGCCCAGATCGACCGGCTCTTTTCCATCGTCGATGGAGCCGGGGGTGGCGGCGAGCAGGTGCATGGGGTTTGGGGCCTTTCGGATGGGGTGGGTTGTGCGTGCGGTCGAGCGCGGCGTAAGCCAGCGTCGTCAGACGAGAGGTTTTTCCATGAAATAGCTGGTGTCATTGGGGCGGTAATCGCCGAAGCGGCCACATTCGGTAAAGCCGTGGCGGGCGTAGAGGCGGACCGCCTCGGGCAGACGCAGGGCCGTCTCAAGCTTGAGCACGGGCAGCTTCAGCGTGCGGGCGTGATCCTCCAGCGCACGCAGAAGGGCCGCACCCACGCCCTTGCCGCGCGCGGCGTTGGCGGTGAACATGGATTTCACCTCGCCGTAGCTTTCTTTGTCGACAACCGCGCCAGTGCCCAGCACGGTATCGCCCTCCCGCGCGATGAAGAAATGCACGTCCGGTGTGCAAAGCGCCTCGAACCCGAGGAAGTAGTTTTCCTCGGGCTCAAAAAGGGTGGTCATCAATGTATGGCTTTGCTCCAACAGCGCCTTGGGGCCGGGATCGAGCGGGTATCCAGGCTCAACAATCAGCATCAGGCAGCGAGGGCGGCTGTGATCGCCGCGCGGTCAAGCCCGGTTTGGCCGATGACCACAAGGCGGGTCTGACGCGGGGCCGTGCCGAAGGGCTGATCGAAATAGGTGTCCACACGGGGGCCTACCGCCTGAAGCGTCAGGCGCATCGGCTTGCCCGTGACGGCGGCGAAGCCCTTGAGGCGCAAAATGTCGTGTTTGCGGATCACATCGGCCACTTGGGCGGAAAAGGCGGCGGGGTCGCTGATCTCGTCGCGTAGGACGATGAAGCTTTCAAACGCGTCGTGGCCGTGCTCATGCTCGTGTGCATGGTGATGGTCGTGGTGGTGCTCATCATCATGCGCGTGATGATCGTCATGGTGGTCATCATCATGATCGTCGTCATCGTGGTGATGGTGATGCACCTCGCCGCGCGCCTCCAGATCGGCCTCGGCCCCGATGCCTTGCCC
This sequence comes from Roseovarius carneus, assembly GCF_020141465.1. Classification (NCBI taxonomy): domain Bacteria; kingdom Pseudomonadati; phylum Pseudomonadota; class Alphaproteobacteria; order Rhodobacterales; family Roseobacteraceae; genus Roseovarius; species Roseovarius carneus. Next base: position 290,531 of record NZ_JAHSPD010000001.1, on the reverse strand, counting down.
CAACAGAACATCGACGGGCAGCGCGCCCATCGTGGATTTCACAACCTGTACGCCCTTCCGGCTTTCACCGCGCAGGCGGGCGACCAGCGCGTCTGCCTCGCCCTCCTCCAGCAGATCGGATTTGTTCACCACGATCATATCGGCGCAAGCGACCTGATCCTCGAAAAGCTCCGATAGAGGTGTCTCATGGTCGAGGTTCTCGTCCATCTTGCGCTGGGCGTCCACGGCGGCGACGTTGTGGGCGAAACGGCCCTCGGTCACGGCCTTGCCATCCACCACGGTGACCACGCCATCAACCGTGACGCGGGTGGAAATCTCGGGCCAGTTGAAGGCCCGGACCAGCGGTTGGGGCAGGGCGAGGCCGGAGGTCTCGATCACGATATGATCGGGCACGTTCTCGCGGTTCAGTAGCTTTTCGAGCGTGGGGATGAAATCATCGGCCACGGTGCAGCAGATGCAGCCATTGCTCAGCTCCATGATATCCTCCTCGGTGCAGGTCGCGTCGCCGCAGCCCTTGAGGATATCGCCATCCACGCCCAGATCGCCGAATTCGTTGATGATGAGCGCGATGCGCCGCCCGTCCGCGTTTTTCAGCATGTGGCGGATCAGGGTGGTTTTACCGGCACCGAGAAAGCCTGTGACAACGGTGGCGGGGATTTTTATGGGCATGGTCAGGCCTCCTGAGATGGGTTGCGTGGGAAGCGCCGCTGAGCTAGCCCCAAAGGGTAAAGGGAGGCGGGCGTGATGGATGTGATGACTGTCTGTTCGACATGCGAGGGAGCCGAGGGGCCTGCGTTTGCCGACGCGTTGCGCGCCGCTCTGGCTGAGGCGGGGCTGGGGGTGCAGGTCCGCGACTGGCCGTGCATGAACGCCTGCGCGCGGCCCGTGAGCCTTGCCTTTCGCGCGCCGCAGAAGGCCACGTATCTCTTTGGGGATGTGACGCTTGAGGATGCGGGCGACGTGGTTGCCTTCGCCAAGCTATATGCCGCGAGCCCGGATGGCTGGATCGACGATGCGCGCGCCATAGGGCGGTTGCGCCATTGTCTCATCGGGCGGGTGCCTGCCTGAAGGCTCATTCTATCGTCACCGTTGTCGTTGCCTCAACGGGTGTGCCGTTCACCGCCAGCGCGCCATGGGTGTTGCCATTGAGCGTGACGCGGATTTCATGCGTGCCTTTGGGCAGCGCATCGAGATGGACATATTCACTATAGGCGCGGGGCTGTTTCACACCGTTGACATAGATATGCGCATGGCCCTCGCCCGGCACATGGTCGCCGTTCACACCGGTGGGCGAGAAGGTGAAATTTTGCGTCATGATGTGCAGGTTCCGGCTTTGCGCGCCATCGGGCAGGATGTGTAACATAAGCGTCGGCACGGGTGCCTCCGCCTCAATCATCGCGCCGTGGCCTGCGTGACCCGAATGATCGCCGTCGCCATGATCATGCGCCATGTGATCATGGGCGGCGCTGCCATGGTCGTGCCCCTCAAGCTGCGTGCCCGAGGTGGCGGCGGTGAGAAACCCGAGGCCCGCGCCGAAAAAGAGGCCGATGACGAGAAAAATGAGCGTTTTGGGCATTGATCCGGTATCTCCTTAAGGGTGCCCCGGCGCGCGGGCGTGATGTCATGCGCCGGGGGATTGGGTCAGGCGTCTTGCGTTTCGCGCTGCCAGAAATAGGCTGCAAAAAGGCCGAGCGTGGCCCATGCTGCCATGCTGACACCAAGTGCGCGCACAGAAAAGAGCGATGCGACCTCGGGTGGCAGCGGCCCGGTAAAGACCGCAGGCTCGGGCGCACCGATAAGATGCGGCGCTATGATCACTGCCGCCCCGGCGGCCATGAGCAGCGCACTGCGCCCAAAGGCGATAAGCGCAAGCCCCACGCCCGTGGCTGTCGCCGTGCTCCACCACCAGATTTGACGCGCGGCAAGATCTGCCGAGGCCATGCCCGGCACTTCGGGCGGCAATGAGAACGCCGGCGCAAGGTGGATCGTGGCGAAGCCGGCGATGCCCCAGACAATTCCCTGATGCGCGGAAATGGCGACGCCTTGGGCGCTCGCGATGCTCATGAACGCCACCAAAATCAGGCCATAGCCCACGTAAATCAGCGCTGAAAAGAGCACCGAAAGCCCGTCACGCATGGCGTCAAAGCCTGGGATGTCCGGCCGCGAGGGTGCGCCCTCGGCCATGTTGTAGATAAGGTCACCGCCCTCATAAAGCTCCGCATGAAGCAGAACAGGCTGCACGAATATGAGCTGCAACAGGGCGGCAATCAGCCCTGCACAGAACCCAGCGAAAAGCCCGCTGGTCAATATTTTGGCAAACATACCTTAGTGGCAGGGGAAGCCGGTGGCGTGGCGCACATCATGTGCGGCGTCATGCAAGGCCGAGGCTTGCACGTGGCCCGCCACGAAGATGATGCCAAGGCCGATCGCCAGCGCCATAACTGCGGGCAGAACGGCGGATTTTGCTGTGGTTTTCGCGGTGTTTTGAACAAGTGTCGTCATGGTGTCGTCTCCTATGCGCCTCTACCCCGAGGCGGGTTGATCCTGCAAAGGCTGGTCTCCTGGCTTACGGGTCGAGGCCTGACTGCCGCCTTCCCAGGACGTATCCCAGTGGCATGTGGCAGGGGCTCTCCGCTTACAGTCGCGGGGGCGGCTGACGAATTGATGCCCGAGAGGGGTCCACCGACACGCCATTCCCAATTGATCCCCGGGCTCTTCTACGCCCTTGGGGGAACCTTTGCCCGTATGGTATGAACGTCCCCTCGCAATGCGTCAAGGTTGATTGCAATGGGCCGGTGCAGCCAAGATACGGGCGCTCTGCCGTGTCTGCGCGCGTCTCTGGCCGATATCTTGTGGATAACTCACCCCATGCATCCATATCCAGTGGTTTGGCGTTGACTCGCGCCGCGCGCCCTCGGCAAACTGCACACCACTCCGAGAATCAATGGCGAGGCGGGCCTTTTGCGATTTTCCAAGCTCAGACTCACAGGCTTCAAAAGCTTTGTGGATCCGACCGACCTCATCATCGGGGACGGGCGAACGGGCGTGGTTGGCCCCAATGGCTGCGGGAAATCTAACCTTCTAGAGGCACTACGCTGGGTGATGGGCGAGAATCGCCCGACGGCCATGCGCGGCGGCGGTATGGAGGATGTGATCTTTGCCGGTGCCGCAAGCCGTGGCGCGCGCAACTTTGCCGAGGTGACAATCCATATCGACAATGCCGACCGCCTCGCACCCGCAGGGTTCAATGACAGCGATACGCTTGAGATCACCCGCCGCATCACCCGCGATGTGGGCAGCGCGTATCAGGTCAACGGCAAGGACGTGCGGGCGCGCGATGTGCAGATGCTCTTTGCCGACGCCTCCACGGGCGCGCATTCGCCCGCTTTGGTCCGGCAGGGGCAGATCGCCGAGTTGATCAACGCCAAGCCCAAGGCGCGGCGGCGCATTTTGGAGGAGGCGGCGGGTATCTCGGGCCTCTATCAACGCCGCCATGAGGCGGAGTTGAAGCTGCGTGGAGCCGAAGGCAATCTCACCCGCGTGGATGATGTGATTGAGCAATTGGCCGCACAGCTGGGACAGCTTGCTCGGCAGGCACGGCAGGCCGCGCGCTACCGCGCCATCGGGGAGGAGTTGCGGCAAGCCGAGGGGCTTTTGCTCTATCGCCGCTGGAAAGAGGCGGATGCGGCCTTGGCCGAAGCCCGCGATGCCCTGCGAGAGCGTACCACCGCCGCCGCCCGCGCCGAGGCCGCCGCGCGCGAGGCAGCCAAAGCCCGCGCCGCCGCCGATGAGGCCCTGCCTAAGCTGCGCGAAGAGGCCGCTATTGCTGGCGCGGTTTTGCAACGCCTTTCGGTGCAGCGCGATACGCTCAACACCCAAGAAGAGGCGGCCCTTGCCCGTATCACCACGCTTGAGGCCCGCATCGGGCAACTGGCCAAGGATATTGAGCGCGAGGGCGAGTTGAACCGCGACGCGGGCGAGACGATTGCCCGGCTGGAATGGGAGCAGCGCGAACTGATCAAGGCCGCCGACGGCCATGAGGGCAAGCTGGAGGCCGCCGCCGCCGAGGCGCGCGATGCGTCGGATATCCTCAGCCAGCGCGAGGCGGATCTGTCATCACTGACCGAGGATGTGGCCCGTCTCGCGGCGCGCCACCAATCGGCACAACGGCTCGTCTCCGACAGCCGCAGCATGCTTCAGCGCTCCGAGGCGGAGGCCGAAAAGGCCCGTTCTGCCGTGGCGGCATCAAACGCGGCATTGCAAACGGCGGCTCAAGATTTCGCAACCGCCGGGTCTGCGGAGAAAGACGCGCACGCGGCGGCGGAGGCGGCGGAAGCCGCCCTCATCGCCGCGGATGAGGCGCGCAACGACGCGCAAGCCCGCGAGGCCACAGCGCGCGGGGAGCGGAGCGAGGCCGAGGGCGAGGTCAACGCCCTCTCGGCCGAGGTGTCGGCCTTGGCGCGCTTGGTGGAGCGTGACACCGCCGAGGGCGGGCAGATCCTCGACCGGCTTCAGGTGCAGCAGGGCTATGAAAAGGCGCTTGGGGCCGCGCTCGCCGACGATCTGCGCGCGCCCGAAGTGGGCCCTGACGGCCCCTCTGGCTGGGCCGTTCTGCCCGCTTACAGCCATGTGGAGGCGTTGCCCGAGGGGGCTGTGCCGCTTACGCAAAACGTCTCGGTGCCGGATGTGCTCACCCGCCGGATGAGCCAGATCGGCCTGGTGGACAGCGAAGACGGCCCGCGCCTTCAGGCGGCGCTTAAACCCGGTCAGCGGCTGGTGTCGCTTGAGGGGGATCTTTGGCGTTGGGACGGATACCGCGCGTGGGCCGAGGATGCGCCATCCGCAGCCGCGCTACGGCTTCAACAGCTTAATCGCCTGGAAGAGCTGAAACAATTGCTCGAACATGCCAGCGCCCGCGCCGATGGTGCGCGCCGTGCGCATGAGATGTTGACCCAAACCCTGCGCGATCTGAGCGAGGCGGATAAAGCCGCCCGCGAGGCGCGCCGGGACGCTGATCGCGCTGTTAATGACGCCGCCCGCGCGCTCAGCCGGGCAGAGGCGGAGCGCAACCTTGCGGCCTCAAAACTGGAATCGCTGAGCCTCGCCGTGACACGTCACGAGGATGAGGCGCTGTCCGCACGCGGGCAGTTGAGCGAGGCGGAGGCCGGGCTGCAAGGCCTTGGTGATCTGGATGCCGAGCGGGCGCGCGCGGAGGATACCAAGCTGACGGTGGAGGCTGCCCGTATCACGATGATGTCACGCCGTTCGGCCCATGATGAGCTGCGTCGTGAAGGCGAGGCGCGCACGCGCCGGAGCCAGGAAGTGACCAAGGAGTTGAGCGGTTGGCGCCTGCGTCTGGAGACGGCCACGACGCGCAGTGCCGAGCTGGCCGAGCGCAAAGTGAGCGCCGAAGCCGAGCTTGGCGAGGCCGCCGCCGTGCCTGCGCAAATCAGTGAGGCACGCGCCGAATTGGGCGGCCAGATCACCACCGCCGAGGCCCGCGCCGCCACCGCTGCCGATGCCCTATCCACCGGGGAAGGGGCCGCGCGCCATGCCACGGATGGCGAGCGCGAAGCCGAGCGGGCCGCGTCGGATGCCCGCGAGGCTCGCGCCCGTGCCGAGGCCCGCACCGACGCGGCTTCCGAGGCCCGCAGTGCTGCCGCTGCGCGCATCCATGACGATCAGCAAATCACCCCCGCCGCCCTGCTGGAGAGCCTCGGGGTGGACCCCGATAAAATGCCCGGAGCGGAGGCGATCGAGGCCGATGTGAACCGCCTCAAACGCCAGCGCGACGCGTTGGGTGCGGTCAATCTGCGCGCCGAGGAAGACGCAAAAGAAGTGCAGGAAGAGCATGACGTTCTCTTGTCGGAAAAGACCGACCTGGAGGAAGCGATCAAGGCCCTGCGCAGCGGCATTGCCTCGCTCAACCGCGAGGGGCGCGAGCGCCTTTTGACTGCGTTTGAGCAGGTGAACGGCAATTTCTCGATGCTCTTCAAGCACCTCTTTGGCGGGGGCGAGGCCAATCTCGTGCTGGTGGAAAGCGATGATCCGCTGGAGGCAGGCCTGGAGATCATGTGCCAACCGCCGGGCAAGAAACTGGCCACGCTGAGCCTTCTGAGCGGGGGTGAGCAGACGCTGACCGCGCTCGCGCTGATCTTTGCCGTGTTCCTCGCGAACCCCGCGCCGATCTGCGTGCTGGATGAGGTAGACGCGCCTTTGGATGATGCCAATGTCGCGCGCTTCTGTGACCTTCTGGATGAGATGTGTCGCCGGACCGAGACACGTTTCCTGATCATCACCCATAATGGCGTCTCAATGAGCCGGATGGACCGTCTCTTCGGCGTCACCATGGCCGAGCAAGGGGTGTCGCAGCTTGTCTCCGTGGACCTCAAGAAGGCCGAGGCGATGGTGGCCTGAGACCTCTCAGAGCTTATTCAGCAGGGCCGGGGTCGGCCATTTATCGGCGGGCAGTCCCAGTTTTTGCTGCACACCCTGCACCGCCGCACGGGTGCCTGCGCCCAAAATGCCGTCGATTTTGCCCACGTCATAGCCGCGTGCGGCGAGCTTGGTCTGAAGCTGCTTCATCTGATTGCTGCTGAGCCCCGGCTCGGGGTTGCCACGTGTCATCACGGGTGCGCCTTCCAGACGTGTTGCGAAATAGGCGGCGGTTAGCACGTAGGTAAAGCTCTGATTCCAATCGAAATAGACCCGGAAATTGGGATAGGCGAGAAAGGCAGGGCCCTTGCGCCCTTGCGGCAGCAGAAGGCTTGCCTCCAACCCACCGGCAAGCTGCCCGTGGCGCGCGCGCACGCCAAGCCGCTCCCACTCAGACGCTTTCATCGTCGTGCGCAGGCCCGATTTGGACCAGTCCATCTCGGCAGGCACGGCCACCTCATGCAGCCATGGCTGGCCCTTACGCCAGCCAAACCCGCTGAGCATTTTGCCTGCGGACATCAGCGCATCGGGGGCGGAGGTTTTGAGGTAGACATGCCCGTCGCCATCACCGTCCACGCCGCTTTCAATGATGTCGCGGGGCAGCATCTGGACCATGCCGATCTCGCCCGCCCAAGCGCCTGTGGTGCGCACCGGATCGAAATCGCCCTTCTCAAACAGCTCCAGCGCCGCGAAAACCTGCGGGCGGAAGAGGTCGGGGCGGCGGCAATCATGGCTGAGCGTGACGAGCGCGTTGAGCGTGTTGAAATTGCCCTGAAACCCGCCGTAATCCGTCTCGAATGCCCAAAAGGCCAAGAGAACGCCGCGGTTGAGGCCGTATTGCGCTTCGATCCGGTCAAAGATCGCGTCGAACTCGCGGGCCTTGGCGCGGCCCGTGTTGAGGCGGCCCGAGCTGATCAGGCGGTCTGCGAATTCGGTGAAGGGTTTTTGGAACACGCCTTGCGCGCGGTCGGCTTTGATCACCGACGGGTCCTGCCGCGCAGAGGCGAAGAAACTCTCTACAGTGGCCTGTGCATGGCCGCGCTGCACCGCTTCGGATTTGAGGCCCGCGACGAAAGTGTCGAAGCTGCCGCCGCAAGCCGCATGGGCCACCGAGGCCGTCATTGGGGCCGCGAGGGTGAGGCAAAGGGCGGTGAGGCAGGTCAGTCGGCGCATATCAAGTCTCCCAATGTTTTGGGACAGGGTAACGCGATTTGCGTAATGCGTGCAGTCCTGAAATAGGCTGTTAGAAAAGCATGGCGAGGATGAGGACCGCCGCCAGCACCCCGGCCCAGAGGCGCCAGAGCACGGATGTCGCCGCGAAAATCTGGGTGGGGCCTGCGTCTTGTGTGCCGCGTGGGTGCACGAATGGAAAGTCCTCGCGCGTGCCGTGATAGCTGCGCGGGCCAGAGAGCGCGGTGTCGATGGCGCGTGCCATGGCCGCTTCGGGCCAGCCTGCATTGGGCGAGCGGTGCTTGGCCGCGTCGGTGGCAATCTCGGCCCAATCCGCGCGTGGCGGATGAAGCGCCCAGATCATCAGCGCGGTCAGCCGGGCTGGCGCGAGGTTCAGCAGATCGTCGAGCCTTGCGGCGGCCCAGCCAAACGCCTCATGGCGCGGGGTGCGGTAGCCGATCATGCTGTCGGCCGTGTTGACCATCTTATAAACCATCATCCCCGGCAGCCCTGCAATGAGGAACCAGAAAAGCGGTGCTATCACCCCATCCGACACATTCTCGGCGGCTGATTCGATTGCGGCCCGGCTCACATCTGCGGTGTCCATCCCTGCGGTATCGCGCCCGACGATTTGCGCTACCGCGCGGCGTCCTTCCGGTAGCGATTGGCGCAGGCTGCGCGCAACCGCCTCCACATGCTCCACCAAAGACCGGTGCGACAACAAGATTGCGGCGGCAAGGGCGGTGACGATCCCGCCCAGTTGCGCAATGAGCCAACCTGCGCTCCACGCACCCAGCACCAGTGCGGCGAGGGTTGCGGCGCCCTTGATCTGGCGAAACGGCCCGTGGTTGAACCGCGCATCTGCCGCGCCGATCAGGTTGCCCATGATCACGGCAGGATGGGGCACGCGAGACCAAAGCCAGCGTGGCTCGCCCAAGGCGGCGTCAAGGATCATTGCAATGGTGAGAATTAGGGCGAGGCTCATGTGACTCTCTCAGGTGCACTCAGGGGGTCACGCGGTGCGCGGGTCAGTCTTCGGCGCCGGGCAAAGGTGGGTGGCGCGTTACGAAATGGCCCTTGATGGCTTGGGGCCAATCGCGGAAGGGTACTTGGCCGGAGGCACTGGCGCTGTGCATTTCGGCATAGGCGACGATCCCCTCGGCGGCCTCTGCAATTGGCTCGAACCGGCCTAGCGTATAGGCCAGCTTGCCCTCGGCCTGAATGGCGATGTTGCACCCCTGTTTGCAGCCCATGAGGCAAGACACGCGCCGGGTGCGCACATTGCGGCCTTCGGCGGCGGCCTCCACCAGCTCGGCCAGATCAACGCCGTGCGGGCGCTCATGGGTGTCCTCGCTCCAATCGTCGCGCTTGCAGGTGTCGCAGATCGTGATCCATGTGGTCATTGGGCCGCCTCCTTTTGGTTGGTGCATGTTCAAACGGATAACGCGCGGCGCTGCAAGGCCCTTGGCGGCGAGGCTTTGCCGATCATGGGGGATTATGTTGCTTCTTTTCCCCTATGACACAGCTTGTGTTATCTTTGGCTCCGACGGAAAACGGGTCTGTGATGAGTTGTCCGTTTTGAAAGACCGCCGAGTGATACGTTTGTGCGGGAGATTGCAGTGAAGGTTCTGATCGTCGAAAGCGATCCCGAGCTCGGGACGCTCTGGCAACGCCATATGGAGCGTATGGATATGGATGTGCGTCTTGTGGGCGGGCAGGCCAAGGCCATTGGTGCGCTTCAGACGCAAGTTTTCGATATCATCGTGCTGAACCTCGTTCTGGCTCAGGGCAGCGCGCTGGTGGTCGCGGATTTCATCTCCTACCGTCACCCTGATTCGCCGATTATCTTTGTCACCAACACCTCTTTCTTCTCCGACGGATCGATTTTTGCCCATAGCGCCAACGCCCGCGCTATGGTCCAATCAGACACCCCGCCCGAGGATCTGGCTAATATGGTGGCGCATTACGGACGCCCTGTCTGAGGACTAAAGCCGCCGTTTCCATGTTTGCACACATCCCCCTCCTTAGCTATAGATCGTGATGACGATGCCCACCGCTTGGGCCGAAAAGAGGCGCGACATGGGGCCGACCTCCCTCGGGGGCCCGCTTGTCGCATCGTTGATCACATGGACAGGCACCGGCCTCTCATGCAGCGCTCTTTTTCCAACCGCGCGGTGAGGCTGCCAGACATGATACCAGATACAAGGGAACCGATTGCCATGAAAATCACCTTTTTGGGCGTCGCCGCGCTCTTCGCCGCCACCATGGCGCAGGCCCATCCTGGCCATTTGGCCGAGGTTGCGGGGCATGGCCATTGGTTGGGTGCGGCCGCGATCGGTGCGGCGATTGCGATTGGGCTTTGGGCCGGGCTGAAGGGGCGCAAAGCCAAGGATGAGGCCGAGGCGGACGATGCGCCCGCCGATGACAGCCAAGAGGCCTGACACCATGACCAAAACAGGTGTGATGATCTGCGGACATGGCTCGCGCAGCCAATCGGCGGTGGACGAGTTCGCCACCTTGGCGGACAAGCTGCCGGCCCTTCTGCCCGATGGGTGGGAGATGGAATATGGCTACCTTGAGTTTGCCAACCCAGTGATCCGCGATGGTCTGGACAAGCTGCGCGCGGCAGGATGCGAACGTATTCTGGCGGTGCCGGGGATGCTCTTTGCCGCGATGCATTCCAAGAACGACATCCCCACCGTGCTCAATACGTATGCTGCGAAACACGGTATGCAGGTCAGCTATGGCCGCGAATTGGGCGTGGACCCCAAGATGATCGCCGCCGCCGGGGGCCGCATCCGCGCGGCGCTGGAGACGGCCAACGCCGAGTTGGGCGAGGTGGATATTCACGACACATGCCTCGTGGTCATCGGGCGCGGCGCGTCTGATCCGGACGCCAATGGTAACGTCGCCAAGATCGCGCGCATGCTGCAAGAGGGTATCGGCTTTGGTTGGTGCGAGGTGGGCTATTCCGGCGTGACTTTCCCATTGGTGGAGCCATGCCTGCAACATGTGGCCAAGCTGGGCTACAAGCGCGTCATCGTGTTCCCCTATTTCCTCTTTTCCGGCATCCTGATCGACCGAATTTATGGCTTCACCGACCGTGTCGCGGCCGAGCACCCTGAGATGCAATTCGTCAAGGCGGGCTATCTTGGAGATCACCCAAAGGTGCTCGAGACGTTCGCCGAGCGCATCACCGAGCAGACCTATGCCGTCCCGCCGCCCAATTGCGGAACGTGCCAGTACCGCACGCAAGTCCTCGCCATCGAGGGCGAAGAGGTGCAGAAAATCACGCCCGCCGAGCGCGCGGCGATTGCCCGCGACAAAGGGGCTGATCATCCGGCTTTCGGCGCGGTCCCGCCACCCACTTGCGTGATGTGCAAATATCGCAGCGCGGTTCTGGGCTTCGAGGATGAGGTTGGCGCGATTCAGGAAAGCCACCACCACCATGTCGAAGGGCAGGGCGCGTCCGCCCCCGGCTCCAACGTGGCGGATTGCACGCTTTGCGACACGTTCTGCACAGGCCTTTGCCGGCTTGAGATGCAGGACAAGCAAGCGCATCACCATCATCATCACGATCACAGCCATGAGCACAGTCACGGCCACAGTCACGGGCACGACCACAGCCATGATCACCACCACCATGATCATGACCACGCCCATCCGGTCTACCCGCACGCAAATCACCCGCACGGCCCCGAAAGCGCCCGAAAGGCCACCGGAAAAGCCAAAGACTGACCCCGGCTTTTTCTTGGCAAAAATACCCCAAGCCGACATCCGCTCCACCCACACCGCCTAACCCAAGAAGGCCCGCCCGTGCGCCCATATGAGAAAAATCCATCCGCGATCTATGCCGCGAGCTTCGCCACCGTGCGCGCCGAGGCGCGGCTGGAGCGGTTCGATGCAGGGATGGAGAGGATGGCCGTGCGCCTTATCCACGCTTGCGGTATGGTCGAGATCGCGGACCGGATCGCGTTCAGCGACGGGGCCTATGCGGCGGGGCATGCGGCCATCGCAGGTGGGGCGACGATCCTATGCGATTGCGAGATGGTCGGCGCGGGCATCATCCGGCGCTATCTCAAAGGCAATGAGGTGATCGTGACCCTCAACGACCCGCGCACGCCGGGGATCGCGGCGGGCATCGACAACACCCGCTCTGCGGCGGCGGTGGAACTTTGGGCGGATCATCTGGAGGGGGCTGTGGTGGCCATTGGTAACGCGCCCACGGCGCTTTTTCATCTGTTGGAACTGATCGATCAAGGCGCGCCGAAACCTGCCGTGATCCTTGGCTTTCCGGTGGGGTTTGTCGGCGCCGCCGAGAGCAAGGCCGAACTGGCCGAGAACCCGCGCGGCTGTGAATTTGTGGCGCTGCGCGGGCGGCGGGGTGGGTCGGCCATGGCCTCGGCTGCGGTGAATGCTTTGGCCGTCGGGTTGCCGGAGTTGGACACATGAGCGCGGCGCGCGCACCGTGGCTGCATATCGTGGGCATTGGCGAGGACGGTATGGACGGGCTTGTCCCCGCCACCCGCGCCGTGGTCGAGGCGGCTGAGATTATCATCGGTGGGGACCGCCATCACCAGCTTTCCGGCGCGGTTGAGGCTGAGCGTGTGGCATGGCCTTCGCCCTTTGATGCGCTGGTTGATGTGCTGAGGGGGTATCAGGGGCGCCGCGTTGTGGTTCTGGCCACGGGTGATCCTTTGTGGTTCTCGGTCGGCGCGCGTATTGGCCGCGCGATCCCGGCAGCCGAGATCACGTATCATCCGCAGCTCAGCGCGTTTCAGCTGGCCTCCGCGCGCATGGGCTGGAGCATCGCGGATGTGGAAACGCTCACCGTGCATGGCCGCCCGGTGGAGCAGATGATCGCCTTTATTCAGCCCGATGCGCGGCTTTTGATTCTGACCACGGGGGCCGAGACGCCGGGACAGATCGCGGCCTTTCTGGCCGCGCGCGGCTTTGGCGCGTCGCGGATGACCGTTCTGGCCGCGATGGGCGGCGCGGGGGAACAGCGGTTTGATGGGTTGGCCGAGAGCTGGGATCATGTCGTGCCCGCGTTCAATACATTGGCGGTCGAGTGTATCGCGGCACCTGATGCGGCGTTGATGCCGCGTGTGCCGGGCCTGTCAGATGATCTTTTCCAGCATGATGGGACCATGACCAAGCAAGAGGTGCGCGCAGCCACGCTGGCAAAGCTGATGCCGATGCGGGGGGCGTTGCTCTGGGACATCGGCACGGGCTGTGGATCGGTCGCGGTGGAGTGGATGCGCGCCGCGCGCTATGCCCGCGCGATCGGGATCGAGCCACGCAGCGACAGGCGCGCGCTTGCGGCGGCCAATGCGCTGGCGCTGGGTGCGCCGAAGCTTGAGTTGGTAGACGGGCGCGTGCCGGAGGCCTTGGCGGGCCTCGCGCCGCCGGACGCGATTTTCATCGGTGGAGGCTTGAGCATGGCGACGTTTGACGCCGCATGGGCGGCGCTGCGCCCCTTGGGGCGGCTGGTGTGCAATGCGGTGACGCTGGAGAGTGAGGCCCTGCTGTTGGAGCTGCACAAGCGCCATGGTGGGCAGTTGGTGAAGCTGATGGTGAACCGCGCGGAGCCTGTGGGCGGGCTCACCGGTTGGCGGCCCTTGATGCCGGTGACGCAATGGAGCCTCGTCAAGCGATGAGGGCGCACAGAGCCGCGGCGCAATTTGAGTATTTTTGCAAAGAAGAAAGCGGGGGGCGGCGGTGAGCGGTGTTCTTTACGGTGTGGGCCTTGGCCCCGGTGATCCGGACCTGATGACATTCAAAGCGCACCGCTTGATTTCCGGTGCGCGGGTTGTGGCGTATCCCGCGCTCGCGGGTGCGCCCAGCTTTGCGCGGGCCATCGCGGCTGGGGTCATTGCGCCGGGGGCGCGCGAGATTGTGATGGATGTGCCGATGACGCCCGAGCGGGCCCCTGCGCAGGCGGCCTATGATCTGGGAGCCGCGCAGATCGCACAGGCCTTGGAGGCAGGTGATGATGTGATTTGTCTGTGTGAGGGCGATCCGTTTTTCTATGGCTCGTTCATGTATCTTTACGCGCGGCTCTCGGATCGGTTTGAGGTTGAGATCGTGCCAGGGGTAACGTCGGTGACGGCCTGTGCGGCGCGAGCGGGGATGCCGCTTTGTGCGCGTAACGAGCGTTTGACCGTGCTGCCGGGGCCTTTGCCTGAGGCGGAGCTGCGGGGGCGCATCGAGGGGGCCGAGAGCGTTGTGATCATGAAGGTGGGGCGGCATTTGGCCAAGATACGCGGCGTGATCGAGGGGCTCGGCCTGATGAGCCGCGCGGTTTATGTGGAGCGTGCGAGCCTGCCTGAAGAGGTGGTGTGCCCGCTCTCCGAGGCACCTGAGGCGGCACCTTATTTTTCGATGATCCTGCTCACGAAAGGGGCCGATCCATGGCTGTGAGACCTGTTGTTCTGGCGTTGAGCGCCTCTGGCGAGGCGGTGGCGCACCGTGTGGCGGCCCTGATCGGCGCGGATGTGCATGGACGCGAGGGCCGGGTGGCTGATGCGGCGGCATTTTTCCCCAATGCGCTGGATCATGCGCGTGATCTTTTTGCGGCAGGCGTGCCGGTTGTCGGCGTTTGTGCGTCGGGAATTTTGATCCGGGCGGTGGCCCCGATCCTGTCCGATAAGCGCACAGAGCCTGCTGTCGTTTCGGTCAGCGATGATGGTGCTGTGGTGGTGCCACTTCTGGGCGGGCACCGGGGGGCGAACCGGCTTGCGGTGCAGATCGCCGAAGGCTTGGGGGCTGTGGCGGCTGTGACCACGGCGGGCGATGTGGCGATGGGGGCGGCTTTGGATGCGCCGCCCGAAGGCTATCGCCTGGCCAATCCCGAGGATGCCAAGGGCGCTATGGTGATGATGCTGTCGGGGGCTGGCATGCGCATCGAGGGCGAGAACATCTTTGGCCTTGAGGATACCGGCGGAGCGGTTGCGCTATGTGTGAGCGAGGAGCTCCAGCATGGCAGTGAGGCGCGGCTGGTCTATCATCCGCAGCGGTTTGCGCTGGGCGTGGGATGTGCGCGCGATGCAGAGCCGGAGGTACTTTGGGATTTGGTTCAGGAGACCTTGGCCGAGGCCGGGATTGCGGCAGGGGCTGTGGCATGCGTGGCGACGATTGATCTCAAGGCGGATGAGCCTGCGGTGAACCAGCTTGCCGCGCGATTGGGCGTGCCGCTGCGGCTCTTTACAGCTGAAGAGTTGGAGGCGCAGGCGGCGCGGCTCGCCACTCCGTCCGAGGTGGTTTTTGCCGAAGTTGGCTGCCACGGTGTCTCGGAGGGAGCGGCGTTGGCGATGGGGGGCGATCTGGTGATCCCCAAGCGCAAGAACGCGGTCGCGACATGCGCGCTGACGCGCAGCGATGCGCCGCTCGTGAGCCTCAAGGGCCGCGCGCGGGGGCGGCTGAGCGTGGTGGGCATCGGCCCCGGTCAGGCGAGCTGGCGCACGCCCGAGGCCTCGCGTCTGATCGCGGATGCTGAAGAATTGGTGGGTTACGGGCTCTACATTGATCTGCTGGGGCCTTTGGCTGCGGGCAAAGCGCGGTCTGACTTTCCGCTGGGGGGCGAGGAGGCGCGGTGCCGCTATGCGCTGGAGCGGGCGGCAGAGGGGCGCAACGTGGCGCTCATATGTTCGGGCGATGCGGGGATTTACGCGATGGGGGCGCTTGTGTTCGAGCTTTTGTCGCGCACGCCCGACGCAATGGGTGTGAGTGATGCGGCCCGGCGGGTCGATGTGGTCTGCACGCCGGGTGTGTCGGCCTTGCAGGGCGCGGCGGCGCGGGCGGGCGCGCCTTTGGGGCATGATTTTTGCACCATATCGCTGTCGGATTTGCTGACCCCACGCGATGACATTATCCGGCGGCTGCATGCGGCGGCGGAGGGGGATTTCGTGATCGCGTTCTATAACCCAGTCTCCAAAACGCGGCGGACGCTTCTGGCCGAGGCGCGGGAGATTTTGCTCAAGCACCGCCCGGCGGATACGCCCGTGATGCTGGCCAGCAATCTGGGCCGACCCGAGGAGCATATCCGCTATCGCCGCCTTGATGCTTTAGAGGTGGATGAGGTCGATATGCTGACCGTTGTTCTGGTGGGGTCCAGCAATTCCAGGCTGGCCGCGCTTGGTGAGGGGCCGCGCATGTTCACGCCGCGCGGATATGCGCGCAAGATCGACGGCGATTTGGCGGGGCCGGCGGGGGTATGAGTATTTTGGACAAAGAAGAAGGGCGGACGCTGTGACGGTTTATTTTATCGGGGCGGGGCCGGGTGATCCGGAGCTTTTGACCAAGAAGGCGGAGCGCGTCATCGGGGAGTGCCCTGTATGTCTTTATGCGGGCAGTCTTGTGCCTGCGGAGGTGGTCGCCTGTGCACCCCAAGGCGCGCGGGTAATGGATACGGCTGCGATGACGCTTGATGACACCCATGCAGAGATTGTCGCTGCCCACGCGCGCGGCGAGGATGTGGCGCGGGTCCATTCGGGCGATCCGTCGCTTTATGGCGCGATTGCGGAGCAGATCCGGCGGCTGCGCGTGGATGGGATTGGCTATGAGATCATCCCCGGTGTGCCCGCCTATGCGGCGGCGGCGGCGGCGTTGGGGCAGGAACTGACCGTGCCGGAGGTGGCGCAGTCGATTATCCTTACGCGGGTGTCGATGAAATCCACGTCGATGCCTGAGCATGAGACGCTGGAGAATTTTGCCCGCACGGGCGCGACATTGGCCATTCACCTAGGCGTTCGGAACCTGCGCGAAATCGTGCGCGTGCTGAGCCCGCATTACGGGGCGGCGTGTCCTGTGGTCGTGGCATACCGTGTGGGCTGGCCGGATCAGATGTTCATCCGGGGCACGCTTGCGGATATTCACGGCAAGGTGCGCGATGAGAAGATCACGCGCACGGCGCTGATCATGGTGGGGCCGGTTCTGGGGGAGGTTCGCGATTTCAAGGATAGCGCGCTTTATGATCCCAAGATGCCGCACGTGTTGCGCCCCAAAGTGGCAAAAGGGTAACGAAACAATCTGTCGACAAATATGATGTTGATTGAAATAAAATTATTCGCACTCTGATCCTTATAATGGGATAGGGAATCGGTGATGGATACGTATCTGCCTCAGGACATTCAGGATGGGCTGGACCGTGCGCGTAAAGCTGCCGCCCTTCGGAGCCACAAGCTGCGCGTGGAAATGCCCGATGGCAGCTGGCATCCCATCATGCGCGCCTGGGATGGTGGCTTTTCCCTTGAACCGGAGCGGGCTTCGCAAATTCGTGGGTTGGTCGATCTTTATGACGGGGCGCGGCATATGTCGCGCTGTTTGATCGTGGCGTCCTCGCAGGAGGCGGGCGAGACGCAGTTTGAGTATAAGCGCATGACCGAAGCCTCAGGCACGCAGCCTGTGGATTTCGAGCGCCACAGCGATGCGCCCATGGGTCTGATCGAAGACTATAGCTGAGCGGGTTATTGCAGGTCTGAAAAAGCCTCTGCCAAGCGGCTCACCGCCTCTTTCACGCGGGCGCGGGGCGTGGCCAGATTGAAGCGTAGATGCCCTTCGCCGCCTGTGCCGAATGTCGGACCATGGTTGGCGGCAATGCGTGCTGTGCCCTCCACCCGTTTGGTAAACTCCGCATCGCTCATGCCGGTGCCGCTCAGGTCCACCCACGCCAGATATGTGGCCTCTAGCGGCATGGAGCGCAGGCCCGGAATGGCGTTGACGCCTGTGTCGAACACTTGCCGATTGCCATCGAGATAAGCGCAGAGCGCGTCGACCCAAGCAGCCCCTTCTGGGGAATAGGCGGCCTCGGTCATCTCGATCCCGAAGGAGTTGGGCGAGAGGCCAAGGGCGGCCATCCGCTGGGCAAAGCGCGCGCGCAAGGTGTCATCGGCAATGATAACATTGCCCGAATGGGCGCCCGCGATATTGAATGTCTTGGTGGGTGCCGTCATCATCACGAGACGGTCGGCGATCCCGTCCAGAACGGCCATGGCGGTGTGCCGCGCGCCGGGCATCACCAGATCGTGGTGGATCTCGTCAGAGACCAGAACGAGGTCATGCCGCCGGGCGAAATCCGCGACCTGCTCAAGCTCTTCACGGCTCCAGACGCGGCCACCGGGATTATGAGGTGAGCAGAAGATAAGCATCGTCTCCTTGCCCGTCATCTGCGCGTCATAGGCGTCGAAATCCATCGTGTAGCGGCCATCGACCTGCTTGAGGGGACATTCGACCACCTCACGCCCTGCCGCTTTGATGACCCGGGCAAACGCATGATACACAGGCGTAAAAAGCACGATCCCATCGCCGGGCGCGCTAAACGCATCGACGCACATGCCCGTGCCATTGACGAGGCCATGGGTCGTAAAGATATCCGCCTTCTCAAGGCTCCAGCTATGGCGCTCTTTCATCCACCACTGGATCGCGCTGCGATAGCTGTCCTCATTGCCGTAATATCCGTAGATCCCATGCGCCTGCATCCGCCCCAGCGCCGCCGATACGCAGGCAGGTGGGCGGAAATCCATGTCTGCCACCCACATCGAAATGCCATCGTCGGGCGAGACGCCGTATTTCTCCTCCATGTCATCCCATTTGTTGGAATGGGTGCCGACACGGTCGATGATCTCGTCGAAATTCATGTGGGAGTGCTCCTTGGATTGCGCGGGGCAAGCTACCTGACTGGTCGGCAGGTGCAAGGGGGCTGTCTTGCGCCGCGCGTCGCGTTGCCCTACATGAACGGCCATGAAAAGGCCGATCCTGATACACCCCGATCCACGGCTGAAAAAGCTCTGCCCCCCCGTTGACGATGTCACGGGCGATTTGCGCCAGCTTGCCGATGATATGCTTGAGACGATGTATGCCGCGCCGGGTATCGGTCTTGCGGCACCACAGGTGGGCGTGCTGAGCCGCCTGATCGTGCTCGATTGTGTGAAGGAAGAGGGTGAGGCGCCGCGCCCGATGGTGATGTTCAACCCGGTGATCACGGCCGTGTCGGACACGCTCAATGTCTATGAGGAAGGGTGCCTGTCGATCCCCGAGCAATTCGGCGACGTCACGCGGCCTGCCGAGATTGAACTCCGCTGGATCGACGAGGCGGGCACGGAGCAGAGCAGCGGCTTTGACGGGCTCTGGGCGACCTGCGTGCAGCACGAGATTGACCACCTTAACGGCAAGCTTTTTATCGAATATCTGGGGCCCATGAAGCGCCAACTGATCACGCGCCGGATGCAAAAGCTCAAACGCGAAATGGCGCGGGAGTAGCGCGCGTGGTCGTGCGCCGTTGCCTGTCTTGGCCCGATGCACGGCTGCGGACCGCCGCCGCCCCCGTGGAGGCGATCACCGATGAGGTTCGCGCCCATTGGCAGGATATGATCGACACGATGGAGGCGACGCCCGGCGTAGGCCTCGGCGCGCCCCAGATCGGTGTGATGCTCCGCCTTGCGGTGGTTGATGCGTCGGAGGCGCGGGGGCAGGTGGTGCGCATGGCAAACCCAGAAATCCTGCACGCCAGCGCCCAGATGCGCCCCTATGAGGAGGCAAGCCCCAACCTGCCCGGCGTCTCCGCCCGGATCGAGCGGCCCCGCGCCGTGACCGTGCGGTATCTGGATGCCGAGGGCGAGACCCAAGAGCGCGATTTCGTCCATCTCTGGGCCACATCGGTGCAGCACCAGATCGATCATCTGAACGGTCGGATGTATTTTGACCACCTGAGCAAGGTAAAGCGCGACATGCTCCTGCGCCGGGCGCGCAAACACCGCTGAGCCCTCAACCCCCAAGCCAAGACGAGATAACTGACCACCCGTTGTTTTTTCTTGGCATAAATACCCAAAATCCAGACCACACAGCATGCGCAGGCCAAGGAGACGTGAAATGAGAGTGATCTTCATGGGCAGCCCGGACTTCTCCGTCCCGGCGCTTGAGGCGTTGGTCGCGGCGGGCCATGAGATCGCCTGCGTCTATTGCCAGCCGCCGCGCCCGGCGGGGCGTGGCAAGGCGTTGCGCCTCACACCAGTGCAGGCGCGGGCAGAGGCGCTTGGCCTGCCCGTGCGCCATCCCGAGAGTTTGAAAGGTGCTGCGGCGCAGGCGGACTTCGTGGCGCTCAAAGCCGATGTGGCGGTGGTTGTGGCGTATGGTCTGATCCTGCCGCAGGCGGTGCTCGACGCGCCTGTCCATGGCTGCCTCAATATCCACGCCTCACTCCTGCCGCGCTGGCGCGGGGCCGCGCCCATTCACCGCGCGATCATGGCGGGGGATGCTCAGACGGGCGTGTGCATCATGCAGATGGAGGCGGGGCTGGATACCGGACCCGTCTTGATGCGCTCTGCCACGCCGATCGGTGCGGGAGAGACCACAGGCACGCTCCATGACCGGCTGAGCGCGATGGGGGCGGACTTAATCACCGAGGCGCTTAAAAATCTGAGCAAGCTCAAACCCACGCCCCAATCGGGCGAGGGCGTGACCTACGCTGCCAAGATCGACAAGTCCGAGGCCCGCGCTGACTGGGCCTGGACCGCGCGCGAGGTCTCCTGCCATATCCGGGGCCTCTCGCCCTTTCCCGGCGTATGGACCGAGATGGAGGGCGCGCGGGTCAAGCTCTTGAACGCCGCTGAGACCCAAGGCTGCGGTGCGCCGGGCGAGGCGCTGGACAGCGCTCTCACAATTGCTTGCGGGCGCGGCGCAGTGCAGCTTTTGCGCTTGCAGAAGGCGGGCGGGCGGGCGCAAGATCAAGCAGAATTCCTGCGCGGCACGCCTGTGCCCAAAGGCACCCGGCTTTAGAAAAGGCGCAGCCCATGTTTCCTCAGCTTATCGGAACGGTCGTGATCGCGGGCATCGTCGGCTATGTGTCAGAAAAGACAGGATTTACCCATAACGGCATCCTGCAATCCATTATAATCTGCGTGGGCGGCGCGTTTCTTTTCTATTTCCTGCGGATCATGTTCGGCATCAGCTTTGGTGTGCCCGGCCTTGATGCGATCTTGTCCTCCATTGGTGCGTTGATCATCGTGCCGTTCCACTGGCGCGGCAAACGCTGAGCAAGGCGACGTTCTAGCTGCGCGGTGGGCGTGTGCGGTAAACTGGCAGCGACCATCCGAATTGGAGCGATCCCGCGCGCAGCGTCCATGTGAGCGCGCCGCACCCCACAAGCGCTGCCCAGAGCGGCAGATCAAGCTCCCGCAGCACCACCGCCAGAAGGGCCCCTGCAAAGGCAGCGCTCACGTAAAGCTCGCCCTGTTTCAGCACCAAGGGTACCTCATTGACCACCACATCGCGGATAAGCCCGCCCATACAGCCCGTGACCATCCCCATCAGGACCACAATCAGCGCAGGCTGCTCCAGCGCCATCGCCACACCGACCCCCGCAGGCACCGCCACGGCGAGCGCGAAACTATCGAGCCACATCACCCAGCGCAGGCGGCTCTCTACAAGGTGGGCTGTGAAAAACACCAGCCCCGCCGCGCTGACCGCGATCAGGATATAGGTCCCGTCCGCGATCCAGAACACAGGGTTGCGGTCCAAAAGCACGTCGCGCAGCGTCCCGCCCCCCACCGCCGTCAGGCAGGCCACAAAGGCGAACCCCACCACATCAAGCTGTGCACGGCTCGCCACCAGCGCGCCTGTCAGCGCGAAAATCAGCACCGCTGCGTAATCGAGTAAGATAAGCCCGTTCATGCGTCGTCTTTGGGCTGTGTTTTGGGGGGTGCCTTGGGCTTGAAGGGGGCCATCCCCTCGCGGGCAAGCGCGTCCGCGCGTTCATTCTCCGGGTGGCCCGCATGGCCCTTGACCCATTCCCAGATCACGTCATGCCGCGCCTGCGCCTCATCCAGCCGCTGCCACAGCTCCACGTTCTTCACCGGCTTCTTGGCCGAGGTCTTCCATCCGTTGCGCTTCCATCCGTGGATCCATCCGGTCACGCCGTTTTTCACATATTGGCTGTCGGTCACGATGGTGATCTGTGAGGCGCGTGCGAGTGTTTCCAGCGCGTGGATCGCGGCCAGAAGCTCCATCCGGTTGTTGGTTGTATCGGGCTCTCCGCCGCTGAGGCAGCGTTCTTTTACGACGGCACCATCTGCCACCGCGCGCATCAACACGCCCCAGCCGCCGGGGCCGGGATTGCCCGAGCAGGCCCCGTCCGTATAGGCGATGAGATCAGCCATGCGCGTGGATCACCACCCAAGGGGCCATGGCACCGTCAAGCCCGCGTTCCTCCCCGGTCCAGCTTTCGCCGGGGCTGAGGCCTGCATCACTGAGAAGGCCGTGAAGCTCGTCCTCGGTGTAATAGGCATAGAGCCGCCCAATCGTGTCGCGTATCTCGCCTTTGCCCGTCTTCATGCCGATATGAAAGAGGCCGCCGGGCTTGAGCGATTTGACCAAGACAGCGAGGTGGCGGGGCATATCGGCTTTTGGCGCATGCAGCAGCGCAAAATTGGCCCAAATTCCATCATAGAGGGCCTCGCCGGTGATCTCATCAAAGCTGGCTTGCCATGCGGTGACGCCGTCATGGGCCTGTGCCATCGCGACCATCTCGGGCACGGCATCGATGGCGTCCACGGCAATACCTGCGCGGGCCATTGCGGCGGCAGAGTGGCCGGGACCGCAGCCCAGATCGAGCGCGCGCGCCCCTTCGGGCAGGGCTGCGATGAAGGTGCTGAGGAAGCGGTTTTCCGCCTCGCCTTGCGTCATGTCCGCATACTCGGCGGCTTTTGCTCCGTAGACAGTGAGGGTTTCGGGATCAATGCTCATAGGAACACTCCGACGGCCAAGCAGATGAGAACAAGCCCGGTCAGAAGCACCCTGAGATGCATCCACCATGGTGGTGCTACGCCGTGCCGCCAGAAAAGCCAATCAAGCGCCAGCAGACCTACGAAGCCCACCATCAGCGAAATCCCCGTGCTTTGCACGCCCGCCCCCGAGGTGAAGAACGCCCAAAGCGCCGGGATCACCGACAGCGCATAGCCCATGCCCGCCTGCGCGCCGTCCATTTTGGTTGCGAATCCCCAGAGCACACCGGACATGAAGCTGAGGATGATCGTTCCGTAAAAGAGCATCACGTAAGGGCCTATGAAACGCGGCCCGATGGAGCGCATCGTGATGTCTGAGAGAGCGGGACTCATCACTGTCAGAGCGCCCCAGACAAAAGGGATCACGCCCGCAAGGCCAAGCCACAGCGCAGAGCGGGGGATGGCGGTCATGCAGTCTCCCGCAGCACGCGCGGCACTTTGAATTCGACATTCTCCACGGCGGTCTCGACCTGCTCGACCGTCACGTCATAGCGGTCCTTGAAGGCGTCGATCACCTCGTTGATCAGCACCTCGGGTGCGCTGGCCCCGGCGGTGATGCCCATCGAGGTGATCCCCTCCAGCGCGCGCCAGTCGATGTCAGTCGCGCGCTGCACCAGTTGCGCATATTTGCACCCGGCGCGCGCCCCTACCTCGACAAGACGGCGGGAATTGGAGGAGTTGGGCGCGCCCACGACCAGCATGGCATCGGCCTTGGGGGCCATCGCCTTCACCGCCTCTTGGCGGTTGGTGGTGGCGTAGCAAATATCTTCCTTGTGGGGGCCCACAATGCCCGGAAACCGCGCCTGAAGGGCGGCCACGATATCTATCGTGTCATCGACCGAGAGGGTGGTTTGGGTCACGAAGGCGAGGCGCGTAGGATCGCGGACTTCCACCATGGCCACATCCTCGACCGTTTCGACCAATAGCACCTCGCCCTCGGGCAATTGCCCCATCGTGCCGACGGTTTCGGGGTGGCCCTCATGGCCGATCATCACCATCTGAAGCCCCGCCTCATGGTGGCGGGCGGCCTCGATATGGACCTTGCTCACCAATGGGCATGTGGCGTCGACATAGACCATCTCGCGCCGCGCGGCCTCGGCAGGCACGGCCTTTGGCACGCCATGGGCCGAGAAGATCACCGGGCGATCATCCGGGCAATCGTCCAGCTCCTCGACAAACACAGCTCCCTTGCCGCGCAGGTCATCGACGACGAATTTATTGTGCACGATCTCGTGGCGCACATAGACGGGCGCCCCCCATTTCTCCAAAGCCATTTCCACGATCTTGATGGCGCGGTCCACACCGGCGCAAAATCCGCGCGGGGCAGCGAGATAAAGGGTGAGGGGTGGTTTGCGCATGGCG
Organism: Roseovarius carneus; assembly: GCF_020141465.1. Taxonomy (NCBI): domain Bacteria; kingdom Pseudomonadati; phylum Pseudomonadota; class Alphaproteobacteria; order Rhodobacterales; family Roseobacteraceae; genus Roseovarius; species Roseovarius carneus. The sequence goes on along the minus strand of NZ_JAHSPD010000001.1, from coordinate 266,787 downwards.
GGGCCTCCTGATGCTAATAGAGGTAAGGCAGGCTGGCCGGGCCGTAAAGGGAGCGTGGCGCGGTTTTGCGCCGCAACCGCGCTGGGACAGGGAGTCGCCCGCCCCGGCAGAGCGGGTCAGTCCATCTCTGACACAGGCTCCGGGCGGTCAGCGGGCATGTCGCGCGTAGGCCGGCCAATCACGTCCTTGAGATCGTACAGCTCAATGAAATTGTCGGCCTGACGGCGTAGCTCATCCGAGATCATCGGTGGCTGGCTACGCATGGTGGAGACAACCGAGACGCGCACGCCCTGGCGTTGCAGCGCTTCCACCAGCGAGCGGAAATCGCCATCACCCGAGAAGATCACCATATGATCGACGCGCGAAGCTAGCTCCATCGCATCGACGACAAGCTCGATATCCATGTTGCCTTTGACCTTACGGCGGCCTTGACTGTCGGTATATTCCTTGGCTGGTTTCGTGACCATCGAGAAGCCATTGTAATTCAACCAGTCAATCAAGGGACGAATGGGCGAATACTCATCATTTTCCAGTAGTGCGGTATAATAAAACGCCCGCAGAAGCTTTCCGCGGCGCATGAATTCGTTCCGTAGCAGCTTGTAGTCAATGTCGAACCCAAGCGCCTTACCAGCGGCGTAAAGGTTCGATCCATCGATGAACAGCGCAAGCCGTTCGTCCTTGTAAAACATACAAAAAGCCCTTCTTATTTTGCCAAATCTGCGAATATTTCGAAAGGGCAAGGATCGGTTTGAGTAGTGGGGAAGCCCCGGTAGCGTGGATGTTTTGGACTTAAAGTTATAGGTCTGCGCTGGCAATAGGCTAGGATGGGTGTGTGGAAGATATTGACGTAACGGAAAGCCGTGTTTGCCTGATCGCTTTGGGCGCAAATTTGCCGTCCAAGCTGGGCGCACCGAAGGAGACGTTGTCCGCGGGGCTTGCCGCGTTGGGGGCCGAGGGCCTGCGGGTGGCGGAGGTCAGCGCGTTTTATGCAAGCCCGTGTTTTCCGGCCGGGGCGGGGCCTGATTACGTCAACGCGGCGGCGCGGCTGGAGACGGATCTGGGCGCGGCTGAAATTTTGGCGGCCCTGCACCGTGTCGAGGCGCAGATGGGCCGTGAAAGGGTGCGCCGCTGGGGCCGCCGAACGCTTGATCTGGACCTGATCTCGCTGGGTGATCAGGTGCACCCTGACCCTGTGCGACACGCGGAGTGGCGCAACCTGCCCCTTGCGGCGCAGATGGAGCGCGCGCCCGACGAGCTGATCTTGCCGCACCCAAGGATGCAGGACCGCGCCTTTGTGCTGATTCCCCTCGCGGATGTGGCGCCGAGCTGGGTTCACCCGATCTTGGGGCGCTCGGTGGCGCAAATGGTGGCCGACCTGCCGAAAGAGGCCGTGGAAGAGGTCCAACCCCTTTGATTTCGGGCGCTTTGCGGGTTGTCAATCCCTCCGTGGCCGCGTAAAGACCAAGGCTTAATTCTAGCCAGACATCCGGAGGTCCTATGGCCCGCGTTACCACTGAAGATTGCGTTGACAAAGTTCCCAACCGGTTCGACCTGGTGATGTTGGCCGCGCACCGCGCCCGCGAGATTTCGGCAGGCTCCGCTCTGACCGTGGACCGCGACAACGACAAGAACCCTGTTGTTGCCCTGCGCGAGATCGCCGAAGAGACGCAAAGCGCTGAAGACCTGCGTGAGCGCCTGATCGAATCCAACCAGACCGAGATCGAAGTGGATGAGGCCGAAGAAGACAACATGGCCCTCCTTATGGGTGGCGAGTCGGACAGGCCGGCCGAAGACGATATGTCTGAAGAGCGGCTTCTGCGCGAGCTTATGAAAGCCCAAGGGCAGGGCTGAGCCCCGCCCGGTTTGGCGCGGGCGCATGGGCGGTGATCCCTTCACGGTCGATGATCTGATCGCCCGCGTGCGCAGCTACAACCCACGCACCGACGAAACCCTTCTGCGCGCCGCCTTCGCCTATGGCGGTGAAATGCATGAAGGCCAGATGCGCTATTCCGGCGAGCCGTATTTCACGCATCCCGTCGCCGTTGCCGCCATTCTGGCCGATCAGCGTCTGGACGATGCCACGATCATCACCGCCCTTTTGCACGACACAATCGAGGACACGCGCGCCTCTTACGTCGAGGTGCAGCGCAGGTTTGGCGATGAGATCGCCGAATTGGTCGATGGTGTGACCAAGCTGACCAACCTTCAGCTCAGCAGTTCCGAGACCAAACAGGCCGAGAATTTCCGCAAGCTCTTCATCGCCATGTCCAAAGACTTGCGCGTGATCCTCGTGAAGCTGGCCGACCGGCTTCATAACATGCGCACGATCAAGGCGATGCGCCCCGAAAAGCAGGTCAAGAAAGCCCGCGAGACGATGGATATCTTCGCGCCGCTTGCGGGCCGCATGGGGATGCAATGGATGCGTGAAGAGCTGGAGGATCTGGCCTTTCGCGTGATCAACCCCGAGGCGCGCGCATCGATCATGCGCCGTTTCATCACGCTTCAGCGCGAATCCGATGATGTGATCGAGCGGATCACCGGCGATATGCGCAAGGAACTGAAAAAGGGCGACATCGAGGCGGAGATTTTGGGCCGCGCGAAGAAGCCCTATTCGATCTGGCGTAAGATGCAGGAAAAGGAGATGGGCTTTTCGCGGCTCTCCGACATATATGGCTTTCGTATCGTTACCCAGACAGAGGCCGATTGCTATGCGGTGCTCGGGGCCATTCACCAACGCTGGCGGGCCGTGCCGGGGCGGTTCAAGGATTATATCAGCCAGCCCAAGTCGAACGGCTACCGCTCGATCCACACCACGGTGTCGGGGCGTGATGGCAAGCGGGTGGAGGTGCAGATTCGCACGCGGCAGATGCATGACGTGGCCGAAACGGGCGTGGCCGCGCATTGGTCTTATCGCGACGGGGTGCGCACGGAAAATCCCTTCGCCGTTGATCCGGCCAAATGGATCAACACCCTCACCGAACAGTTCGACGTGGAGGAAGATCACGAGGATTTTCTCGAAGCGGTCAAGCTGGAGATGTATACCGACAAGGTTTTTTGCTTCACCCCCAAGGGTGATGTGATCAAGCTGCCCCGCGGCGCCACGCCTCTGGATTTCGCCTATGCGATCCACACGCGGATCGGCAATGCGGTGGTGGGTGCCAAGATCGACGGGATGCGCGTGCCGCTCTGGACGCGGATCAAGAACGGGCAATCTGTTGAGGTGATCATCGCCGATGGGCAAACCCCGCAATCCACATGGCTCGACATCGCCACCACAGGCAAGGCCAAGACAGCCATCCGCCGCGCCCTGCGCGAGTTGGACCGCGGGCGGTATATCAAGCTGGGCCGCGAATTGGCGCGCGCGGCGTTTGAGCATGTCGGCAAACGCGCCAGCGAAAAAACTCTAGGCACGGCCGCGCGTACGCTGCGCCTTGAAGGTGCCGAGGAGCTTTTGGCGCGGATGGGCCGGGCCGAGCTGACCGCGCGCGAGGTTGTGCAGGCGGTCTATCCCGATCTCGCCCCGCAAGGCGTGGATGAGGTGGGCCGTGACCGTGCGGTGATTGGCCTGAGCGATGGTCAGCATTTTGAGCGCGCGCCCTGCTGCGAACCTCTGCCCGGTGAGCGCATCATCGGTATCACCTACCGGGGCAAAGGCGTCGTGGTTCACACGATCGACTGTCCCTCAATCGCCTCCTATGAGGATCAGCCGGAGCGCTGGATCGACCTGCGCTGGCACGAGGGGACCCATGCGGCGGCCTATGATGTGGCGCTCGATATCACCATCGGCAATGACGCAGGCGTGCTTGGCCGCATTTGCACCTTGATAGGGGAGCGCAAGGCCAATATCTCCAATCTGACGTTTGTGGATCGCAAGCCTGATTTCTACCGCCTTCTGGTGGAGGTGGAATTGCGTGACGTGGAGCATTTGCACAGCCTCATTTCGGCGCTCAATGCAGATAGCGATGTGGCAGCGGTCGACCGTCACCGAGATCTCGCCCGCGTCGCGGGCGGCGGCGCAACGCAAAGCTAGGAGCCGCACGGGTGGTCTTTAAACGAAGAGACAAACGATCTGTGCTAAGGACCGTGGGCTCTGTCTTTTGGCCCAAAGGGGGCTGGGGGCGGGCAATCCGTTACATCAATCACCGCCTCAGCCGCCTGCCGGACCCGCCGCACCGCATCGCGCGGGGCATTTTTGCGGGCGTCTTCGTGACTTTCTCGCCGCTTTTCGGGCTGCATTTCGTGCTTGCCGTCATCTTGGCCCGAGTGATGCGGGGCAATATCGTGGCCGCGTTGATGGCCACATTCGTGGGCAATCCGCTGACCTTCTTTGCCATCGGGGTCATGTCGCTTCAGACCGGGCATTTTCTTTTGGGCCGCCCAAGGGAGCTGTCGGATGAGGTGCATCGCTCTTTGGGCGGTAAGTTTTTGGATGCGGGCGAGGATTTGCGCCATAATTTCATGGCGCTTTTCTCGGATGAGACGGCCCATTGGGACAGTCTGAACATCTTTTATCAGGATGTATTTTTTCCCTACTTGGTGGGCGGGATCATTCCGGGTCTGATTTTTGGGCTGATCTTTTACTATATCTCGCTTCCGATAATCAAAGTGTATCAGGCGCGGCGCAAGGTCCGGCTGAAGGCGAAATGGCTCAAGCTCAAGAAGAAAGCAGCGGTGGATACGCCGCCGGGTGCGTGAGCATTTTGGCCCTTTCGCCCTGCGCTGCAAAGGCACTAGGTTGAGCTGAGGCGCAAGGAGGGCGGACCAATGAGCGAGAAACTTCGATTGGGTGTGAATATTGATCACGTGGCCACAGTGCGCAACGCGCGCGGCGGCGGCGATCCGGACCCTGTGCGCGCGGCGCTGATGGCCGAGGCGGCAGGCGCGGACGGGATCACGGCGCATCTGCGCGAGGACCGCCGCCATATCGTGGACGCTGATATCGAGGCGCTGATGGCGCAGCTTTCTGTGCCGCTAAACTTCGAGATGGCGGCCACGGATGAGATGCAGGCGATTGCGCTGCGTCACAAGCCCCATGCGGTCTGTATCGTGCCCGAAAAGCGCGAGGAGCGCACGACCGAAGGGGGCCTTGACGTGGTGGCGGATGACAATCGGCTGGCCACGTATATAGCACCCTTGCGCGCGGCGGGGAGCCGGATTTCGCTCTTTATTGGCGCGGACCGGGCGCAGATTGATGCGTCCAAACGGGTGGGTGCGGAAGTGGTTGAGCTACATTCCGGCGCCTATTGCGACTTTCACCACGAGGGCAAGTTGGCGGAGCGCGACGCCGAATTGGCCGCCCTGCGCGAGGCCAGCACCTATGCGCATGGGATCGGGCTTGAGGTGCATATCGGCCATGGTCTGACCTTCGACACGGTCGGCCCAGTGGCCGCGATCCCTGAGGTGCGCGAGCTCAATATCGGGCATTTCCTGATTGGCGAAGCGATCTTTCAAGGCCTTGGCCCCGCCATGGCAGAGATGCGCCGGAGAATGGATCTGGGCAGGGCGGGCGCATGATCTGGGTGCGCTATGCGCTGGTCTTTATCGGTATGGCGCTGGGTGGCGCGCTTTTGGTGCATGTGGTCAATGCCAACACCGAGACACTGATCGGATCGGCGGCGCAGCTGATGGTGCCGGGGATGATCGCTGCCGTGATTGAGGGCAAATATTATTACCGTACCCATGGTGAGCGGCCCGGCGCGAACATATCCCTCCGGCTGGCCGCGCTTTTTACCGTACTGGCGACAGGGCTCAACGTGGCACTGGCCTATCTGCCGGGCGCGTTGATGGTGCAGTTTGGAAAGCTCGCCGTCGCGCCGTTTCTGGGCCAGCAATTCCTGATCCTGCTTGGGATTTATGCGCTGGGCTATCTGGTCTTCAACTGGTTCTTCTTCCGCCTTGGGGCGCAGAACGCCGAACGGCTCGCCCGCGAGGACCGCCTGTGATCCTCGGCATCGGCACGGATCTGGCCAATATTGAGCGGATCGCCGGGACGCTGGAGCGATTTGGCGATAGGTTCCGCAACCGTGTTTTCACGCCCACAGAACAGGCGAAAGCCGAGCGACGCGCGGACACACCCGGCACATATGCCAAACGCTGGGCCGCGAAGGAGGCGTGCTCCAAGGCGCTGGGCACGGGCCTGCGCATGGGGATCGCGTGGAAGGATATGGCGGTGAGCAATCTGGAGACCGGGCAGCCGGTGATGGAGGTCACAGGCTGGGCCGCTGAGCGCTTGGCTGAGATGACGCCGGAGGGCCACCGCGCGGTGATCCACGTCACGCTCACCGATGATCACCCATGGGCGCAGGCCTTTGTCGTGATCGAGGCCCGCCCTGTCTGAGGCCCTGCATACCGCGCCCACGAACGGGGCGCGGCGCTTGACACCAAAGCCTGCGCGCCGCATGAAGCGGGCACCCTGAACCAGCCCGAACCGAGAGTGCCCCATGGCCGATGAGACCAAGAAACCCAGTGCGATTTGGGAGACGATCAAGACAGTCGTCTATGCGCTCATCGTGGCCGGAATTTTCCGCACGCTTTTCTTTCAGCCGTTCTGGATTCCTTCAGGCTCCATGAAGGACACGCTGCTGATCGGCGATTTTCTCTTCGTGAACAAGATGGCCTACGGCTATTCCTACGCGTCCTGCCCGTCGATCCGCATCGCAAGTGTGGGCATCAACATCGACGCGGCCGATATCTGCGGCTTTCTCGATGGTGACAATACGCGCTTTTGGGGCGGGGAGCCGAAACAGGGCGATATCATCGTCTTCCGCCACCCTGTGAACGGCACCGATTTCATCAAGCGCGTGGTCGGCATGCCCGGCGACACAGTGCAGATGAAGGATGGTGTCTTGCATCTCAATGACGTGCCGGTCGGCCTTGAGGATGCGGGCAATTTCGAGGAAGTGTTCGAGGCGCAGGGGCCTTTGCGGTCGCGTCCGCGCTGCGAAAACGGCGTTGTGGGCGAGGGGGCGAGCTGCCTCAAATCGCGCCAGATCGAGACGCTGCCCAATGGCGAGAGCCACGCCATCCTCAATATTACCAACCAACGCTCCGACAATACCGGCGTGTTCACCGTGCCCGAGGGGCATTATTTCTTCATGGGCGACAATCGCGACAATTCCACCGATAGCCGTTTTCCTCCTCAGGTGCGTGGTGTGGGGTTCGTGCCCTATGAGAACCTCATTGGTCGGGCGGATCGTCTGATCTTCTCCTCGGCGGGGCGGTCCATGCTCTTTTTCTGGACGTGGCGCGCGGATCGTTTTTTCAAGGCTCTTGAGTGAAGCTTTCGGCCGAGATGAAGGCGTTCGCCGCCCGTCTGGGCCACGAGTTCGCCCAGCCCGCCCTTCTGGTGCAGGCGGTCACGCACGCCTCCATGTCCTCGCCCACGCGGGACGATAATCAACGGCTTGAGTTTTTGGGCGACCGTGTGCTTGGGCTGGTGATGGCCGAGGCGCTGCTGGCTGCCGATCCCGGTGCACCCGAGGGCCTTCTGGCGCCGCGCTTCAACGCGCTGGTGCGCAAGGAGGCTTGCGCCGATGTGGCCCGCGAGATTGAGCTGGGCGCAGTGCTCAAGCTTGGCCGCTCCGAGATGCTATCGGGCGGGCGGCGCAAAGAGGCGCTGCTGGGGGATGCGATGGAGGCGGTGATCGCCGCCGTCTATACCGATGCAGGATTTGGGGCAGCACGGGCGATGATCCTGCGCCTCTGGGGCGCGCGGATCAGTAATGTTGAGGCAGATGCGCGCGATCCCAAAACCGCGCTTCAGGAATGGGCGCAGGGCCGCGGCCTGTCCCCGCCCGATTACGTGGAGACAGCCCGCACGGGGCCTGACCACGCCCCAAGCTTTACAATCGAGGCGCGGCTGGAAAACGGGCAAACGGCCAAGTGTTCCGCCGGATCAAAACGCCAAGCGGAACAAGCCGCCGCCAAAGCGCTTTTGAGCCGGGTAGAAGAGTAGCGCTTACATTATCGCGAGAAGGGCTACGGGTGCGCCGACCATGCCGGCTGTGATAAGGGCTATTGATACGCCAAGACCTTTGAACATGATACGTCCTCCCATGGGTTTGTGTTCTGATCCATAGATAAGCACGCCGCGCCGCGACCACATGCGGCAGGCTGCCGCACCCTCGCCGCCACTGGTCAGAGCGCCCGCATTGCGCTAGGGCTACACTCACCCCAACCAAGAGGCCCCCATGAGCACACGCGCCGGTTTCATTGCTTTGATCGGAGAGCCTAACGCAGGCAAATCCACGCTCTTGAACCGCATGGTGGGGGCCAAGGTCTCCATCGTCACACACAAGGTGCAAACCACGCGTGCGCGCATCCGCGGCGTGGCGATTGAAGGCGAGGCACAGCTGGTGTTTGTCGACACGCCGGGCCTTTTCAAGCCGCGCCGCCGCTTGGACCGTGCGATGGTGGCCGCCGCTTGGGGCGGGGCGTCAGACGCGGATGTCGTGGTGCTTCTGGTCGAGGCGCATCGCGGCGTCACAGAAGGGGTGGAGCGCATCCTTGAGGGGCTTGGCGACGTCACCAAGGGCCGCAAAGTGGCGCTGGCCATCAACAAGATCGACCGAGTGCAATCGGACGCCCTCCTGAGCCTGACGAAAAAACTCAATGATGCCTTCGGTTTTGCCGAGACCTTCATGATCTCCGCCGAACGCGGCCACGGCGTGGACGATCTGCGCAAATGGCTGGCCGGGCAATTGCCCGAGGGTCCATGGCTCTACCCCGAAGATCAGATCGCTGATCTGCCCCTTCGTATGATCGCCGCCGAGATCACCCGCGAAAAGCTCACCCTGCGCTTGCATCAGGAACTGCCCTACCAACTCACCGTCGAGACGGAAAACTGGGAAGAACGCAAAGATGGCTCTGCCCGTATTGATCAGCTGATCTACGTGATGCGTGACGGCCATAAAGGCATCGTGCTGGGCCATAAGGGCGAGACGATCAAATCCGTCTCCACCGCCGCCCGCACCGAGTTGGAGGAATTCCTGGGCCGCCGCGTTCATCTATTCATACAGATCAAAGTGCGTCCCAATTGGCTGGAAGAGGCCGAGCGCTATTCCGAGATGGGTCTCAACTTCAAGGACGGCAATGCATGACCCGGCTTCTTCTTAGCAAAAATACTCAAAACCCAAGGCTTCTATGGCGCGCCTGACGGCGCAATTCTGGGTGCAGGCCTATCTCGCCCGCCTGCGGACCCACGCGATTCCGGCATTCGTGACCGCTCATGGCGATGACGGATCGGGCGCGGTTTTGGTGAAGCTCAACCCGCTCGACGGCACGGCTACAGCGTTTCAGCGCCGCTTTGATCTGATGACAGACACCCGCCAATGGGAGGAGTTGATCTCTGGACCTGAGGCGGAGGTTGACGCGGCCATCGCCCGACAGCGTGGCTTTGATCCTGATCTGTGGGTGATCGAGGTAGAGGACCGCGCCGGGCGACACCTTCTGGCCGAGGATGGTCTGCGCGACTGACCCGGCTGTGTCTGTGGGCTTGGCAATCTGGCGGCTTTGGTGCCAGATACGTCACCGGATCAGTCAGGAGGCACTCGGATGGAATGGCGCGATCAGGGCATATTGCTGGCCGTGCGCAAACATGGCGAAAGCGCTGCGATCATTGACGTGCTGACCCCGGAACATGGCCGCCACGCGGGGCTGGTGCGCGGCGGCGCAGGCCGGCGTATGGCCCCGGTTTTGCAGCCGGGCGCGCAGCTGGACCTCATATGGCGCGCGCGGCTCGAAGATCACATCGGCACCTTCAAGGTGGAGCCGTTGCGCAGCCGCAGTGCTGCCGTGATGAGCGACCGTTTCGCGCTTGCGGGTCTCAACGCAGTGACGGCGCTTGTAGTGTTCGCCCTGCCTGAGCGTGAGGCGTTTGCGCCGATCTATGCCCGCACGGAGGCGCTTCTCGATCTTTTGGGGCAGGGTGCGCTCTGGCCGCTGGCCTACCTGCACTGGGAACTGGCGCTTTTGGAGGAGCTTGGCTTCGGTCTGGATCTCAGCGCCTGTACGGTGCTCGGGGACGCCGCCGAAGATCTCAGCTTCGTGTCGCCGCGCAGCGGGCGGGCGGTCTCAAAGGCGGGGGCGGGCGCGTGGGCCGAGCGGCTGTTGCCGTTGCCTGAATGCCTTCTAGGGCGTGGTGCTGCCGAGGATGTGGACGTGCTCGCGGGTCTCAAAACCACCGGGTATTTTCTGGAAAACCACCTTGCAGCAGAGCTGGGCGGCAAGCCTTTGCCCGAGGCGCGGGCGCGGTTCCTCGCCCGGCTCTCCGCGCGGGCCGCTGAGGTGTGAGGCGGCTACTCGGTTCGTTTGAAAATCATCTTGCGCTCATCTTTGGCGCACGGGGATCGTCAGACTTGGTCCATTAGGGCAAGCTCATCAGCATTTTTCTCTCACGCGCCACATCAGCGTAGCACCAACACCAGATCAACAAGCGTGCCCATCGCCCCCGCCCGATCCGCTGGGGCGGCAGGCCCCATAGCCTCCATCCCGATGCTGGCAGCATATAGAATCTGCGCCATCTCAGGATTGCCAATGCCAAGATCGTTGAGCAACCCACCCAAATAGCTCAGCCGTTTGGCATCGACCCGGGCCACCGCTTCTGCGGCGCGCGGATGGCTGAGCGCCCATGCGCGGATCGCAGGCTCGGGATCACCGCCGCCGGGCTTGTCGGCAATCACTTGACCAAAGCGGCGCAGGCGGGCGACCGCGCCCTCTTCCTGTGACAGTACTGTGTCGAGGGTGCGGGTGGCCTCTTCTTCCCACGTCTCCAGGATGGCGGCGTGGAAGGCAGGAAGATCATCGAAATGCCAGTAGAACGAGCCTTTGGTGGTGCTGAGGCGCCGCGCAAGCGGTTCCGCCTGTAAGGCACCATGCCCAGCCTCGCCAAGGGCGGAAAGCCCGGCTTCAAGCCAGTTGTGACGGCGCAAGCGCGCGCGGCGCGGTGTGGAGGCATCGAGTGTCATGCGACATCAGTAACGCCGCAGTGCAGCATTTTGCAAGCCGCAGGATGCAGGTATGGGCGTTTTGACGCGCGCGCGGCTCTCGAAGGATCGTCAGCCCGTCAGCGCCCGGCGCTGGATCAGATGAAACATACCCTCCGCATCCTCACCCACAAGGCTCAGCGCATCTATGACGAAAGCCCCCTCCAGCAGCGGCGCGATATGCGGGCGCAGCACGCGCTCCACCTCCAGAACCTGCGCTTTTGGCAGCTTGCCTGTCAGGGTCATATGCCAGCGGAATCGCTCCATCACGTAAGGATAGCCCCAGCGGATCAGGTTGGCCTCTTCTTCCGGGGTGAGGCGTGCTGCACGGCGGCGCTCTAGCTCCGCCTCCGTCATGGGGGCGCACAGCGCGTCCAAATCCTGCACGCAAGCGGCGGCCAGTTGCGTCAAGGCGGGGCTCGCCTCATGTGGCACGAGGGCCAGAAACCGGCCAAGCCGCGCGAGGATGATCCCCTCCAACATGACGGGTGCGTGGCTTTGGCAGAGTGTCGCCAAGCCATCCCTGAGCGTCGCGAGGTCCCCCGCGCCCAGGCTGAAGGGCGGCTTCATCGTGGCGTGAAACCCATAGCGTTGGGGCGTTTGCGTGATCTCGGCCATGGGTGCGGGCAGGCCCGGCAGCACGGGATGTGCCACCGCCTTGCCGACTGCTATGTCCCAGCCCAGCCAGCGCGCGCCAAACTCCGCCAGAGGCCCGGAGGCGCGTGGCGTGAAATAGATGGCATAGCGTCGGTAATCGGGCATGGTGGCCCCTCCGAGTTCAGGACTGGCTTGGCCCGCTAGTGATGGCACAGGGCAGAGGTGGGGCCAATGCCCTGCCGCTTTGACTATGGCACGGGGCGGCGTCATATGAGGTCAGACGTGCAGTAAAGGAGCCTCCCATGGACCAGCCCATCTTTGATATCCCCGCCATTCCCAGCATTGAGATCACCGGCAGCGCAGACCGCTTTCCGGTGCGGCGCATTTTCTGTGTGGGGCGCAATTACGCGGCCCATGCCGCCGAGATGGGCAATGAGGTGGACCGGGAGGCGCCTTTTTACTTCACCAAATCGGCCCATGCTCTGGTCCTGTCGGGGGCCGAGATCACCTATCCGGCGGGCACCGCGGATTGCCATTACGAGATGGAATTCGTGATCGCCATCGGCAAGCCAGCCTACAAGGTGTCGCAGGACGCGGCGATGGCGGCCGTCTACGGCTATGCTTGCGGGATTGACCTTACGCGCCGCGATCTTCAGGCAAAGGCTAAAGAGGAGCGCAAGCCGTGGGATCTGGGCAAGGATTTCGATCAATCCGCTATCATGGGTGCTATCACTCCGAGCGCGGGTTTTGGCGCGGTTGGCGATCAGGCGATCACGCTGGAGATGGACGGGGCGCTGCGCCAGAGCGGGCATCTCAGCGAGATGATCTGGTCCGTTCCCGAGATCATCGCGCATCTGTCGGGGTTCTATCATCTGATGCCGGGGGATCTGATCTATACCGGCACGCCTGCGGGTGTGGGGCCGGTGCATGTGGGCGCGCGGCTCAAAGGGGCCATTGACGGGCTGGAGCCAATCTCCTTGCGTATCGCGCCCTAGGGGCACGGCAACGAAAAAGGCCCCGCGCAGTCCTTGCACGGGGCCTTTTCATGTCTTTTGGGGCGTTCAGGCCAGAAGGCGGCGCGCCACGACCTGTGCCTGAATTTCGGCAGCACCCTCGAAGATGTTGAGGATACGCGCGTCACACAGGATGCGGCTGATCTTGTATTCCAGAGCGAAGCCGTTGCCGCCATGGATTTGCAGACCGTTATCCGCCGCTGCCCACGCAACCCGTGCACCCAGCAGCTTGGCCATCCCGGCCTCCAGATCGCAGCGGCGTCCATTGTCTTTCTCGAACGCGCTGAAATAGGTCAGCTGACGTGTGACCATGATCTCCACCGCCATCATCGCCAGCTTGCTCGCCACGCGCGGGAACTCAATGAGGCTCTTGCCGAATTGCTTGCGGTCGATGGCATATTGCATGGACACATCGAGCGCTGATTGCGCGACACCCACGGCGCGGGCGGCGGTCTGGATGCGCGCGCTTTCAAACGTCTCCATCAGCTGTTTGAAGCCTTTGCCCTCTTCCCCGCCCAGAAGGTTCTCGCCCTTGACGTGGAAATTATCAAAGGCCAGCTCGTATTCCTTCATGCCGCGGTAGCCCAGAACCTCGATCTCGCCGCCGGACATGCCCTCGGTCGGGAAGGGGTTGGCGCAATCGCCGGGAATTTTCTCGGCCAGAAACATCGACAGGCCGCGATGATCTGTCGTGTCGGGCTTGGAGCGCGCGAGCACTGTCATCATGTGGGTGCGCGAGGCGTGGGTGATCCACGTCTTGTTGCCCGTGATTTTCCAATCGCCATTTTCGTCCTTGACCGCGCGGGTGCGCAGGGAGCCAAGGTCGGAGCCTGTATTGGGCTCGGTAAACACAGCCGTGGGGAGGGTCTCGCCGCTTGCCAGTTTCGGCAGCCATTTGGCTTTTTGCTCGTCTGTGCCGCCCGCGATGATCAACTCTGCGGCAATCTCGGACCGGGTGCCGAGCGAGCCCACACCGATATAGCCACGGCTTAGCTCCTCGGAGACGACGCACATTGATGCTTTGCTCATGCCCAGCCCGCCATATTCTTCGGGGATGGTCAGGCCAAAGACGCCCATCTCGGACAGCTCGTCGATGATCTCCATAGGGATCAGTTCGTCCTTGAGGTGCCATTCATGCGCGTCGGGCTCAACCCGCTCCAGCGCATAGCGGCGGAACTGCTCGCGGATCATCTCAAGCTCTTCGTCGAGGCCGGTCTTGCCCACGGTGATCTCGGCGGCGCGCTCTTGCATCAACTCCACGAGGCGCACGCGGGCGGCTTGTGTGTTGCCGTTTTGGGTGAGTGTCATGATTTCGGGCGTCATCATGACCTGCATCTCGTCCTGGTTCAGGCCGATATCTTGCAGGCGCAGCATCTCGCCTTGGTTCATCGGGATGCCGCCGTAAAGCTGCCAGAGATATTCGCCGAACGCGATCTGGTGGATCAATTGCTCGACCTCGCCAAACGCGCCCTCCTCAGTAAGCCGCTCGGCCCATTTTTGCATCTGGCGCAGCGATTCGACGTAAGTGGCCAGCCATGCCAGCCCGTGTGCGGCAGTCTGATGCGCCTCGACGGCGGCGCCCGAGACGCGGCCATCAATGGTCACGAGGTCGCGCAAATGTGCTTTGGCGGTCTCCAGAATGGCCTCGGCGGGGGCAATGGCCGCGCCTGTCAGGTCGGTGAGATTGTCCAGCAGCGTGCCATGCAGCAGCGGTGCGCTTTGTCCATCATGTGCCATCTTGATCCATCCTTTTCACTTTGGCGTCCGTCCTAGCTACTTTGCAGGTGCAGCGCAACTATTTTGCCATTAAGGGGTATGTTTAGGTTCTTATCTTGCGCAGTCAAATTTGCCTGCCACAAATCATCATCCCTGATAGATAGATCGGATGGAACTTCTGTCAGGGCAGGGCCCACTTCTTTTATACGTTTTTGCGGGCGTGATGGCGATCCTTGCCGGGATGGTGAAGGGGCTTGTGGGATTTGGGATGCCGATGATCCTGATCTCGGGGCTCAGCACGATCATGCCGCCCGACGTGGCGTTGGCGGGGCTGATCGGGCCGACGCTTGTGACAAACCTCTGGCAGGCGCTCCGCCAAGGGCCGGGGGCAGCGGTGGCATCGGTGCGGATGTTCGCGCCTTTCATGGTAGCGGGCGCTGTCACGCTGGTCTTGGCCGCGCAGCTTGTCCCGCATATGCGCAGTGAGGCGCTGTTGCTGATCATTGCGGTGCCCATCACGGGGTTCGCGCTTTTGATGCTGTTGGGGCGGGAGCTGCCGTTGCCCGCGCAGCCGGGGCGCGGGGTCCAGGGGGCAATCGGCGCTCTTTCAGGGTGCTTGGGCGGTATGACAGGTGTCTGGGGGCCGACCACTGTTGCCATGCTGACCGCGATGCAGACTGAAAAGCGCGACCAGATACGTATTCAGGGCGTGATATATGGCAGCGGTGCGGTGCTTTTGGCGGTGGCGCATTTCGGCTCTGGTGTGCTCAACGCGGCGACGGTGGGGCTGTCATTTGTGCTGATTGCGCCTGCGATACTCGGTCAATGGCTGGGCCTTCAGGTGCAGGACCGGATTGATCAGGTGATGTTTCGCCGTCTGACGCTGATCGTGCTGCTTTTGGCGGGGCTCAATCTTTTGCGCCGGGGTGTGATGGGCGGGTGATCTGCCGGTCTTCAGGCGCGATTCGCAGACCAGTATGGCGTTGCGCCGCAGCGCCTCGCCTTAACGATCAACTGTGTTTGAATTTGCCCGAGCGCCCGTGAAGGGTGCAAAATGCCGCCCAAATGGTGAGATACTGTCGCGTTAGGTGTTTTGATCTGCGTGCTTTATCCGTATAGTCAACAAAGCGTTACAGAAACGCTCGTGCGAAAATACCGGGGGGTAACAGATGATCAGATCGGAATTGATTCAAAAAATCGCCGATGAAAATCCTCATCTCTATCAGCGTGACGTAGAGCGGATCGTTAACACCATTTTTAACGAAATCACCGATGCGATGGCCGGGGGAAACCGGGTTGAGCTTCGTGGGTTTGGCGCTTTTTCCGTCAAGCAGAGGGATGCGCGCACAGGTCGCAACCCGCGCACAGGCGAATCGGTGCAGGTTGTTGAAAAGCACGTGCCGTTTTTCAAAACCGGCAAGCTGCTACGGGACCGGCTGAACGGGAAGTAATCCATGCGCTACATTCGCTACGGCTCCATCGCCATCTTCGCGCTGGCCCTGATTCTGGTGGCGCTGGCCAATCGGGGCATGGTCTCGGTCAAGATGTTGCCCGATGAGATTGCAGGGTTTGCCGCGTTGAACCCTGGTCACGAGGTGCCGCTCTTTGTGGTGATCTTCGGCAGCGTTCTTGCGGGGCTCGTGCTCGGCTTCATCTGGGAATGGATCCGCGAAGCCAAGGAGCGTGCCACAGCCGCTGCCCGCGCGCGCGAAATTCAGCGTCTGCGCGCCGAGCTTGCCCGCCTCAAGGGTGAGAAGCATGAGGGCAAGGACGAAGTTCTGGCGCTTCTCGATCAGGCCAGCTGATTATCATATGACCAAAGACATTCGGATCAAGATGTGCGGGCTCACCCGCGCTGCGGACGTGACGGCGGCTGTTGCTGCGGGCGCCGCCTATCTGGGCTTCAACTTTTTTCCCAAGTCACCGCGTTATGTCTCGTTTGACGCCGCGCGCGCCCTTGCCCTTGAGGTGCCAGAGGGCATCGCGAAAGTCTCCCTGACGGTGGATGCTGATAACGCCATGCTAGACCAGCTTGTCGCAACTGTGCCGCTTGATATGCTGCAACTGCACGGGCACGAAACGGCGGCCCGTGTGAGCGAGGTCAAAGCGCGCTATGGCCTGCCGGTGATCAAGGTGATCGGGATTGGCGAAGCGGCTGATCTGCCGCAGATCGACACCTATGGCCGCGTGGCTGATCAGCTATTGGTCGACACGAAGCCGCCGCCGGGCGCCGACAGGCCGGGTGGTAACGCACTGGCCTTTGACTGGACCTTGATCGAGGGGCGCCGCTGGCCGGTGCCGTGGATGCTTGCGGGCGGTCTGACCGTGGACAATGTGGCCGCCGCTATTGAGGCCACTGGTGCGACGCAGGTCGATGTCGCCTCAGGGATCGAAAGCGCGCCGGGTCTCAAGGATGCAAATCTTATGTCAGCTTTTGTTGACAGCGCCCGAGGTCGCATCACATCCTGACCTAAGCCAAAGGGAGGGAGTGCAATGAGCGGGACCGAACACTTGGAAGACGTCTATGCGGCGCAAAGTGCCGAGGACACGCGCCGGGTCTACAATAAACGATCGCACAGCTATAATGCCGATAATCTGAGCCGGGGGTTTCGCTTGCCGTTTCTTGCTGCGGGTCTTCTTGCGCAGCACCTGAAGCCTGATGCGGGCCCGGTTCTGGATGCGGGGTCTGGCACGGGACTTGTGGGTGAGACTTTGCGTCTGATGGGGTTCGACCATCTGATCGCCTGTGATGTGTCGCCCGAGATGCTCTGTGTCGCGGCAATGACTGAGGCGTACGAATCGTTTCACGAGACGGATATCGGCGCGCATATCCCAATTGATGACAATCTCTGTGCGGGCTTTGTCTGTGTCGGGGCGTTCGGACCCGGCCATGCGCCGCCCCGCAGCCTGATTGAGTTGGCCCGCGTCACACGCCCCGGTGGGATCGGCGTCTTTAACCTGCTCGAAGCGCATTATGTTGAGCAGGGCTTTCCCGATATTATGCAGGCCCTGACCGAGACGGGCCGCTGGGAAGAGGTCCACGTGACGCCGCCCTTTCTGCCCTTCCTTTTGGCCGAGCCGGAGTTGTGGTCGCGTGCCTATGTGATGCGGATGCTCTGAACCAGGCACGTGAGATATTACTCAGGGAGACTGACGCAGGGATTTCGCTGGAATTTCCCTGCGCCGCCCCATATTCAGACCCAATGAAACGCATCGGAAAGACAGTGCTATGAATGATCTCTTCAACAGCTTCATGACCGGCCCCGACGATAAGGGCCGCTTTGGTGATTTCGGCGGGCGGTTCGTGTCTGAGACGCTGATGCCCCTGATACTTGAGCTGGAAGAGCAATACGAGCACGCCAAGACCGACGACAGCTTCTGGGCCGAGATGAACGACCTCTGGACCCATTACGTAGGCCGCCCCAGCCCGCTTTACTTCGCCGAAGGGCTGACACGGCATTTGGGCGGGGCCAAGATTTACCTCAAGCGTGACGAGTTGAACCACACGGGCGCGCACAAGATTAACAACGTGCTGGGCCAGATCCTTTTGGCGCGTCGCATGGGCAAGACCCGCATCATCGCGGAGACAGGCGCGGGCCAGCACGGGGTGGCCACGGCGACTGTCTGTGCCAAGTTTGGCCTCAAATGTATCGTCTACATGGGCGCGCATGACGTAGAACGCCAAGCGCCCAACGTCTTTAGGATGAAGCTTCTGGGGGCCGAGGTCGTGCCTGTGACCTCCGGGCGCGGCACGCTTAAAGACGCGATGAATGACGCCCTGCGTGACTGGGTGACCAATGTGCGCGACACATTTTATTGCATCGGTACAGTTGCCGGCCCGCACCCCTATCCGGCCATGGTGCGCGATTTCCAAAGCATCATCGGCAAAGAGACCAAAGAGCAAATGATGGCAGCCGAAGGCCGCCTGCCCGACACGCTGATTGCCGCGATCGGTGGAGGATCAAATGCGATGGGCCTCTTCTACCCGTTTCTCGATGATAAGGATGTGAACATCATCGGCGTCGAGGCGGGTGGCAAGGGTGTGAACGCCAAGATGGAGCATTGCGCATCCCTCACGGGCGGTCGCCCCGGCGTGCTGCACGGCAACCGCACTTACCTGCTGCAAGATGATGATGGCCAGATCCTTGAGGGCTATTCTATCTCCGCCGGGCTCGATTATCCCGGCATCGGCCCCGAGCATAGCTGGCTGCACGATATTGGCCGCGCACAATATGTCTCGATCACTGACAAGGAAGCGCTTGAGGCGTTCCAGCTCAGCTGCACCACCGAAGGTATCATCCCTGCGCTGGAGCCGAGCCATGCTCTCGCCCATGTCATGAAAATCGCGCCAGCCCTGCCAGCCGACCACCTGCTGGTGATGAACATGTGTGGGCGTGGCGACAAGGATATCTTCACAGTCGCTAAACACCTCGGCTTCGAGATGGCGCAAAAAGACTAAACCACCTGCACCAGCAGCCTGCGTTGCGATTTGGGTATTTAAACCAAGAAAAAATCCAGCTTTCTTCTTAGCCCAAATACTCGAATACACTGGATCAGGCTTGGCGCTAATCTAACGCGTGGGCACAGGGCTCTCGCCGCGATAATCGTAAAAGCCGCGCCCGGTTTTGCGACCGAGCCACCCGGCTTCGACATATTTCGTCAAGAGCGGGCAGGGGCGGTATTTCGTGTCGGCCAGCCCGTCATGGAGCACGTTCATGATCGCCAGGCATGTGTCGAGCCCGATAAAATCCGCAAGCTCCAGAGGCCCCATAGGGTGGTTCGCGCCAAGGCGCATCGCACCGTCGATGGATTGCACATTCCCCACGCCCTCGTAGAGCGTATAGACTGCCTCGTTGATCATCGGCATCAGGATGCGGTTGACGATGAAGCCCGGAAAATCCTCCGCCGAGGAGGATGTTTTGCCCAAGCGGTCGACAACTGCCTTGCAGGCGTTGAATGTCGGTTCGTCCGTGGCGATGCCCCGGATCAGCTCGACAAGCTGCATCACGGGCACCGGGTTCATGAAGTGGAACCCCATGAATTTCTCGGGCCGGTCCGTGCGGCTGGCAAGGCGCGTGATCGAGATGGAGGATGTGTTTGACGTGAGGATCGTGTCGGTTGCGAGATGTGGCAGCAGGTCCTCGAAGATCGCCTGTTTGACGGTTTCGCGCTCGGTCGCGGCCTCGATGATCAGGTTGGACGGACCCAGATCTGTCAGGGTGGTGGTCGTGCGGATGCGGGCGAGGGCCGTCTCCATCTCATCGCCGCTGATCTTTTCGCGGCTGACCTGCCGCTCCATGTTCTTGCGCATGATATCCATGGCCGAGGTCAGAGCATCCGCGCTGATATCGGTCAGCTTCACGTCGTATCCTGCCAGAGCCATCACATGCGCGATGCCGTTGCCCATCTGCCCTGCGCCGACGACGCCGATAGTGCGGATTTCCATATACATGCCCTTTTGCGCCTATGTTCTGCCCAAAGATACGCGCCCCGGGCAGGGCCCCGCAAGGGGCGAGATCGCGAACAGATTTAGGCGAATTTGCGCATTAGAGAAATCTCAACTGCTTGCACCGATTCTCCCTCTTGGGTGAGTAAGAACGGTGGGAACTATGGCTTATGAAAAGCTGGGGCAGAGCCCCTTAGACTATATGCCGTGCCGCTATGGCGCGTCCAAACTTCTCTTTCGCGGGCCGCGCCGGGAGTTTGATGCGCCCTATGTGGCCTGCCTTGGTGGTACGGAGACCTATGGCAAGTTTATCGAGGCGCCGTTCCCGGCGCTTCTCGAGGCGCGGACAGGGGTCACTTGTGTGAATTTCGGGCTGCCCAATGCGGGGATTGATGTGTTTTTGAACGATCCTGGCGTGCTCTCGATCGCCAATAATGCAAGGCTCGTGGTGCTTCAGGTACCGCCCGCGCTCAATATGTCGAACCGGTTCTACACTGTGCATCCGAGGCGCAATGATCGCTTTGTGAAAGCCTCCGCCTCGCTCAAGAGCGTGTTTCGCGAGGTGGACTTCACCGAGTTTCATTTCACGCGCCATATGCTCCGACATTTGCGGGGGGTGGCGCCGGATCGCTTTGATCTGATTCGTGATGAGTTGCAGGCAGCATGGATCGCGCGGATGCGAGTTTTGCTGCATCAGGTGACGGCCCCTGTGGCGCTGTTGTGGATGTCAGCTCATGCGCCGCAGGAGAGTGCCGCCTCGCCTGATCTGGTGCATGATCCGGCCTTTGTGACATGCGCCATGCTGGATGCGGTAAGGCCGCAGGTGGCCTGTGTGATTGACGCGACCGTGAGCGCCGAGGCGTTGGCGCTGGGCAGTCGGGGGATGGTCTTCTCGGAGTTGGAGGGGAGTGCCGCATGCGAGCTTTTGGGGCCTGCCGCCCATGCGGAGGCGGCCGCGGCGCTTTTACCTATCGTGGTGGAACATGTCCGTATCTGAATGCAAAAAGGCCCGCCGGTTCTGGCGGGCCTTTTCATGTCACATCTTGAAAGATCAGAGTTTTTCAGTCAGCTCAGGTACTGCGTCGAAGAGATCGGCCACGAGGCCGTAATCGGCTACCTGAAAAATCGGGGCTTCTTCGTCTTTGTTGATCGCGACGATGATCTTGGAGTCTTTCATGCCAGCGAGGTGCTGAATGGCCCCAGAGATGCCGACGGCGACGTAAAGATCTGGCGCGACGACCTTGCCGGTCTGACCAACCTGCCAATCATTCGGAGCATAGCCCGAATCGACCGCCGCGCGGCTCGCGCCCACGGCAGCACCCAGCTTGTCCGCCAGTTTCTCGATCATGGCGAAATCATCAAGCGATCCGACACCGCGCCCGCCTGAGACGACAACGCCTGCGGAGGTCAGCTCGGGGCGGTCAGAGGTCGCGACCTTGTCTTCTACCCATTCCGAGAGGCCTGGATTGGCAGCGGCGGAGATTGTCTCGACCGAGGCTGATCCGCCTTCCGCTGCTGCATCAAACGCTGCGGTACGGAAGCTGACCACTATGGTGCTGTCCGAGGATTTCACGGTCTGGATCGCGTTGCCCGCGTAGATGGGCCGCTCGAACGTGGCGGCGTCAACCACGCCAGAGACATCCGAGATCACCATGACATCCAGAAGGGCCGCCACGCGGGGCAGCACGTTCTTGGCGTCCGTCGTGGCGGGTGCGACGATATGCGAATAATCGCCCGCAAGGCTCACAATGAGCGCCGCTGTGGGTTCGGCCAAGCGATGACCCAGCGAGGCATCCTCGGCGACCAACACCTTGGCCACGCCCGTGATTTTCGCAGCAGCGTCGCCTGCGGCGGCAGCATTGGACCCTGCGCAGAGTACAGTCACATCACCAAGGCTTTGGGCCGCTGTCACGGCCTTCGCCGTCGCGTCCATCGCCAATTCACCATCCGTCACTTCGGCAAGGAGAAGAACAGCCATTATACGGCCCCCGCTTCTTTGAGTTTCGCCACAAGCTCGTCCACCGAGCCAACCATTTCACCGGCCTTGCGCGTCGCAGGCTCGGCGGTTGAGACCACGGCGAGGCGCGGTGTCACGTCGACGCCGTAATCGGCGGCGGTTTTCTCATCCATCGGCTTTTTCTTCGCCTTCATGATGTTGGGGAGGCTTGCATAGCGCGGCTCGTTGAGGCGCAGATCGACGGTGATGATGCCGGGCATCTTCACCCTGATCGTTTGCAGGCCGCCATCGACTTCGCGGGTCACGAGCGCATGATCGCCCTCGATATCGAGGCCCGATGCGAAGGTGCCTTGGCTCCAACCCAGAAGCGCCGAGAGCATCTGGCCCGTGGCATTCATGTCGTTGTCAATCGCCTGCTTGCCTGCCAGCACAAGGCCGGGCTGCTCTTCGTCGATGATCGCCTTGAGGATTTTGGCGACCGCGAGCGGCTCAATGTCGTTATGCACATCATCGGTTGCAATCACGAGGATCGCGCGGTCCGCCCCCATCGCAAGCGCCGTGCGCAGGGTTTCCTGACTTTGCTTCACGCCGATGGAGACAGCGATCACTTCGCTCACCTTGCCCGCTTCCTTGAGGCGGATCGCCTCTTCGACAGCAATCTCGTCGAATGGATTCATAGACATTTTCACATTGGCAAGATCGACGCCGCTCCCATCCGCCTTCACGCGGACTTTCACGTTATAGTCAATCACGCGTTTGACAGGCACGATCACCTTCATTGGCATGGTCTCCTTTAGTGCTTCTGAGCCGGGGTGCGACTCTGTTCCTATTGTCTCTCTCGCGTGGTTCTAGCGAAAGCGGACCGCGCAAAACAGGGTAAAATCGTCACGCTGCTACTCTACTGCGTCACATCTGGAAAAATAAATGCGCGCCACCGGTAATTTTGCTGCGCGTCCGATCCCTTGAGGCAAGCGACCCGCCACTATTCGCGGTTCGCCCCCGGAACCCAAAGCACGTCATCCTTGCCGCCATTATTGGCAATGCGCGAAGCCACAAAGAACCAATCACTCAACCGGTTGAGGTATTTTACCGCGGCGGGGTTCACCGTCTCAATGGTGGCAAGCTCCACGCTCAGCCGCTCGGCGCGGCGCGACACGGTGCGGCACAGGTGCAGATAGGCCGCAAGCGGCGTACCACCGGGCAGGATGAAGCTGCGCAGCGGCTCCAGCATATCGTTCATCACGTCGATCTCCGCCTCCAGCCGCGCGACTTGGGCATCTGTCATGCGCAGGGGCGTGTATTCGGCCTCGGCGTCGCTCTCCATGTCGGGGCGGCAGAGGTCCGCGCCCAGATCGAAGAGGTCGTTTTGGATACGCGCCAGCGCTTTGTCCGTCTCAGCGGTTGCGTGTTGGCGCGCGAGGCCCACGGTCGCGTTGGTCTCATCCACGGTGCCATAGGCGCTGACCCGCATTGAGTGTTTCGCCACGCGGCTTCCGTTGCCCAGAGCCGTTTCGCCCTTGTCGCCTGTTTTTGTGTAGATTTTGTTCAGAACAACCATGCTTTTCAGCCCCCTGTCTGTCTGCGGATGTATACAAAGATGAGGATCAGCGCGACCGCGATGAACTGCGCGATGATACGCCAGCGCATGAACTTGTTGGCGCGTTTGCCATTGTCCTTGCCCTCTTTGCCGAAGGTGCTGATGCCCATGGCCAAAATGACGGCCACGACACCGCAAGCAATCGCGGTGATGATAAAAAGTGGATCGTTTAACATTGATATCCCCATTCTCGGTCTCTCGCCCATGTAGGCCGCCGCAGGGCAAAAGCGAACCCTAAATCCTCAGCACTCACCGTCATGCGCGCGCCAAAAGCCAATCAAGCGCACGTGTCGGCAGCACGCGTTTGAGAAAGCCCATGACATGCGTGGGCGTGGTCACATAATAGCGCGCACGGGGGCGGCGGGCCTCAAGCGCGTGAATGAGCTTTTTCGTCACGGCAGAGGCCGGAAGCTCAAACTTATCGGGGCTAGAATCCTCGTAGAGCCGTTTTTGCAGGCCCGCGCGGTAGGCTTCGCTGCGCGGGGAGGATTCCCAGTCGATCCAGCGCTCAAAATGTGGGATCGCGTTTTGGCGGATTTTGGACGTCACGGGGCCGGGCTCGATCAAGATCACCTCGACCCCGGTGCCCTTCATCTCGATCCTCAGAGTATCGCTGAGCCCCTCCAGCGCGTGTTTCGTGGAGTTGTAAGCCCCCCGCCATGGCAGGGTGACGAAGCCCAAGATGGAAGAGTTCTGCACGATCCGCCCCGCGCCCTGTGCCCGCATGACGGGGATCACAAGGCGCGAAAGCTCGTGCCAACCGAAGAAATTAGCCTCAAAGATATGGCGCAGCGCATCCGTCGGCAGGTCCTCGACCAGACCGGGGCAGGCATAGGCGCCATTGTTGAAAAGCGCGTCCAGACGCCCGCCCGTGGCTTCAAGAACCTCGGCCAGACCGGTGTAAATCGTGTTGGTGTCGCTGTAATCAATCAGGGGGCTTTCAAACCCTTCTGCGATCAGTCGGGCGCAGTCTTCGGCTTTGCGGCACGACGCAAAGACACGCCAGCCGCGCGCCCGCATTCGGGTGGCCGCATCATAGCCGATGCCCGAAGAGCAGCCGGTGATCAGGAGGGATTTTTCAGTCATGGCCGGACGCTAGAGCGGTGCTGCGTCCGGTGCAATCTCTTTACCGGGTTTCAGTTGGACGCGGTGACCAACCAGTCGGCCATCCATCCGACTTGCCCTGAGTCCATATTACGCAATTTCATCCAGCCGTTATCGGCTTGGTCCAGTATCTCCACCGGGGTGCCGGCCGTCAGCTGTGCGATTTTGCCGAAATTCGCGCCGGGGCCGTTGCGCATATTGGCGAGGGCGCGGGCGATGCTGCGGATATCTGCCGCCTCGACGGGGGCTGCGATCACCGCTTGATCGATGGGGACGAGGTTCACGTTGCGCACCAGCGTTTCTGCGGAGAACGCGCCCAAGCCGCCAAGATCTATCTCCGCAGCTAGCGGTTGTGCGCCGTTTTGCAGCGTTTGCGAAGTGGAGGCGAGGGTAATGACAAACTCTTCCATCCCGTTGACGCTGGGCGCGGCCGCTGCGTTGCGGGTCACGATCTGCTCGGCGCCCACGTCTTGGGGGGCATTGGTAAGGGTGCGCGCGCGGGCTGTTTTGTTCTGCTTTTTTGCAGATGTGGTTTGGGCGGGCGGTTCATCCCCGACCACGGCCATGACCATCACAGGTGCAGGGCGTGCGAAGAGGGGCTTGTCCACCCATGCGACTTGAAGTGAATTTTTTACGGGGCTGTAGGCAGCACCCCCGCTCATTTCATAAAACGCCCAGCCTAAAAAGCCGAACGTCACAAGCATAAAGCGCCACATCGCGCATCCCCCAAAATCGTACAAACACTAGCAATGCGTAACTTCTACACGATTCGCGCGCGGCCTATATGGGAAATGGCCGAAGATTTCCCCGGAGCGGTGCTTTACGAGCAATCATGCCACAGGTATCACCCATTTCATGAGCGACACCCAAGATATCCCAGAAGCGATTGCCGAGCCGCTGCGCCGTGCCCTTGGCGAGCGGTATCTCACTTATGCGCTCAGCACGATTATGCACCGCGCGCTGCCCGATGCGCGTGATGGACTAAAGCCTGTGCATCGCCGCATCCTTTACGCGATGCGCGAGCTGCGATTAAGCTCTACCGGGGGCTTCCGAAAATCCGCCAAGATCAGCGGCGATGTGATGGGCAACTATCACCCGCATGGCGATGCCGCGATTTACGATGCGATGGCGCGTTTGGCGCAGGATTTCGCGGTGCGGTATCCGCTGGTCGACGGGCAGGGGAATTTCGGCAATATTGACGGCGATAACCCGGCTGCCGCGCGTTATACCGAAGCGCGGATGACGGCGGTGGCCGAAGCCTTGCTGGAAGGGCTGGCCGAGGATGCCGTTGATTTTCGGGAGAATTATGACGGCACCCTGACCGAGCCTGTGGTCCTGCCCGCAAGTTTCCCGAACCTGTTGGCCAATGGCTCCTCGGGGATCGCGGTTGGGATGGCCACAAACATTCCGCCGCATAATATCGCCGAGTTGGTCGATGCCTGCCTGCATCTGATCAAGACGCCCGATGCGCGCGACGACACGCTTTTGAATTTCGTGCCCGGCCCTGATTTCCCCACCGGGGGTATCATCGTGGAGCCGCCTGAGAACATTGCCAATGCTTACCGGACGGGCCGGGGCAGCTTCCGGCTGCGCTGCCGCTGGGAGGTGGAGGATCTGGGCCGTGGGCAGTGGCAGATCGTGATCTCCGAGATCCCCTATCAGGTGCAGAAATCCAAGCTGATCGAGAAGATCGCCGAGGTGATCCACCTCAAGAAAATCCCGATCCTTGGCGATGTGCGCGACGAGAGCGCCGATGATATCCGCCTGATCCTTGAGCCGCGCTCGAAAAATGTCGATCCCGAGGTGTTGATGGGGATGATGTATCGCAACTCTGATCTTGAGGTGCGGTTCTCGCTCAACATGAACGTGCTGATCGACGGGGTGACGCCGAAGGTCTGTTCCATGAAGGAGGTGCTGCGCGCCTTTCTCGATTTCCGACGCGAGGTGCTGGAGCGCCGCTCGCGGCACAGGATGGAGAAGATCGACCACCGGCTTGAGGTGCTGGAAGGGCTGATTGTGGCCTTTCTCAACCTCGACCGGGTGATTGATATCATCCGCTATGATGATGAGCCGAAAGCCGCGTTGATGCGCGAGGATTGGGGTCGCGCCTTTACCCGCGCGATGACCGAGGCCGAGTATGTGCCGCCCGCCCCGTCCGGCGAAGACGGCCTCAGCGATGTGCAGGCCGAGGCCATTCTCAATATGCGCCTGCGCAGCTTGCGCCGCCTTGAGGAAATCGAGCTTTTGCGCGAGCAAAGTGCGCTGATGGAAGAGCGGGCGGCGCTCGACGATCTTCTGGACAGTGCCGCGCTGCAATGGGATGCGATCGCCGATCAGCTGCGCGAGGTGAAGAAGGCATTCGGCAAGGGCTATACCCTCAAGGGCCAAAGCGTAGGGGCGCGCCGCACAAGCTTTGCCGAAGCGGGCGAGGTCGAGGATGTGCCGCTTGAGGCGATGATCGAGCGCGAGCCGATTACAGTGGTCTGCTCGGAAATGGGCTGGATCCGCGCGCTCACAGGGCATATCGACCTTACCCGCGAGTTGAAGTTCAAGGACGGTGACGCGCCGCGCTTCATGTTCCACGCGGAGACGACCGATCGCCTTCTGGCCTTTGCCGAGAACGGGCGGTTTTATACAATTTCCGCCGCCAACCTGCCCGGTGGGCGCGGCATGGGCGAGCCTCTGCGCCTGATGGTGGACCTGCCCAATGAGGCGGGGATCGTCGATCTCTTCATCCACAAACCGGGTCGCAAACTGATCGTGGCTTCAAACGCGGGCGACGGATTCATAGTGCCAGAAGATGAGGTGATGGCCCAAACGCGCAGCGGCAAACAGGTGCTGAATGTACGCGGCGAGACGCGCGCCCTGGTGTGCCATCCTGTGGCGGGGGATCACCTCGCGGTTGTTGGTGAGAACCGGAAAGTATTGATTTTTGACCTGTCCGAGCTGCCTGAAATGGGGAGAGGCAAGGGTGTCAGGTTGCAAAAATACAAGGATGGCGGCCTGTCGGACGCAACAAGCTTTGCGCTTGCCGAAGGGCTGAGCTGGCATGACCCCGCCGGGCGCACCCGCAGCGAGACCGAGCTGAGCGAGTGGATTGGTAAGCGCGCGGGCGCAGGTCGCATGGCGCCACGTGGCTTCCCGAGGGATAATAAATTCACCTAAGCTGCCGGGGCCACGCACCAGATGGTGATGAGGCATGAACGCGAGATGAGGCGAGCGATGACGGATCGGATCGCAGGCGAGTATCACGGCGAGCGCCGCGCGCTTTTCTGGCTCGCGTTGCGCACCGCCGTGCTGACCACGATCACGCTGGGCATTTACCGTTTCTGGGCCAAGACGCGCATCCGCAAATATATCTGGTCCTCAGTGGCCGGCGATGGTGACAGTTTTGAGTATACGGGCACCGGGCTGGAGAAATTTCTTGGGTTTCTGGCCGCCCTTGTGATCCTCGCGGTGTATCTCGGCATCTTACAGATGTTCCTCTTCTTTTTTGGTCTGTCGCTCTTGGACGCCTCTGAGGCGCCGGGGCAGGCCTTTTTGCAGTTTGGGGCCTTTGTGCTGCCGCTTTTGGCGGTCACGCCGTTGATCTTCTTCGCCCAATACCGGGCGCGACGGTACAAGCTGGCGCGGACCCGGTGGCGCGGTGTGCGCTTTGGCGCGGAGGCAGCGGCGTGGGGGTATGCGTGGCGGGCGATGGCGCATTGGACTGTGACAATTGTGAGCCTTGGCCTCTTGATGCCGCGTCAGACCTTCTGGCTGGAGAAATACATGGTGGACCGCACATGGTTTGGGGATGCGCAGTTCGCGCAAGGCGGCTCTTGGACCGCCCTTTACCCTGTCATGAAGCATGTGTTGATCGGGATTGGCCTGATCGTTCTCAGCGTTGGGCTTTTGGCATTCGAGCGGATCGCGTTTGGCATCCTTGCGGGTCTCATTGGGCCGATCTGGCTGCTGGTGGGCTTTGTGTCTTACCGGGTGCGGGCGTTTGCCTATCTCACGTCGATGAAAACTCTGAACGGGCACATCGCATTTGAGGCAACACCCGAGACCGGGCGGGTTGTGCGCATCGCATTTTTTGGCACGCTGATCGTGGCGCTCTTGGCCTCTGTGATCCTTGGGGTTCCGGGGGCTGTGATGACAACCCTTGTGGGGCTTGAGGCGATGGAATTCGGGCTGCTGATCATCCCCTTCGTGCTTCTTTACATGCTGGGTTTCGCAGTGGTTGGCGCGCTGTCGCTGGTTTGGGTGACGCAGCCGCTGATTGCCTATGTGGTGGGCAGGGTTCAGATTTTGAACGTGAGCGCGCTTGACGATATCCGCCAGCGGGCGGGGGATACGGGCGCAGATGCCGAAGGCTTTGCCGATGCGCTGGATGTTGGGGGGGCGATCTGATGCTGCCTGTGAAGGGCCGGTATTTTGATGGGATCACCTCGGCACGTCATGAGGTGCAGGTCACGGTGAGCGCCGACCGCCGGCATTTGCAAATCGTAGGCTCCAGCCTGCCTGAGCCGTTAAGCTGGCCTCTGCCGGATCTGCGCGCGCTGCGCGACCGGGCGCGCCCCGGGCGGCTTACAGTGACGCTTCATGCCGCGTCTGACTATGCCGCCCCGCGTGATCCCGCACGGCTGACGGTGACCAGCGCCGCGCTGAGCGAGGAGTTGATGACGCTTTGCCCGGAGCTTTTGAAAACTGACATGCGTGCGGGGGCGTGGGGGCGGCTGATCAAACGCGGTGCGTTGGCTGTGGCGGCTGTGGTGCTCATGCTCTTCGTGATCCTGCCGCGCATGGCGGATACGCTTGCTGGGCTGATCCCGGTGGAGCGGGAAGTGACATTCGGCAAATCCGTTGTGTCGCAGATCGAGCGGGCGCTCGGGGCAGAGCGGCTGGGGGAGCTGCGCTGCGAGGCCCCTGAGGGGTTGGCGGCACTGGATGCCATGACCGCGCGGCTGACGGCGGGGAGCGATGTGAGCTACGGTCTGGAGATGCAGGTGTTTGATCATGAGATGATCAACGCCTTTGCCGCCCCTGGCGGGCAGATCGTGATCATGCGCGGCCTGTTGGAGAACGCCAGCGGACCCGATGCGGTGGCCGCCGTTCTGGCCCATGAGATTGCCCATGTGGAGCGGCGGGACGCCACGCGCCATGCATTGCGCGCGGCAGGATCTGCGGGGATTTTGTCGATGGTGCTGGGCGATGTAACCGGGGGCGCTGCTGCGGTGTTTCTGGGCGAGCGTATGCTTCAGGCGAGCTACACGCGCGAGGCCGAGGCCAAGGCGGATATCTTCGCGCTTGATATGCTGAGCCGCGCAGGTGTGAGCAGCGCAGCCATGGCGGACTTCTTTGACGTTTTGGCGGATATGGAAGGTGGGATGCCCGCGCTGCCTGCGTATTTTTCCAGCCACCCGGCAAGTGCTGCGCGCGCAGAAGCCGCGCGCAACCATGCAGAGGGGCAGGGTGCGACCAGCCCGGTTCTGACCGAGGCGGAATGGGCGGCGCTTCGGGCGGTTTGCGATTGAAATCTTGCGCGCGGCTCGCGGGTCAAACCGCCTCGGCCTGAAGCCAGACACCGCCCTCAGGGCGCAGGGTCAGGATCATTACCGGATCGGGGTCGCGGCCCTTTACGGGCGTGAAACGGAAACGGCCCAGAAGGGTGGCGAGGATGATCACGGCCTCTTGCAACGCAAAGCTTGCCCCGATGCAGACGCGTGGGCCATCGCCGAACGGCAGGTAGCTGTAGCGCGGCACGGCTTTGCGATCCTCAAACCGTTCGGGTCGGAAACTGTCGGGCGCATCCCAGAGCGCGTGATGCCGGTGCAGCGCATATATCGGCACAATTACCGTGTCGCCAATGCGGATCTCGGTGCGGCAAAGCGTGTCGTCTTTCATCGCCGTGCGCGAGACGAGGGCGGCGGGCGGATAGAGACGCAGCGCCTCGTCGGCGATTTGGCGGATATAGGGCAGGTTGGCCACGTCATCGCCGGTGGCCGCACGGCCCCCAAGGGCGGCTGCGATCTCGCTGCGGGCCTTGTCTTGCACGCGGGTGTCATAGGCGCAGAGATAGAGCGACCATGCCAGTGTCAGCGCGGTCGTCTCATGGCCCGCCACGATGAAGGTCAGCAGGTTGTCGCGCAATTCCTCGGTGGTCATCTGGCGTTTGGTCTTTGGGTCTTCGCCCTCCAGCAGAAGATCCAGCAGGTCTGGCACGCCTTGCGCACCGCGCTGGCGGCGGGCTTCCACCGCCTCATCGGCGAAGGCTTTCATATCGGCCATCCCCTTATCGGGGGTGATGCGGCCGGGGCGCGGCACCCAATCGGGCAGGCCCATGAAATCGAAAAGCGATATCTTGCCCGCCTGCGCAATATACCCGTCGATGGCGTGGTGGACCGCATCCGCATCCATCGCGCCACCGCCGGAGAAGGTCACTTCGGCAATTACATCGAATGTGGTGCGGACCATATCCTCGGCCATATCAATCGCGCGGGGGCCAGCGGCGGCGATCCGTTCGGCGCTCCGCTCGGCGGCGGCGGTCATGATCGGGGCGAGGTTCATCACGTTGCGGTGCGAAAAAGCCGGGGCCGCCGCGCGGCGTTGCCAACGCCAATGCGCGCCCTCCGCGATAAAGAGCGAGTCGCCGATCGCCGGGCGCAGCAGGTTCTTTGTGACGACGGATTTGGGATAATCCTCGACCCGCTCCAGCAATATCTCGCGCAGGGCGCCGGGATCGGTGATCATGTGCCATCGCCGCCCGGTGCGCCCCGAGACGATAGGCTCCTGCGTGGCGGCCTTGGGGATAATGCTGAGAATATTGCGCCGCGCGGCGGTGAGGCTGCGCAACAGGCCCATCGGCTCCACCGGGAGCGACACGGCAACGGAGGGGCTGGATGGGGGCATTTTATCTCCGGATGATGACTACGGAGGATTTAGGGCGAGAGGCCTGCACGGGCAAATGATTGCAGCGCCCCGCCCCATGGGCTAAATCGCTTTGCAGGAAGATATCATAGGAAGGCTGCCGCCTCATGTTCGCCCATCGAAAACTCACCCGTCTTGCCGCGCTGTGCTGTGGCCTTGCTTTGGTGAGTGCGTGCACCAATGCCAATGATCTGGACAGCGCGCCCGTGCCTTTGGGGGATTTCGCGCTGGGCCATAACGTGGTGGTGGCGCCAAACCTGACCAAGGGCCCTGCCTCGCGCGATGCGACGGAAGAAGAATGGGCAGCCTCGGTGAAAGCGGCGATCGACGAGCGGTTCAGCCGCTATCAAGGCGCCAGGCTCTATCACTTGGGGATTTCGGTTGAGGGGTATGTGCTGGCTGTGCCGGGGATACCGTTGGTCGCATCGCCCAAATCGGCGCTGATTGTCAACGTGACGGCGTGGGATGATGCGGCAGGCAAGAAGCTGAATGAAAAGCCTGAGCAGATCACGATCGTTGAGACGATCTCGGGTAGCACGATGATCAGCTCTGGCCTCACGCAGTCCAAGGAGGTTCAGATGGAGAACCTCAGCCGCAACGCGGCGAAGCTTATCCAGAACTGGCTGGTGCGTGAAAACCTTGACAAGGAATGGTTCGGCGGGGCGGAGGCGAATAAGGCCGTCCTGCGCGCGCAACGGGCTGCGCAGGCGCAGGTTGATGCGGAGGCAGAGGCTGCGGTGGCAGCCGAAGAGGCCACGGATGCGGCAGCAGACGGTGCTACAGAGGCTACAGACGCTTCTGCGGATGTTGTGGCGACAGGGGCTGCCGCGCAGGCGGCGTCTGTGCAATCTACGTTGATCGTAACCGAGCCTGATGTGGTCCTGGCGCCGGAAAGCTGATCCCGGCCCAACACTGCCTATAAAATAAGCACGCGCACCTTCCCCTGCGGCGGGCTGTCGCAAAGCGGTGCAATTACAATATCACGCCGCAGCGCAGCGTGACTGCAAAACTGTGAATGGTTTCAAGAGTTTTGCGGGAGGTGCAGATGCAGCATCGCGGTTTCTGCATGCCGTTGCATTCCGATAACCCATTAAAAACATTTGATATTATTTGAAAAACCCGCCATGTACGGCGCAATTCGAACAAAAGGAAGACCTATGGATCAGGTCAATCTCACCGCTTGGGCGGGCAAGCAGGATATGTCCAGCGGCAGCATCGACGCGACGATGGCTGCGATGCTGGCGGCCACGCTGGAACATGGCGATGCGCCGCGCATGGGCGATGTCCTGCCGCAGCTGTGGCATTGGTGCGCCATCCTGCCGACCGTGCCCAACAATGCTTTGGCCAAGGATGGTCATCCGGCGCTTGGGGGGTTTTTGCCGCCCGTACCGCTGGAGCGGCGGATGTGGGCCGGGGGCGCTTTGACGTTTCATGCGCCGCTCCATGTGGGCGAGGTGATCACCCGCCATTCGACCATCGCGAAGGTCAGCGAGAAGCATGGCGCGACAGGGCCGATGGTGTTCGTCACAGTCGATCACGAGGTTCATGGTGAGGACGGGCTGGCCATAACGGAGCGGCAGGATATCGTTTACCTCGCCATCCCCGATAGCTTCACCCCACCCCGCAAGCAGCCTTTACCCGAGGGCGCGGCCTACGCTGAGGATGTGCGGGTCAATGAGGCGCTTCTGTTTCGGTACTCGGCCTGCACGTTCAACGCGCACCGCATTCATTTTGATCTGCCCTATGCGCAAAAGGTCGAAAACTACCCCGGCCTTGTCGTGCATGGCCCGCTTCAGGCCACACGGCTGATCGCGGGGGCGGCGCGCACCAAGGGGCGCACGCCTGACGGGTTCACATTTCGCGGGGTTCACCCGCTTTTTCACGACGATGGATTGCATCTGCGCGGCACATGGGAGGACGGGACGCTCCGGCTTTGGGCCGGGACGAGCCTCGGGCACCAGACGATGCAGGCCTCGGCCACATGGGAGGAGATGACATGACGGGAATTTTGCAAGGTATGCGCGTTGTAGAAGGCTCGGCCTTTGTGGCGGTGCCTCTCGCGGGGATGACATTGGCCCAGATGGGGGCTGAGGTGATCCGCTTCGACCGTATCGGTGGCGGGCTTGACGCGGGCCGCTGGCCCATTGCGCCCGACGGGCAGAGCCTTTTTTGGGCAGGACTCAACAAGGGCAAGAAATCCGTCGCGGTCGATATGAAATCACCCGAGGGGCGCGAGTTGATCAGCCGGATCATCACGGCACCCGGCGATGATGCGGGGCTCTTCATCACCAACCTGCGGGTGCGCGGCTGGATGGATTACGAGACCCTCAGCCAGCAGCGCGAGGATATGGTCATGGTCACCCTTACCGGGGATCGTCATGGCCGCCCGGCGGTGGATTACAGCGTGAACCCGTCTTTGGGCGTGCCGGCCATGACCGGCCCCGAGGGCAGCGATGACCCGGTGGCGCATGTGGTGCCATGCTGGGACTTGATTGCGGGCAACATGGTGGTTTCCGCCCTCATGGCAGCTGAGCGTCAACGCCTGCGCGGCGGCGGCGGGCAGGAGGTTGAACTGGCCCTCAAGGATGTGGCGGCGGCGGCCCTTGGCCATTTGGGGATGATCGGTGAGGCGGCCACGACAGGTCAATCGCGGCCCAAAGCAGGCAACGCGCTTTACGGTGCGTATGGTCAGGATTTTCTCTGCGCCGATGGGCGGCGGGTGATGATCATTGGCCTGACAGACCGGCAATGGACGGGTATCGTCAAGGCTACGGATACGGGTGAGGCGATGGACGCCCTCGCCGCGCGTACGGGTCAGAATTTGCGCGTTGAAGGCGAACGCTGGGTCTTGCGCGATGAGATCACTGCGATTTTGAAGCCATGGTTCGCCGCGCGTGCGGTGGCGGATTTTGGCGATGCGTTTGATAAGGCAGGTCTCACATGGTCCGAGTTCCGCACCCTTGATCAGGCGCTGCGCGAGGATGCAGACCTGAGCGAGGCCAACCCTATGTTCACGCAGATGGACCACCCCGGTGTGGGCCGCTACCCTGTGCCCGGTCACCCGGCCACGTTCTCGTCCCACGCGCGCCGCGCGCCCGAGGTCGCGCCCGCGCTGGGCCAGCATACCGAAGAGGTGTTGGGGGATGTGGCGAAGCTGGACGATCGCGAGATCAGCGCGCTTTTCGACAAGGGAATTGTGCAATCGCCCGATTGGTGCAAATCGCGCAGTGCGGCGTAAGGGCGGCGTGCGGTAATCTCAGCTGATCGGGCCTTGCGCCCGAGCGCGAATTATCTTAATCCGCACCCCCAGTAGGGGTATAGCTCAGTTGGTAGAGCGACGGTCTCCAAAACCGTAGGTCGCGGGTTCGAACCCTGCTGCCCCTGCCATTTTCGAACCTTTCGAATATTATAGACTGCTCTGCGGCCATGGTGCTTTCGCTGGGTCATTAACTCTGCCGCCACGCTAAGGCCATATTGAGGGGCATTTGCCTCGCAATTTCCGCGTTTGTCACAATTTTGCCCGAATCGCGCCCTAGCTTGGCTTTATTCGGAATGAGCACGCTGCTGTGCCCGAGCTGGATATGCGTGGGGGCGCAACGAATAAGTGGTGCTGCTGTGTCAATATCCGATGAAATTTCCGGCCTTTATGTGGACCCGCGCGATGTGCGTCCCGGTCTCCGCCTGCAACCTCTGCAAACGCGACCTGAGCCGGTTTCAGAGGCCGAGGTTGATAGAATTATCGCCCAAACCCTCGCCAAGAGTCGTCAGGAGGATGCCCGCGCCGCGCTTCCTCAAGTGGTTGACCAAGAAGAGCTTCTGGGGTTTGCGGGGCGTAATGCACGCCGCGACGCCGCAACTCGTGAGGCCGCAAATATCCGCCGCGCCCAGAGTGCCGCCCGCGTCATGCCCAAGATTGAGGATCTGACAGGGCGACGTGTGGCTGGCCCCTGGCAAAAGCGCGTGTTGATCGCTGCCCCGATTGTCCTCGTTGTTATATGGAAGCCTTGGTTGATCCTCGGTCTGGTGATCGTGGTGTGCTGGCTTGTGATCGCGGCCTTTGCCGCCTTGGGCGGCGCCCGTGTGGCCGAGGGGTTTATCCGCTTCTATGTCTGGCTGGATGCACGCAATCCTGAGCGGGCCGAGCGGATGCGTGACCGGGCTGACCGGCTTGCCATGCGTCTGGACGCCCTGCTTGACCGACTGCCAGAGCGCTGGACAGAAGGGCTCTACATGCCTGATTTCAGCCGCGCGAGCCTGATGGGCGATGGTCTGGACGGCCGACCTGACCCGTTTGACCGCATCGCCGCCGAGGCGCGCCATCTCTGAGCGCGGCTCCGTGTGCGGCTCTGGGCGGGGGTGATCATGGGGCCTCAGGGGCGCGCGTGCACCGCGTATGCGCCCTTGAAATCACGCGCGCTGCGGCGTATGTCGCTTGAAACAGGCGAAAAGAGACGATCACATGGCACGCACCAACCCCGTTCAGTTTATTCAGCAGGTCCGCTCGGAGGTCAGCAAGGTCGTCTGGCCCCAGCGCCGCGAGGTGCTTTTGACCACGGTCATGGTGTTGATCATGGCCACGCTGACGGCGATTTTCTTCGCGATTGTGGATCTTAGCATCCGCACAGGCCTTCAGGCTATTTTGGGCAACTTCTGATCTGCGCGTGGTTTTCGGCGCTCGGGCCTTGAACCGCTCAGCAATCAAAG
Source organism: Roseovarius carneus (assembly GCF_020141465.1). NCBI lineage: Bacteria > Pseudomonadati > Pseudomonadota > Alphaproteobacteria > Rhodobacterales > Roseobacteraceae > Roseovarius > Roseovarius carneus. The sequence goes on along the minus strand of NZ_JAHSPD010000001.1, from coordinate 230,759 downwards.
GTATTGCCCGCCTCACCTCCGGGATATGGCGCGCTTCGATTCGGTGAGCGCGCCGATTTCGTGTTTCGGGGCCTCTGCGCGGCAAGCGCGCGGGACAGCAGAATTTTCGGCCAAAGCGCCGAACGGAATGAGGATGTGATCAGGCATGGCGAAGCGGTGGTATTCGGTCAGCGTGCTCTCGAATTTCGAGAAGAAGATCGCAGAGCAGATCCGGCAATCCGTGATCGAGAGCGGTCTTGAGGACGACATCGAAGAGGTGATGGTCCCGACAGAAGAAGTGATCGAGATTCGGCGCGGCAAAAAAGTGACAGCGGAGCGGCGGTTCATGCCCGGCTACGTTCTCGTGCGGATGGAAATGTCCGATCAGGGCTATCACCTGATTAATTCCATCAACCGTGTCACCGGCTTTTTGGGCCCTCAGGGACGCCCGATGCCGATGCGCGACTCCGAAGTGCAGACAATCCTTGGCCGTGTGGCAGAGGGTGAAGAAGCGCCGCGCACGCTTATCCACTTTGAAGTGGGTGAGAAGGTCAAGGTCAACGACGGCCCGTTCGAAGATTTCGACGGGATGGTCGAGGAAGTCGACGACGACAACCAGCGCCTCAAGGTGGCGGTGTCGATCTTTGGCCGGGAAACCCCGGTCGAGCTGGAATTCACGCAGGTCACCAAGCAGAGCTGACGTGTATCGCTTCTCTGGCCCGTCTGGGCCGGGAAGCACCCCGATGTGGGAGGCGAGGGCGCCGCGGCGCCCAGACCGGACCACGGCAACGAATATCCCGAAGGGCGCGCCCCGAGGGTGTTGAAAAAGGAGAAGGCCAATGGCCAAGAAACTCGTCGGCAGCATGAAATTGCAAGTGCCCGCCGGACAGGCAAACCCCTCGCCGCCCGTAGGCCCGGCGCTGGGTCAGCGCGGCATCAATATCATGGAATTCTGCAAGGCGTTCAACGCCAAGACGCAGGACATGGAGCAAGGTGCCCCTTGCCCGACCGTGATCACATATTATCAGGACAAATCCTTCGAGATGGAAATCAAGACGCCACCTGCGTCCTATTACATCAAGAAGGCAGCCAAGCTGAAATCCGGCTCCAAGACGCCAGGCCGCGATGTGGCAGGCTCGGTCTCTGTGAAGCAGGTGCGTGAAATCGCCGAAGCGAAGTGGAAAGACCTGAACGCAAACGACGTCGAAGCTGCGATGAAAATCATTGTCGGCAGCGCGCGCTCCATGGGCATCGAGGTGAAGTAAGATGGCAAAACTTGGAAAACGGGCGCGTTCGGCGCGTGAAGCATTCGACGGCAAGAGCAATCTGTCGGTTGAAGAGGCTGTGGCACTGGTCAAGAACAACGCCAAGGCGAAGTTCGACGAGACTATCGAAGTGGCTGTCAATCTGGGCGTCGATCCACGCCACGCAGACCAGATGGTCCGCGGTGTGATCGGTCTACCCCACGGTACCGGTAAGACAATGCGCGTCGCCGTGTTTGCCCGTGGCGCGAAGGCTGAAGAAGCCGAAGCGGCTGGCGCGGACATTGTTGGGGCCGAGGACCTGATGGAAATCGTCCAAGGCGGCAAGATCGATTTTGATCGCTGCATCGCGACGCCTGACATGATGCCCGTTGTGGGCCGTTTGGGCAAAGTGCTTGGCCCACGCAACCTGATGCCGAACCCCAAAGTGGGCACGGTGACCATGGATGTGGCCGATGCAGTGAAAGCGGCAAAGGGCGGCGAAGTGCAGTTCAAGGCCGAGAAGGCCGGTGTGGTTCACGCCGGTGTCGGCAAGGCCTCCTTCGGGGAAGCGCAGCTTGTCGAGAATGTGCGCGCCTTCATCACGGCTGTGGCCAAGGCCAAGCCTGCCGGGTCCAAAGGGGCCTATATGAAGCGAATTTCGCTGACCTCGACGATGGGTCCGGGCGTCACGATCAGCGTTGGCGAGGCCGTCAGCGAGTAAGATGCACCCAAAACCTCGCGGTATTTGAGCAGGCCTCCCTTTGGGGGGCCTGTTTCTTTTTTGCCGCACCGTTTTTGCGCGTGGCATGGCTTTGGTTAAGTAATTCTTGCACAATGACGGCCTACGCGGGCAACCTACTCCTCAATGATAATGTCGAATGACAGATCTTGAGGCAGTGAAAATGCAGGATGTCCTATCTGAGACTCGGCCCACAGGGCCGAGGGTGGCAGATATTCATGCGATTGCGGCGGCTCAACTGGAGTCCGCAGACGCGGATTTCAGCCCGTTTGAATATATGAAACAACTGGATGCCTTGGCCGAGACGCCGCGCAGTCTGACCGAGCTTGAGGCGCGGATTATGCTTCAGTTTGTGGGTCGTATCCGCCCTGCTCGCACGCGCATTTTCATGAACTCCTTGCGAAAGCTGCGCATTGCCGCCGGTGAGCGGGAGATGTTTGACGCGTTTGAAGCGCGTCTCAAACGTGCCGCTGGGGCGCAGACGCTTCTGGGTCATGATTTCCTGCCCGACACGTTTGATGCGCGCGACCACAGCCTTGTCTGGGACGAAGTGATTGCCGCAGTTCGGGCGCTGGATGCATTGGGGGGAGAGGTATTTCTCAATTCGGGCACCCTTTTGGGAGTGGTGCGCGACGGTAAGCTGATTGATCACGATGATGACGTGGATCTGGCGATCATGCTCAACGCGCGCACAGAGCGTGAGGCTGGGCGCATGTGGCGTGTCTTGCGGATGCAGATGCAGGAGGCGGGTTTGCTTGATCTGAGTGATGCAAAGCCGATGGCGCAGGTGCAGCTTAAGACCGGGGCCGGTGTGTCCGTTGACGTGTTCCCGGCGTGGACCTATCAGGGTCGCGTTTATGTGTATCCGCACACCTATGGTGAGCTGAGCGTTGAAGATGTGTTTCCCTTGGCCCTCTGCCCACATTCGAACCTGCCCATCCCGGCTGCGCCCGAGAAGATGCTGGCGGTGAATTACGGCCATGACTGGCGCGATCCGAACCCTTATTTCCATTTCCCCTGGAAGCAGAAGAAACGCCAGTTTGCCCGCTTTTTGCGCGCATCCGGCATGGCGGAGATTTGAGCATGAGACGCAAGCGCGCAACTGTTTTAACCTATGGTACCTTTGATCTGTTTCACTCTGGCCATGTGCGTCTGCTTGCGCGTCTGGCCAAGCTTGGTAACCGCTTGATTGTAGGCTGTTCCACTGATGCGTTTAACGCGACCAAGGGCAAGACTTGCATCATGCCATTCGAGGCGCGTGCCGAAATCCTCGCCGCGTGCCGCTATGTTGACGAGGTTTTTCCGGAGGAGAGGTGGGACCAAAAGCGCGGCGACGTGCAGAGGTTCAGTGCTGATATTTTTGCCATGGGCAGCGATTGGACGGGCAAATTCGATGACCTGTCGGATCTCTGCCGGGTGGTCTATCTGCCGCGCACGGAAAATATATCCACAACCGAGATCAAAAAGCTGGTCCTCGCTGCCGGTGTTTCCCCACCTGGCGCGATCGGGGCGGCGACGGCTGCCTGACCAATACTCAATTTCGCACGAGGGCTTGGCATCGCGGGATAAACCCTCTAGAGGCTACGCAGCGCAGGTGGTATGAGATTCGTCTCATGCCTCTTTCGCGTTTCGTCCAAGACGGTGGGTGGGTGCAAACCCTTAATTCCCTGCCCGAGGCGGGAGTTGACGAGATCAGCCGGAGCGCATGCTTTGGATGCTTTGATATAGCCCCGTTTACAGGACTAAAAGCCGGGCACCTTGCCCGGTGTCATCGAGCTGGGGGAATTCTCCCCCGAAATTTGGAGTGAAACTGTGGATAGAGCCCAGAAAGAGAAATTGGTCGACGAACTCGGCCAAATCTTCGAAAGCTCTGGCGTCGTAGTGGTTGCCCACTATGCCGGGATTACAGTTGCGGAAATGCAGGATCTTCGGGCGCGCGCACGTGCGGCCGATGCCTCGGTTCGTGTTGCCAAAAACAGGCTCGCTAAGATTGCTCTTGAGGGCAAGCCATGTGCAAGCATCGCTGAATACCTCACGGGCATGACCGTTCTGACCTATTCTGAAGACCCTGTGGCAGCCGCCAAAGTGTCCGAGGATTTCGCCAAGGTTAACAAAAAATATGAGATCCTTGGCGGGGCAATGGGTGAGAGCGCTCTGGACCGGGCTGGTGTCGAAGCTGTGTCGAAAATGCCTTCGCGCGAGGAGCTTATTGCTTCCATCGTGGGTTGTCTCGGCGCACCTGCTTCGAACATTGCCGGTGCAATTGGCGCACCTGCTTCGAACATCGCGAGCATCCTTTCGACCATCGAAGAGAAGGCCGAAGCGGCATAACGCATCTGACATTCCGGCGGGGGCGTGAGCCTTCGTCGTTGGAACCCATCTTAAAACGGAAAGCATGATAAAATGGCTGATCTGAAAAAACTGGCAGAAGAGATCGTCGGTCTGACGCTTCTCGAAGCACAAGAACTGAAAACCATCCTCAAAGACGAGTATGGCATCGAGCCCGCCGCAGGCGGCGCTGTGATGATGGCGGGCCCTGCGGGCGACGGCGGCGGCGACGCTGGCGAAGAGCAGAGCGAATTCGACGTTATCCTGAAATCGGCAGGCGCCTCCAAGATCAACGTGATCAAGGAAGTCCGCGCGATCACTGGTCTGGGCCTCAAAGAAGCCAAGGACCTGGTCGAAGCCGGTGGCAAAGCCGTCAAGGAGCAAGTCTCCAAGGACGAAGCCGAAGACCTGAAGGGCAAGCTGGAAGCAGCTGGCGCCGAAGTCGAAATCAAGTAAGAGCGGTGCGATCTGCGCGTTTTCCATCCTTTGGAAAACAGCCCGGTGTTTGTAAAAGCGCCGGACGCACTATGTAAACGCAGGCTGGGGACGGGTCATCCGCCCCCAGCCGAACCTGTCTCAGAGAGGCCCTGCACGATTTGCGGGCCGGGTTTCTCTCAGGCGAGGTTCCGGATCGGGAGGCTTCTGGTGGGACAGAGGCCATGAATTGACCCGGAACCCGCTGTCTCAAATGGCCGCGCGGCTGGTGCCCAACAGTGCGTGCGACCGGTGAGAAATTGAAAGGTGTTTATACACATGGCTCAGACCTACCTTGGCCAAAAGCGTTTGCGTAAGTACTTCGGAAAAATCCGCGAAGTCCTCGAAATGCCGAACCTTATCGAGGTTCAGAAATCCTCCTATGACCTCTTTCTGAACTCGGGCGATAGCCCTGTTCCGTTGGATGGTGAAGGCATCAAAGGTGTCTTCCAGTCGGTGTTCCCGATCTCGGATTTCAACGAGACGAGCGTGATCGAATTCGTCAGCTATGAGCTGGAGAAGCCGAAATACGACGTTGAAGAGTGCATGCAGCGCGACATGACCTATGCCGCACCGCTGAAGGTCACCTTGCGTCTGATCGTGTTCGATATCGACGAGGATACTGGTGCCAAGTCAGTCAAGGACATCAAGGAGCAGGACGTCTTCATGGGCGATATGCCCCTTATGACGCCCAACGGCACCTTTGTTGTCAACGGCACTGAGCGTGTGATCGTGTCTCAGATGCACCGCTCTCCCGGCGTGTTCTTTGACCATGACAAGGGCAAGACCCACTCCTCGGGCAAGCTTCTCTTTGCCTGCCGCATTATTCCCTATCGCGGCAGCTGGCTCGACTTTGAATTTGACGCGAAGGACATCGTGTTTGCGCGCATCGACCGCCGCCGCAAACTGCCCGTGACAACGCTTCTCTATTCGCTTGGCCTCGACCAAGAGGACATCATGAATGCGTATTACGACACGGTTGATTTCAAGCTGAAGAAGAACAAGGGCTGGGTCACCAAGTTCTTCCCCGAACGTGCCCGTGGCACGCGCCCCACCTATGATCTGGTGGATGCGAAAACCGGCGAAGTGATCGCTGAGTCGGGCAAGAAAGTCACGCCTCGCGCGGTCAAGAAACTGATCGACGAAGGCAACGTGACCGAGCTGCTCGTCCCATACGAGCATATCTTGGGCAAGTTCGTCGCGCGCGACATCATCAACGAAGAGACCGGCGCGATTTATGTCGAGGCGGGTGATGAGCTGACGCTTGAATATGACAAGGCGGGCGAAGTGACCGGCGGCTCCCTGAAAGAGCTTCTGGACGCAGGAATCACCACGATCCCGGTGCTCGACATCGACAATATCAATGTCGGCCCCTACATGCGCAACACGATGGCGGCGGACAAGAACATGAACCGCTCCACCGCGCTCATGGATATCTACCGCGTGATGCGCCCCGGCGAGCCGCCCACGGAAGAGGCCGCGTCAAACCTCTTTGATACGCTTTTCTTTGACAGCGAACGCTATGACCTGAGCGCCGTGGGCCGTGTGAAGATGAACATGCGTCTGGCGCTTGAGAAGCCTGACACGCAGCGCACGCTGGACCGCGATGATATCGTGGCCTGCATCAAGGCGCTGGTTGAGCTGCGCGATGGCAAGGGCGATATCGACGATATCGACCACCTCGGAAACCGCCGCGTTCGCTCGGTTGGGGAATTGATGGAGAACCAGTATCGTGTGGGCCTCCTGCGGATGGAGCGCGCGATCAAGGAGCGTATGTCGAGTGTCGAGATCGACACCGTTATGCCTCAGGATCTGATCAATGCGAAACCAGCCGCCGCCGCCGTGCGTGAGTTCTTTGGCTCAAGCCAGCTGTCGCAGTTCATGGACCAGACCAACCCGCTCTCGGAAGTGACGCATAAGCGCCGCCTCTCCGCGCTTGGGCCAGGGGGTCTGACACGCGAGCGTGCGGGCTTTGAGGTGCGCGATGTGCACCCAACCCACTACGGTCGCATGTGCCCGATTGAAACGCCCGAGGGGCCGAATATTGGTCTTATCAACTCGCTCGCGACATTCGCGCGGGTGAACAAATATGGCTTCATCGAGACGCCCTATCGCAAGGTTGTGGACCGCAAGGTCACGGACGAAGTGCAATACATGTCTGCGACTGAGGAAATGCGCCACACGGTTGCTCAGGCCAACGCAAAGCTTGACGCAGATGGCCGGTTTGAGAACGATCTGGTCAGCACGCGCCAGTCGGGTGATTACATGCTCGCGCCCAGCGATGCTGTGGACCTGATCGACGTCAGCCCCAAGCAGCTGGTCTCGGTTGCGGCCTCTCTCATCCCGTTCCTTGAGAATGACGATGCGAACCGCGCCTTGATGGGCTCGAACATGATGCGTCAGGCTCTGCCGCTCTTGCAGGCCGAAGCGCCGCTGGTCGGGACGGGCATCGAGGGCGTTGTGGCCCGTGATTCCGGTGCAGCGATCATGGCGAAACGCGCAGGCATCATCGACCAAGTCGATGCTCAGCGTATCGTTGTGCGCGCCACGGAAGACATGGAGCCGGGTGATCCCGGCGTCGATATCTACCGCTTGCGCAAGTTCCAACGCTCCAACCAGAACAGCTGTATCAACCAGCGTCCTTTGGTGAAGGTGGGCGATACCGTGGGCAAGGGCGAGGTCATCGCCGATGGTCCCGCGACCGACATGGGCGAGCTGGCCGTTGGCCGGAACGTGGTCGTCGCGTTCATGCCGTGGAACGGATACAACTTTGAGGATTCGATCCTCATTTCCGAGCGTATGTCGCGCGATGATGTGTTCACCTCCGTGCATATCGAGGAATTCGAAGTGGCCGCCCGCGACACCAAGCTTGGCCCAGAAGAGATCACCCGCGATATCCCCAATGTCGGCGAGGAAGCCCTGCGCAACCTCGACGAGGCGGGCATCGTCTATATCGGCGCGGACGTGGAGCCGGGCGATATTCTGGTCGGCAAGATCACACCGAAGGGCGAAAGCCCAATGACGCCGGAGGAGAAACTTCTCCGTGCGATCTTTGGTGAGAAAGCCTCGGATGTGCGCGACACGTCGCTGCGCGTGAAGCCCGGTGACTTCGGCACTGTGGTCGAAGTGCGCGTCTTTAACCGCCACGGCGTGGAAAAAGACGAACGCGCGCTTCAGATCGAGCGTGAAGAGGTTGAGCGTCTGGCCCGCGACCGTGACGATGAGATGGCCATTCTGGACCGCAACATCTACGCGCGTCTCGGCACGATGATCCTCGGCAAAACTGCCGTCAAAGGCCCCAAAGGTGTCAAATCCAACTCCGAGATCACCGAAGAGCTGCTTGGCACGCTGACCAAGGGTCAGTGGTGGCAGCTTGCGCTGAAGGAAGAGGCGGACGCGCAGATCATGGAAGCCCTCAACGCGCAGTATGAGGCGCAGAAACGCGCTTTGGACGCACGGTTCGAGGATAAGGTCGAGAAGGTTCGCCGCGGCGATGATCTGCCCCCCGGCGTGATGAAGATGGTCAAAGTGTTCATCGCGGTGAAGCGTAAGCTTCAGCCCGGTGACAAGATGGCCGGTCGTCACGGCAACAAGGGTGTGATTTCCAAAGTGGTGCCGATGGAGGACATGCCGTTCCTCGCGGATGGCACGCCGGTTGATTTCTGCCTCAACCCTCTGGGCGTTCCCAGCCGGATGAACGTGGGTCAGATCCTTGAGACCCATATGGGTTGGGCCGCGCGCAGCTTTGGCATCAAGATTGACGAAGCGCTTCAGGACTATCGCCGCTCCGGCGATCTGACCCCTGTGCGCGAGGCGATGCGTCTGGCTTATGGTGATGATGTCTACGAAGAAGGCATTGAAGGCATGGGCGAGGATCAACTGGTCGAGGCCGCAGGCAATGTCACGACCGGTGTGCCGATTGCCACGCCGGTCTTTGATGGTGCCAAAGAGGCGGATGTGAACGATGCGCTGAGCCGCGCGGGTTTTGACACTTCGGGTCAGTCGATCCTGTTTGACGGTCGCACGGGCGAGCAGTTTGCGCGTCCTGTGACCGTCGGGGTGAAGTATCTGCTCAAGCTGCATCACCTTGTCGATGACAAGATCCACGCACGCTCCACTGGGCCTTACAGCCTCGTCACGCAGCAGCCTCTGGGTGGTAAAGCCCAGTTTGGCGGCCAGCGCTTCGGGGAGATGGAGGTCTGGGCTCTGGAAGCCTACGGCGCCGCCTACACGTTGCAAGAAATGCTGACTGTGAAGTCGGATGACGTGGCAGGCCGTACCAAGGTGTATGAAAGCATCGTCAAAGGCGAGGACAGCTTCGATGCCGGCGTGCCGGAATCGTTCAACGTGCTGGTCAAGGAGGTCCGCGGATTGGGCCTCAATATGGAACTCTTGGACTCGGAGGGGGAGGAATAGGGGAATTCACCGAATTTCCCGGGGCCCTGATCCGAGAGCGGGTTTGGGCCCCTCCCTCAACGTATCGCCTTAACCGAAAGGTCACCAGATGAACCAAGAACTGACAAACAACCCGTTCAACCCTGTCGCGACAGCACAGACGTTTGACGAAATCAAAGTGTCGCTGGCATCGCCCGAGCGGATCCTGAGCTGGTCCTACGGCGAGATCAAAAAGCCCGAGACCATCAACTATCGCACGTTCAAGCCCGAGCGCGATGGCCTCTTTTGTGCGCGTATCTTTGGCCCGATCAAAGATTATGAATGCCTGTGCGGTAAATATAAGCGGATGAAGTATCGCGGCGTTGTCTGCGAGAAATGCGGCGTGGAAGTCACGCTCCAAAAGGTCCGCCGCGAGCGGATGGGCCACATTGAGCTGGCAGCACCCTGTGCGCATATCTGGTTCCTGAAATCCCTGCCATCGCGTATCGGTCTAATGCTCGACATGACGCTGCGCGATCTGGAGCGGGTGCTCTATTTCGAGAACTATGTGGTGATTGAGCCGGGTCTGACGGACCTCACCTATGGTCAGATGCTGACCGAGGAAGAGTTCATGGACGCGCAGGACGCCTATGGCACCGATGCGTTTACCGCCAATATCGGCGCGGAAGCCATCCGCGACATGCTCGCCCAGATTGATCTGGAGAACGAGGCCGATAACCTGCGCGCCGATCTGGCCGTTGCGACGGGCGAATTGAAGCCCAAGAAAATCATCAAGCGTCTGAAAGTGGTCGAGAGCTTCCTCGAATCCGGCAACCGTCCTGAGTGGATGGTGATGACGGTTATTCCGGTCATCCCGCCCGAGCTGCGCCCGCTGGTGCCGCTCGATGGGGGCCGTTTTGCCACGTCCGACCTCAACGATCTGTATCGTCGGGTGATCAACCGTAACAACCGTCTCAAGCGCCTGATCGAGCTGCGCGCGCCCGATATCATCGTGCGCAACGAGAAGCGGATGTTGCAGGAATCCGTCGATGCGCTGTTTGACAATGGCCGTCGTGGCCGCGTGATCACGGGTGCCAACAAACGCCCACTGAAATCCCTGTCGGATATGCTCAAGGGCAAGCAAGGTCGCTTCCGCCAGAACCTTTTGGGCAAGCGGGTCGACTTCTCAGGTCGCTCGGTCATTGTGACTGGCCCGGAACTTAAGCTGCACCAGTGCGGCCTGCCGAAGAAGATGGCGCTGGAGTTGTTCAAGCCGTTCATCTACTCGCGTCTGGAGGCCAAGGGGCTGTCTTCGACGGTCAAACAAGCCAAGAAGCTGGTGGAAAAAGAGCGGCCCGAAGTGTGGGATATCCTCGATGAGGTGATCCGCGAGCATCCCGTGATGCTGAACCGCGCCCCCACGCTGCACCGTCTCGGCATTCAGGCGTTCGAGCCCATCTTGATCGAAGGTAAGGCGATCCAGCTTCACCCGCTGGTCTGCTCGGCCTTCAACGCTGACTTTGATGGCGATCAGATGGCTGTTCACGTGCCGCTGTCGCTGGAAGCACAGCTTGAAGCGCGCGTGCTGATGATGTCCACGAACAACGTCCTCAGCCCCGCCAACGGCGCGCCGATTATTGTGCCGTCGCAGGATATGATCTTGGGTCTCTACTATGCCTCGCTTGAGCGTAAAGGCATGAAGGGCGAAGGCATGGCGTTTTCGTCCATCGATGAGGTCCAGCATGCGCTGGACGCGGGCGAGGTGCATCTGCACGCGTCCATCACAGCCCGCGTGCCGCAGATTGATGCCGAAGGTAATGAGGTGATGGTGCGGTTTGAGACCACACCGGGCCGCGTGCGTCTGGGCAGCCTTCTGCCGCAGAACGCCAAGGCCCCGTTCAGCCTTGTGAACCGTCTTCTGCGCAAGAAAGAAGTGCAGCAGGTCATCGACACTGTCTACCGCTATTGCGGCCAAAAAGAGAGTGTCATCTTCTGCGATCACATCATGACGATGGGCTTCCGCGAGGCCTTCAAGGCCGGGATTTCCTTCGGCAAGGATGACATGGTGGTGCCCGATAACAAATGGGGCATCGTCGGGGAGACCCGCGATCAAGTCAAAGGCTTCGAGCAGCAATATATGGACGGCCTGATCACTCAGGGTGAGAAATATAACAAAGTTGTCGATGCCTGGTCCAAGTGTAACGACGAAGTCACCACGGCGATGATGGATACGATTTCGGCCTCCAAGCATGATGATGCGGGCGTCGAAATGGAGCCAAACTCGGTCTACATGATGGCCCACTCCGGTGCGCGTGGCTCGGTTACGCAGATGAAGCAGCTGGGCGGGATGCGTGGCCTGATGGCCAAGCCGAATGGCGACATCATCGAGACGCCGATCATCTCGAACTTCAAGGAAGGTCTGACCGTTCTTGAATACTTCAACTCGACCCACGGCGCCCGGAAGGGTCTGTCGGATACTGCTCTGAAAACGGCAAACTCAGGCTACCTGACCCGCCGTCTGGTGGACGTGGCACAAGACTGCATCGTGCGCGAGCATGATTGCGGGACCGAGCGTGCGATCACCGCAGAGGCGGCCGTCAATGATGGTGAAGTTGTCTCCTCGCTGGCCGAGCGGGTTCTGGGCCGGGTGACGGCCGAGGACCTGATCAAGCCGGGCACCGATGAGGTGATCGTGGCCAAGGGTCAGCTGATTGACGAGCTGATGGCAGACGCGATTGAGGAGGCGGGCATCCAGACTGCGCGCATCCGCTCACCGCTGACCTGTGAGGCCGAAGATGGTGTTTGCGCCATGTGTTACGGGCGTGATCTTGCGCGCGGCACCATGGTCAACAGCGGCGAGGCGGTGGGTATCATCGCGGCGCAATCCATTGGTGAGCCGGGTACACAGCTGACGATGCGGACGTTCCACATCGGCGGCGTTGCTCAAGGTGGTCAGCAATCCTTCCTTGAGGCGAGCCAATCCGGCAAGATTGCCTTCGAGGGCGACCAAACGCTGGAGAATTCCGCGGGCGAGACGCTGGTAATGGGCCGGAACATGAAGCTCTTGATCATGGGCGAAGGCGATGTCGAACTGGCCAGCCACAAGCTGGGCTACGGCACCAAGCTGCATGTCAAAGTGGGCGACAAGGTTGCGCGCGGAGACAAGCTCTTTGAATGGGACCCCTACACGCTTCCCATTATCGCAGAGCGTGACGGGATGGCGAAATTCGTCGACCTCGTGACCGGCGTTGCCGTGCGCGACGAGACGGATGATGCCACAGGCATGACCCAGAAGATCGTGATGGATTGGCGCGCGGCCCCCAAGGGCAACGAGCTGAAGCCTGAGATCATCATCGTGGGCAGCGATGGCGAGCCTGTGCGCAACGATGCAGGCAACCCGGTGACCTATCCGATGTCGGTGGATGCGGTTCTGAGCATCGAAGAGGGTGATGACGTCAAGGCGGGCGACGTGGTGGCACGTATTCCGCGCGAGGGCGCCAAGACCAAGGACATCACCGGCGGTCTGCCGCGTGTGGCCGAACTCTTTGAGGCACGTCGCCCCAAGGATCATGCAATCATTGCCGAAATCGATGGCTATGTCCGCTATGGCCGTGACTATAAGAACAAGCGTCGGATTTCGATTGAACCAGCAGATGAGACGCTGGAGACGGTCGAATACATGGTGCCCAAGGGCAAGCACATTCCGGTGCAGGAAGGAGACTTCGTGCAGAAGGGCGATTATATCATGGACGGCAACCCTGCGCCGCATGATATTCTCGCCATCATGGGTGTGGAGGCTCTGGCCGATTACATGATCGACGAGGTTCAGGACGTCTACCGTCTCCAAGGTGTGAAGATTAACGACAAACACATCGAAGTTATCGTGCGCCAGATGCTCCAGAAGTGGGAAATTCAGGACAGCGGTGAGACAACCCTTCTGAAGGGTGAGCATGTGGACAAGGCCGAGTTTGATGCGGCCAACGCCAAAGCGCTCTCCAAGGGCGTGCGTCCTGCTCAGGGGGAGCCGATCCTTTTGGGGATCACCAAGGCGAGCTTGCAGACACGGTCGTTCATCTCGGCGGCGTCCTTCCAGGAAACCACGCGGGTTCTGACCGAAGCCTCGGTGCAGGGCAAGCGTGACAAGCTGGTTGGCCTCAAGGAAAACGTCATCGTGGGCCGCCTTATCCCGGCGGGTACGGGCGGGGCGACGCAGGATATGCGTAAGATCGCAGCGGGCCGCGACAACGTGGTCATTGAGGCGCGCCGTGTGGAGGCCGAAGCGGCCGCCGCTCTGGCCGCTCCGGTGATTGATGAGGATGCGGCCCCGGCCGATCCGTTCAACACTCCGGTAGAGACGCCCGAGAGCCGCGACGAGTAAAGCTCTGACGGTAAATTTGGAGAAAGGCCCCGGCGTCGACCGGGGCCTTTTTTCGTGTGAGGGCGGCTCTGGTTCATCTCGAAGGTGCCGCGTGATATGGTGACCGCCATGGCGCCGCCGCGAGGATGGCGCAGCCCAGCAGAGGAGCACCGGATATGTTGAACGGCCCACTGGACGACATCGTGCTGGCGGTGAAAGACATCATCGCGGGGATGGAGACGGACCTGCGCTATGTGCCCAAATATGGCGGTGAGGTTCTGGCGCTTGACCCTAAAGACGACAGCAAATTTGTCGGTGGGATTTTTATCTACAAGGACCATGTCTCGCTGGAGTTCTCGAACGGGGCATCCTTTGAGGACCCAAAAGGGCAGCTTGAAGGCAAGGGTAAATTCCGCCGCCACCTCAAGTTTGCAGCCGTAAGGGACGTTCAGGACAAAGACGTGCGCCGGTTTCTTGAGCAGGCGTTCGCTGGCTAAGCCTTTGCGTTTGCGCCGCCTCCGGCGGGGGTATCTAGCCCAAGAAAAAATGGGGCGCTGGATTAGCGCTGGACGCGGGCGCACGGGCTGGGGTTAATGCCCGAATGGCACGCTCGGACAATCTCACAGCTGCGATCTTCATGATGGTCTCGATGGCCGCATTCACCATTAATGATACGTTCATGAAGATGCTGGCAGGCGACATGCCGTTCAATCAGCTTTTGTTTTTGCGTGGGCTGTTCACATCAATTGCCGTGGGCGGAATCGCTTGGTGGATGGGGGCGTTTCGCTTCGCACTTGGTGGGCGGGATGCGCGGATCATTGCGCTGCGCACCCTTGCTGAGCTTGGCGCGACCTATTGTTTTTTGACTGCCCTCTTCAACATGCCTTTGGCCAATGTAACGGCGATTTTGCAGGCATTGCCGCTCACCTTGACGCTGGCGGCGGCGCTTTTTCTGCGCGATCCGGTGGGGTGGCGGCGGATGGTGGCGGTCCTTGTGGGGTTTGCGGGGGTGATGCTGATCGTGCGACCGGGGCCGGAAGGGTTCAACCCATATGCGCTTTACGGGCTGGGGGCTGTGTGTTGCGTCACGCTGCGCGATCTGGCCACGCGGGGTCTTAGCCGGGAGGTGCCGTCGATGCTGGTCACATTTGTGACCGCGATGGTGTTGATGGTGGTCTTCGGGTTGGCCAGTCTGGGTACGCCGTGGGAGCCATTGGCCGCGCGCGAAACAGGGCTCATCGTGGCGGCTTCGGGGTTTGTGATCGTGGGCTATCTCTTTTCGGTGATGGTGATGCGGGTAGGCGAGATCAGCTTTTCCGCGCCGTTTCGCTATACTGCCATCCTTTGGGCGTTGCTTCTGGGATGGCTGGCCTTTGGCGAGTGGCCGGATCCGCTAACCCTTCTGGGGGCAGGGATTGTGGTGGGGTGTGGGCTCTTTACCCTTTACCGCGAGGCGCGTCTAGGGCGGCGAATAGCGCTTTCACGGCGTCCTCCTCGACGTTGAAGCGGTGTTTGAAGACGCGCCGCTGATCGTCATTCATGGGCGCGAGACCTTTTGGCACGAACTTGGCCGCGCTGTCGTTATCTGTATGTTTGGCGCGGATATACATCGGCGGGCGCGGGGTCACGAGGGCGGGCATTTCGTGGTGTAGCTTGTGGTGGCCGTAATTCATGATCGTGCGTCTGTCCCCGGCGGCAAAATAGACCGCGAGGCCGCAGGCCCAGAAGGCGCTGATCACCTCCTCGCACAAAATGCCGTCTTTGGTCAGCGTGGCGGAGTAGCCAGTGTTGAATTCGATCACCATGCGCGGCTCGCGGCGGCGCAGACGCTCGGACCGCCGCGCAATGAGGCGGATCTGTTGGATGAAATCCACCCCCACCGCATCATCATCATCGAGCCGGAATTGCAGTGATTCTGGCGCGGGGTCTCCCAGCTCGGCCTGAATGGCCAGTTGCAGGGCGAGGCGGTGTTTCATCGGTTCCCATTCGACGATTTTGATCTGTGGGATGGGGGCGCAGATATCATGGAGACGGTCCAGAAACGGCTTGGGCATATTTTGCCCGATGATCACCAGAAAGGTGAAGTCGGGGTCCGTTTGTGCGGCGATGGAGGGCAGGGTCAGCGCTTCAAAATGCGCAAAGCGCAAGGCCATGCGGGCAGGCGCGTAAAGATAGGCCTCACGCTCCGCCACCGTGTCGTGCATCCGTTTGAACCCGCCAAGTGCTGGGTAGGAGAAGCGGCAGATGCCGATGACGCGCATGGGGGGGCTCCTTCGGGGTTAACGGTAAAGCGCGCGGATGGCATCTGCGCTGATGTTGAAATGCTGCATGAAATGGGCCTGGCCCTCTACATCAAGGGGGGGCAGGCGGACGGGCTTCACACCGTCTTTCTGGCGGCTGTCGTTGAAGTCGTTATGGCCGCGAATGAACATATCGGGGTCCGGCAGGGTCACAACGGGCATCACGCGGCCAAGTTTTGCGTGGCTGAAATTCATGATCCCGCGCGAGGCACCGGGCGCCACGGCCATGCCGAGGCCCGGGGTCCAAAGGGTCTCGACCGTGGGTTTTGCGCGGATGCCCTTCGGGGTGATCCGTGCGATATGGCCTTGGTTGAAATCAAGGCCCACATAACGGTTTTGCGCGAGAAACGGGCGCAGTGAGGTGGCGTGATGGCGCAGCCGTTCGACAAAGCGGACGGAAACGGCATCGTCATCATCCATCCGAAACTGGAGCGAGGGCAGGGGAGAGGTATCATCGCGCACATGGTTGATCGCCTCGCGCATCACTTGGCGGTGGCGGCCCGGCGCGCGGGGGATAATCACCGCCTGCGGCATGTCCTCCACCAGGTCAAACAGGCGTTCCAGCAGTGGCTCGGGCATCGTGTCACCCACGACGATGGCGAGGGTGAAGTCCGGGTCGGTCTGTGCGCGTAAAGGGGGCAATGTGAGGCCCGCGAAGGTGGTAAAGCGTTCTTCCATTCGCACTGGGTCGTAAAGGAAGGCCGCGCGCGCCTCGGGGCTTTCGTGCTCGATCTGAAAGCCGCCCAAGGCGGGGTAGGAGAATCGCACGAGGCCGATCACCTGCATCTTGCCGTCTGACATTGCCGATCAGGCCTCGCTTGCCATGTGTTTTGCGCTCGGGCTACCATGGCAGCGTGGGGCCGCCGAGACAAGCGGGCAGGGCCTGTTGACAAGCATTCCGACTCCCCATATACGCGCCCCATCACGGCATGGGGGCCAAGCCTTTATCGCCGATATCAGAACTGAAGTGGTCAAGATCCGGGACGCTAAATCCCCGATCCTCTGGAAGCCCGCCGCATCCGCCCCGATTGAGGGGGCTGTTGCGGCCCTTGGTGTATTGCGGACGCGTAATGCATATTTGATTAACCCGCATGGGACGCCCCATGCAGACACATGTGTTGAGAGACGGGGAATAACCGGAATGCCAACGATCCAGCAGCTGATCCGCAAACCGCGGCAGCCAAAAGTAAGAGCCCAAAAGTCGCAGCACCTTCAGGGCTGCCCACAAAAACGTGGCGTTTGCACGCGCGTTTATACCACCACACCGAAGAAGCCGAACTCCGCCATGCGGAAGGTTGCCAAAGTGCGCCTGACCAATGGTTTCGAAGTGATCAGCTATATCGGCGGTGAGAGCCACAACCTGCAAGAACACTCGGTTGTTCTGATCCGCGGGGGCCGTGTTAAGGATCTTCCCGGTGTGCGCTACCACATTCTGCGCGGCGTTCTGGATACCCAAGGCGTCAAAGATCGCAAACAGCGTCGTTCGAAATACGGCGCGAAGCGTCCGAAGTAAGAGGAATAAGATATGTCCCGCCGTCACGCCGCTGAAAAGCGCGAAGTTCTGCCCGACGCCAAATATGGCGACCGTGTGCTGACCAAATTCATGAACAACCTGATGATCGACGGCAAGAAATCCGCCGCCGAGCGCATCGTCTACAACGCGCTTGGCCGTGTTGAGGACAAAGCGAAGCGTGCGCCTATCGAGGTCTTCCACGAGGCGCTCGACCTGATCAAGCCGTCCGTTGAGGTGCGCTCGCGCCGTGTCGGTGGTGCGACTTACCAGGTGCCCGTCGAAGTGCGCCCAGAGCGCCGCGAAGCTCTGGCGATCCGCTGGCTCATCAACGCGAGCCGCTCGCGCAATGAGAACACGATGGAAGAGCGCCTCGCAGGCGAGCTTCTTGACGCCGTGAACAGCCGCGGCAGTGCCGTGAAAAAGCGCGAAGACACACATAAGATGGCAGAGGCTAACAAAGCCTTCAGCCATTACCGTTGGTAAAACCGATTATCTGAGGAAAGCAGCCCCATGGCACGCGATTATCCGCTCGAACGCTACCGCAACTTCGGCATCATGGCCCATATCGACGCAGGCAAGACCACCTGCTCGGAACGGATTCTGTTCTACACCGGCAAATCCCACAACATTGGTGAGGTGCATGATGGCGCCGCGACGATGGACTGGATGGAGCAGGAGCAGGAGCGCGGGATCACCATCACGTCCGCCGCAACCACCACGTTCTGGCAGCGTCAGGAAGAGCCTACAACAGAGGGCACATCCGACACCAAATTCCGGATGAACATCATCGACACGCCCGGCCACGTTGACTTCACGATTGAGGTTGAGCGGTCTTTGGCGGTTCTCGATGGAGCGGTTGCCGTGCTGGACGCCAATGCGGGCGTTGAGCCGCAGACTGAAACCGTTTGGCGTCAGGCCGACCGGTATAAAGTCCCGCGGATCGTGTTCGTCAACAAGATGGACAAGATCGGTGCAGATTTCTTTAACTGCGTGAAGATGATCAAAGACCGTACTGGTGCGATCCCTTGCCCGATCCAGATTCCGATCGGGTCCGAGACCGAGCTTGAGGGCATGGTCGATCTGATCACAATGGAAGAGTGGGTCTGGGCCGGTGAAGACCTCGGCGCGAGCTGGGAAAAGCGCCCGATCCGCGACAGCCTGAAAGATCTGGCTGACGAGTGGCGCGCCAATATGATCGAAGTTGCCGTCGAAATGGACGATGACGCGATGGAGGCCTACCTTGAAGGCAAAGAGCCCGACGAGGAAACCCTACGCAGCCTGATCCGCAAGGGTACGCTGGCGATTGCGTTCATTCCCGTGCTGTGTGGCTCCGCGTTCAAGAACAAAGGCGTGCAGCCCTTGCTGAACGCTGTGGTCGATTTCCTGCCCAGCCCGATGGATGTGGTCGATTACATGGGCTTTAGCCCCGATGATGAGACCGAAGAGCGTAACATCCCGCGCCGCGCGGATGATGACATGCCGTTCTCGGGTCTTGCGTTCAAAATCATGAACGATCCATTTGTGGGGTCGCTGACCTTTACCCGTATCTATTCGGGCAAGATCAAGAAGGGCGATACCGTCCAGAACACCACCAAGGGCAAGAAAGAGCGCATCGGTCGTATGATGATGATGCACTCGATCAACCGCGAAGAGATCGAAGAGGCTTGGGCCGGCGATATTATCGCTTTGGCGGGTCTGAAAGACACGACCACAGGCGACACGCTCAGCGACGTGAAGGACCAGGTTGTTCTGGAAACGATGACCTTCCCCGATCCCGTGATCGAGATCGCGGTCGAGCCCAAAACCAAGGGCGACCAAGAGAAAATGTCGACAGGCCTTGCGCGTCTGGCGGCAGAAGATCCGTCGTTCCGCGTGGAAACCGACCAGGAATCCGGTCAGACGATCATGAAGGGCATGGGCGAGCTTCACCTCGACATTCTCGTCGACCGTCTGCGCCGCGAGTTCAAAGTGGACGCAAATATCGGCGCGCCGCAGGTGGCATATCGTGAGACAATCGGCCACGAGGTCGAGCACACCTATACCCACAAGAAACAATCGGGTGGGTCTGGCCAGTTCGCCGAGGTGAAGATGATCATCTCGCCAACAGAAGCTGGTGAAGGGTTCTCCTTCGAGAGCCGTATCGTTGGTGGTTCGGTGCCGAAGGAATACATCCCCGGCGTCGAGAAGGGCATCCGCTCGGTCATGGACTCCGGTCCTTTGGCGGGTTTCCCGGTTATTGATTTCAAGGTCGCGCTGATTGACGGCAAGTTCCACGACGTGGACAGCTCGGTCATGGCGTTTGAGATTGCTGGCCGCATGGGAATGCGCGAAGGTCTGAAAAAGGCCGGTGCGAAGCTGCTTGAGCCGATCATGAAAGTCGAAGTGATCACGCCGGAAGACTATACTGGCGGTATTATCGGCGATCTGACGTCGCGCCGTGGTCAGGTCTCTGGTCAGGAGCCGCGTGGCAATGCCATCGCGATCAACTGTAACGTGCCGCTGGCCAATATGTTCGGCTATATCAACACGTTGCGCTCAATGTCTTCGGGGCGTGCCCAGTTCACGATGCAATTCTCGCATTATGATCCGGTGCCGTCGAATATTTCCGACGAAATCCAAGCGAAATACGCCTAATCCGGGTGGCGGGGGAAACCCCGCCCTACCCACCACCGTAGGGTGGGGCAGACGCCCCATCGCCCAAAGTTAAAATAGAGGAGCCCCGATCATGGGAAAAGAAAAGTTTGACCGCAGCAAACCGCACGTGAACATCGGCACGATTGGCCATGTTGACCACGGCAAAACAACACTGACAGCGGCGATCACCAAGTATTTTGGTGATTTCAAAGCGTATGACCAGATCGACGGCGCGCCCGAAGAAAAAGCCCGAGGGATTACCATTTCGACCGCTCACGTCGAGTATGAGACCGAAGCGCGTCACTACGCTCACGTCGATTGCCCCGGCCACGCTGACTATGTGAAAAACATGATCACAGGTGCGGCACAGATGGACGGCGCGATCCTGGTTGTGAACGCCGCCGACGGCCCGATGCCCCAAACGCGCGAGCACATCCTGCTCGGTCGTCAGGTGGGTATCCCCTACATGGTCGTCTACATGAACAAAGTTGACCAAGTGGACGATGAAGAGCTGCTGGAACTGGTCGAGATGGAAATTCGTGAGCTTCTGAGCTCCTACGAGTATCCTGGCGACGACATTCCTGTCATTCCTGGCTCGGCTCTGGCCGCCATGGAAGGCCGCGATGAGGCGATCGGCGAAGAGTCCATCAAAAAGCTGATGGCCGCCGTGGACGAGTATATCCCGACGCCAGCGCGCGCCGTGGATCAGCCCTTCCTGATGCCCGTCGAGGACGTGTTCTCGATCTCTGGCCGTGGTACTGTTGTGACTGGCCGCATCGAGCGCGGTGTTGTCAACGTGGGCGACGAGCTGGAAATCGTGGGTATCCGCGACACCAAGAAAACGACCTGCACGGGCGTGGAAATGTTCCGCAAGCTGCTGGATCGTGGTGAGGCGGGCGACAACGTCGGCGTCCTTCTGCGCGGTATCGACCGTGAAGGTGTTGAGCGTGGCCAGGTGCTTTGTAAGCCCAAGTCCGTGAACCCCCACACCAAGTTCGAGGCAGAAGCTTATATTCTGACCAAGGATGAGGGTGGCCGTCACACGCCGTTCTTCGCCAACTACCGTCCCCAGTTTTACTTCCGCACCACGGACGTGACCGGCACCGTTAACCTGCCCGAGGGCACGGAAATGGTCATGCCCGGTGACAACCTGAAGTTCGAAGTCGAGCTGATCGCGCCGATCGCGATGGAAGATGGCCTGCGCTTCGCCATTCGTGAAGGCGGCCGCACCGTTGGTGCGGGCGTCGTCTCGAAGATCCTGGCGTAACACTACCCAAAGGGTTCGATGAGGGAGGCCGGGTGGTCCGGCCTCCCTCCTATCAACTCCAAGCCGCGAAAGGCTAAAACATGCAAAGCCAAAATATTCGCATCCGGCTGAAGGCGTTCGATTACCGCGTTCTCGATGCGAGCACGCAGGAAATCGTCAACACCGCCAAACGCACAGGTGCCGACGTGCGCGGGCCCATCCCGCTGCCGAACAAGATCGAAAAATTCACTGTCCTGCGCAGCCCGCACGTGAACAAGAAATCCCGCGATCAATGGGAAATTCGCACGCACAAACGCCTGCTGGATATCGTTGATCCCACACCGCAGACCGTGGACGCGCTTATGAAGCTCGACCTGGCTGCTGGTGTTGACGTTCAAATCTCGGTTTAAGGAGGGCTTGCTGATGTTGCGCTCCGGTGTAATCGCGAAAAAAGTCGGTATGACCCGGCTTTTCCTTGAAGACGGCAAGCAGATTCCTGTGACCGTTCTTCAACTTGATAAATTGCAGGTCGTTGCCCAACGCACGCCCGAGGCGCATGGCTATTCCGCCGTGCAGCTGGGCGCGGGCACAGCCAAGGTCAAGCGGACCTCGAAGGCGATGCGCGGCCATTTCGCCGTCGCCAAGGTCGAGCCCAAACGCAAGATCGCGGAATTCCGCGTGACGCCTGAGGCGATGATCAATGTCGGCGAAGAAATCACCGCAAACCATTACTTTGAGGGGCAGTTCGTTGACGTTTGCGGCACCTCGATCGGTAAAGGTTTTGCCGGTGCGATGAAGCGTCACAACTTCAAGGGTCTGGAAATGACCCACGGTGTGTCGATCTCGCACCGTTCGCACGGCTCCACCGGGCAATGTCAGGATCCTGGCAAAGTCTTCAAGGGCAAGAAAATGGCCGGTCACATGGGTGCGGCCCGTATCACCACGCAAAACCTTCAGGTTGTGCGCACCGATGCGGATCGTGGTCTGATCATGGTCAAGGGCGCTGTCCCCGGCTCCAAAGGTGGTTGGGTGACGATCAAGGATGCGGTGAAAAAGCCGTTCCCCGAGAACGCCATTCTGCCCGCCGGTCTGAAATCCGATGCAGAAGCCGCCGCTAAAGCCGCTGAGGAGGCCGCAGCCGCAGCCGCCGCACAAGAGGCAGAAGCAGCAAAGGCCGCCGCAGAAGAGCAAGCCGCCTCTGAGGCCGCCGCTCTGCAGGATGCCGAGGCGACAATCGAAGCCGAGAAGAAGGAAGGCGACGAATGAAACTCGATGTGATCAAACTGGACGGCAGCAAGGCCGGCTCGGTCGATCTGGGCGAAGATATCTTCGACCTGGAGCCGCGCGCGGATATTCTGCACCGTGTTGTCCGCTGGCAGCGCAACAAAGCGCAAGCTGGCACGCATAAGGTCAAGACCCGGTCCGAGGTGAGCTATTCCACGAAGAAGATCTATCGCCAAAAAGGCACCGGTGGCGCACGCCACGGCGCGCGCTCGGCTCCGATCTTTCGTGGGGGCGGGATTTACAAAGGCCCCGTCGTGCGCAGCCATGCCCATGATCTGCCCAAGAAGGTTCGTGTTCTGGGCCTGAAGCTGGCTTTGTCGGCGAAAGCCAAGGCAGGCGAGTTGGTCGTGATCGAGAGCGCGGCATCCGACGGCAAGACCGGTGCATTGGCCAAAATGGTCAAGCAACTGGGCTGGAAACGCGCGCTGATCATCGACGGCGCGTCCGTGGATGAGAATTTCGCAATGGCCGCACGCAACATCGAAGGCCTGGATATCCTGCCGTCGATGGGCGCAAACGTATACGACATCCTCAAGCGCGATACGCTCGTGCTGACCAAGGCGGGTGTTGAAGCATTGGAGGCCCGTTTGAAATGAGCGCGAAGCATGAGCATTACGATGTGATCCGCAAGCCCGTGATCACCGAGAAGGCCACAATGGCGTCCGAAAATGGCGCTGTGGTGTTCGAGGTGGCGATCGGCAGCAACAAGCCACAGATCAAGGAGGCTGTTGAAGCCCTCTTTGGTGTGAAAGTGAAGGCCGTAAATACGACCATCACCAAAGGTAAAAACAAACGCTTCCGCGGCCGCCCCGGCACGCGGGCCGATGTGAAGAAGGCCTATGTGACCCTCGAAGAGGGCAACACGATCGACGTGAGCACAGGCCTCTGATCCGATTGGATTGGCAGAATCGCAAAACCCCGGCTGCGTAAGCGGCCGGGGTTTTTTTATGCTTTGTCGTATCTGAATGTGGCTGGTGGGCTGACAGGCGGGGGCAGTTGATCCGCCCCGCCCTGCCAGTCGATAGTCCTAACGCGCAAACTTCTTATGCTTCAAGCGCTTAGGCTCAAGTGCGTCCGCACCCAGGCGCCGCTTCTTGTCTTCTTCATAATCCTCGAAGTTCCCCTCAAACCACTCGACATGAGCGTCACCCTCAAACGCGAGGATATGTGTGCAGATGCGGTCCAGAAAGAAGCGGTCGTGGGAAATGACAACGGCACAGCCCGCGAAATCGACGAGAGCATCCTCTAGCGCGCGCAGGGTTTCCACGTCGAGGTCGTTGGTTGGCTCATCGAGCAGCAGCACGTTGCCACCGGCCCGCAGGAGGCGGGCCATGTGGACACGGTTGCGTTCACCGCCCGACAGGAGCGAAACTTTCTTCTGCTGGTCCCCGCCTTTGAAGTTGAACGCGGAGCAATAGGCGCGGGCGTTCACTTCGGCGTCGCCCAGCTTGATGATGTCCTGGCCGTCGGCAATCGCCTCCCACACGTTTTCATCGGCTTTGAGGTCATCACGCGACTGGTCCACGTAGCTGAGGTCGACGGTATCGCCAAACTCGATCGTGCCTGCGTCCGGCGCCTCCTGTCCGGTGAGCATTTTGAAGAGTGTGGATTTACCTGCGCCGTTGGGGCCAATCACACCGACGATGCCGCCGGGGGGCAGGGAAAAGCTGAGATCTTCGATCAGAAGCTTATCCCCCATCGCTTTCTTCAGACCCTCGACCTCGATCACCTTGTCGCCAAGGCGCGGGCCGTTGGGGATCACGATCTGCGCGCGCGAAAGCTTCTCGCGCTCGGATTGCCCGGCCATGTCGTTGTAAGCGTTGATCCGGGCTTTGGATTTGGCCTGCCGCGCTTTTGCGCCTTGCCGCATCCATTCCAGCTCGCGTTCAAGCGTTTTCTGGCGTGATTTGTCCTCGCGGGCTTCCTGGCTCAGGCGTTTGGCCTTCTGCTCCAGCCATGCGGAGTAATTCCCCTCATAGGGGATGCCGCGGCCACGGTCCAATTCGAGAATCCAGCCGGTGATATCGTCAAGAAAATAACGGTCGTGGGTCACGCAAAGGATGGTGCCCTTATAGGCGATCAGGTGCTGTTGGAGCCACGCGATGGTTTCCGCATCAAGGTGGTTGGTCGGCTCATCAAGAAGCAACATATCGGGCGCTTCAAGCAGGAGTTTGCACAAGGCAACACGGCGGCGTTCGCCACCCGAAAGGTTGGCCACCTCGGCGTCATCGGGAGGGCAGCGCAAGGCCTCCATAGACACGTCAATCTGCGCGTCGAGATCCCAGAGATTTTCTGCGTCGATCTGATCCTGAAGAGCGGCCATTTCGTCGGCGGTCTCATCGGAATAGTTCATCGCAAGCTCGTTGAACCGATCAAGGACGGCCTTCTTGGGTGCGACACCCAGCATCACGTTCTCGCGGACATTCAGCGACTCGTCCAGATGCGGCTCCTGCGGCAGGTAGCCGACTGTGGCCCCTTCGGCGGCCCATGCCTCTCCGGTGAATTCGGTGTCGGTGCCGGTCATGATGCGCATCAAGGTGGATTTACCTGACCCGTTCACGCCAACGACACCGATTTTCACGCCGGGCAGAAAGCTCAGATGGATGTTTTCAAAGCATTTCTTGCCGCCAGGATAGGTCTTTGAGACGCCCTGCATGTGGTAGACATATTGGTTCGCAGCCATGGACCCGCCCTTCGTTTTGAATTCACTCTCTTGGGCATGGATGTAACGGTGCGGTGGGCGGATTTCAAACGCTGTTATCGCGGCGCTGCGCAATGGGGATAGGCGCTGCTTGTTTCACCTGCTCAAGGCGCATCAGGTGGGGCAGGGGGGTGTTGGCGTGCAGCCAGTCGATCATGTCCGCAGGGGCCATGGGACGGGCTATGCCGTAGCCCTGCACGCGGGGGCACTTGGCGCGCCGCAGGATGTCGAGCTGGCCTTGGGTCTCGACCCCTTCGGCCACCACGCCCATGCCCAGAAGGGAGCAAAGCCGTATAAGGCCACGGGTGATTACGCGGGTGCGCGGGTCGCCTTCCAGCCTGCCAACCAAGCAGCGATCCAATTTGATCTGGTCCACTTGCAGCACCGACATACGCGTGAGCCCGGCATAGCCCGTGCCAAAATCATCCAGCGCCACGCGCACACCGATCCGGTGCAATTGCTCCACTGCGGCGTTCACGTCCAGCTCGGACTGAGCCATGATGCTTGTGTCGAGAATTTCGACGCAGACGCTGTTTCGAGGCAGGTCCCGCGATTGGAGGGCCCAGTCCAGCAGGCCGGGGTAATTGGCATCCGCAAGGATAGAAGACGAGACATTGATCGCCATGCTCATCTCCTCAAATCCCGCGTCACGCAGATCGCAGAGCGCATCAAGGGCTGCGTTCATCGACAGGTAGTCGATCTGGGTCTGAAGCTGGGCCTGCTCAGCGGCGGCGAGGAACATCGCGGGCGATAACAGACCGCGCTCAGGGTGGCGCCAACGCAGCAATGCTTCGCAGCCCGTGATGCGGTCGGTCGCGAGGTCCATGATAGGTTGCAGATGCACCTCAAATTGCTCTGCCGCGACCGCGTGATGCAGATCGCAATTCAGTTGGCTGCGCGCGTTAAAGCGTCGCCCCAGATGCTCGCTGTAGAGGGTTACGCGTCCACGCCCGCGGCTCTTGGAGCTATAGAGCGCCTGATCAGCCTGTTTGATCAATGTTTGACCCTTCATGGTCCCGACCGTGCTGAGTGTGGCGCCGATGGACACGCCCACGCGCACGGTCTGTTCTTTCCAGTGTAGCGGCGCACTGGCCGCGTGCAGGATCAACTCGGCCCGCGCCAAAAGGGCATCGCGGCTCTGAATGCCAAGGCAGATCAGCAGAAACTCATCGCCGCCCATTCGGCAACCCAGATCGCCGGGATGTTCGTGCGCGGCCAGAGCGCCCGCGACATGGCGCAGCACCGCGTCGCCTGCGTCATGGCCGAGCGTGTCGTTGATTTCCTTGAACTTATCGAGGTCGAGTTGCAGCACCCCCAGCTCACCCGCCGTCAGGTGCTTTCGGACATGTGCGGAGGTCAGAAAATCCGCCAGTTTCTTGCGATTGCCCATTCCGGTGAGATCGTCATGGCCTGCGGCATGCGCAAGTTCGACCCTGACTTTTTCCAAAGCGTCCTGCGTGCGGATCTGATCGGTGATGTCGCGACAGGTGGCGACGACCATCTGTTGCGACGGGTCTGGCCCCAGCACGATCAAGGCGTGGCTTTGCTGATTCCAGAAACGCGTGCCATCGCGCCGCATATGATGGCTGATGCGGTATTTTTTGAAGAGGCTGCTCTGCGTGTCGTAGTGAAACGTGTCCAGTTCATGCGGAGAGGGGCGCGCCTCGGGCGGCAAAATGAAATGCTGGGGGTTCTGGCCCTTCACCTCACTTAAGTGCCAACCAGTCATACGTTCCATTGAGGGGTTCATCCAGAGGACGCGCCCGCGCATATCCAAAAGGACGACCCCGTCCGTCACATGATCAAGAATCAGCCCGGGCAGGGATGTCAAAACGCCGGACACACCTTGCGGCAGCCCCGCCTTGCCTTTTGATTTTGGCTTGTTGCTCACACCACTGCTCACGCTTTCGCATTGCCTCATCGGGCACAGTGACTCGCGGCGCTTAATATCAGGTGGCCCCGCCCCCGGTTTGTAGGTAAAAATCCGTTCAAATTGAAGGAGGAGCGCGCCGATGCACAGAGTGTCATTGCCAGCCTGTCGCCCGGGCCGCGCGGTGGGGTTGCTGGGCGGCTCCTTTGATCCGCCCCATTCGGGCCACGCGCATATCACGCGCGAGGCGCTCAAGCGGTTTGATCTGAGTGCGGTCTGGTGGCTGGTGAGCCCCGGCAATCCTCTGAAGGCGCATGGCCCGGCCCCCATAGCGCGGCGCATGGCGGCGGCGCAGGCGATCATGGATCACCCGCGTGTCGAGATCAGCGATTTCGAGGCCCAGATCGGCGCGCGCTATACGGCTGAGACATTGCGTGCTTTGTGCGCAGCCCGGCCCGGTGCGCGGTTTGTGTGGCTTATGGGGGCGGATAATCTGGCGCAGTTCCATCTGTGGCAGGATTGGCAGGAGATCATGGAGACGGTTCCCATCGGCGTTCTTGCCCGGCCCGGTGCGCGGCTTGCGGCGCGCAGCTCCAAGGCGGCGCGGATCTACAAGGATTACCGGCTGCCGGATCGGCAGAGCCAGCGTCTGGCCCATATGCGTGCGCCTGCGTGGTGTTTTGTGAACGTGCCAATGGTCGCGATGTCGTCCACCGGGCTGCGCGCGGATGGCGCATGGTCCGCGCAGGGTTAATCAAATCGTGATCTGTACCGGGTACAAAGCCAATTGTCTCACGCCCGCAACCGGGGTTAACCTTTGATTATGACATTGGGGATTTCACGGCGATATTTTTTGAGCGCAGCAGCTGGTGCGCTTTTGGCGGGCCCTGCGGTTGCGGGCGCGCCGTCAGTGTCCTTGCGCCCTCAGGCGCGGCCTGCGGGGGGTCTGTCCCGTGCTGCGCGCGCGCCGGACGCACAGGCGCTTATAGATGCGGCCCAGTTGGGTGGCGCGGTTGGATATGCCGTGGTGGATGTGCGCACAGGCAATGTGCTGGAGAGCCATAACCCCGCGCAAGGGTTCGCACCCGCCAGCGTCACAAAGGCGATCACGGCGCTTTATGGCATCCGCTCACTGGGGGCGGGATACAGGTTTCGCACGCGCCTGATCGCGACGCGGGCTGTTGAGAATGGTGTGATCAAGGGTGATCTGATCCTTGCGGGTGGCGGTGACCCGACGCTGGACACGGATGCACTTGCCGGTATGGCCGCAGACCTCAAGGCGGCGGGCATCCGTGCGGTCGATGGGGCGTTTCGTGTCTTCGGCGATGCGCTGCCCTATACCCGCGTGATCGATGCGGATCAGCCCGATCACGTAGGCTATAACCCCACCATTTCGGGGCTGAATCTGAATTTCAACCGGGTGCATTTCGCGTGGCAACGAGGCTCTGGCGGCTACACGGTCACGATGGACGCGCGCTCCGGGAAATACCGCCCCGAGGTGCGTGTGGCACGGATGCGCGTGGCGAACCGGCAAAGCCCTCTCTACACCTATACCGATGGCGGTGATCATGACGCGTGGACCGTGGCACAAGGCGCGCTTGGCAATAGCGGCACACGCTGGCTTCCGGTGCGGCGCCCGGCAGAGTATGCGGGCGAGGTCTTTGCAGGTTTTGCGCGCAGCCAGGGGATCGACCTGAAGATGGGCAGCCCTCTGAGCCGCTTGCCGCGCGGCACGGCCCTCGTCACGCACCAAAGTGCGGCCCTCAGCATCATCGTGCGCGACATGCTGAAATATTCCAACAACCTCACCGCCGAGCTTGTCGGCATGACTGCCACCGCCGCACGCAAGGGCAGTGTCGCGTCGCTTGCTGCCTCGGGGCGCGAGATGAGCACATGGGCGCAGGCCAATCTGGGCCTCAGGGGGGCGCGTCTGGTGGATCACTCGGGGCTGGGTCCGGCCTCCAGCGTCACGCCGCAGGCATTGGCGCAGGCCATGGCGGCGGTCTATGCCGAAAATGTGCTTGGCCCGTTGATGAAACCTTTTACGATGCGCCACAAGGACGGTCAGGTCAACAATGCCCACCCTGTCACAGTGCAGGCCAAGACGGGCACACTCTTTTTCGTGAGCACCCTTTCGGGGTATGCGACAGGGCCAGACGGGCGCCCGCTGGCTTTTGCTATTTTATCGGCCAATAACGATTTGCGGCGAGGCCTGAATAAAAATACCCAAGGCCGCCCCGCGGGAGCATCCGCTTGGAACAAACGCGCCAAGGCCTTGCAACAGGCCCTGATCGAGCGCTGGGATGCGGCCTATACAGGTTGAGCCGCGGGCTTCGCCTGAACACCCACGAGAGCCTCTTGCACGGGCGCGCCGGTTGCTCTAAGTCAGCGACACAACCACGGCAGGCGAGTTGGCGGAGTGGTTACGCAGCGGATTGCAAATCCGTGTACACCGGTTCGATTCCGGTACTCGCCTCCAATATTTACACTATCACTGATATGCGCGTTCGCCTGCCCCTGTTTGGGCGGGTGTTGCGTTGTGGTTTGGGTCGTAAACGCAGCAGCATGCACGCTGGGCCATTGATGCGGATGTGAGCGCGAGCGGCCTCTGGCCGGACACACGTCAGATTCAGGGCAGGCTGAAACTGAGCTGTGCGTTCTGACCGTTGGGATTGCGTACCACCTATAAGTGGTTGAAATTGCACCTGATACACGAAGATAACGCGAAACGTAGACCGTGCCGGGGGGGGGCTCCGGCGAAACTTGTCGTTTCAGGCGGGCCGTTCGGGGATGTCTACGATCTTGCCGCGTGCAATCTCCGAGGTGGGATCATACATCGGCGTGGCGCAGAAAACGGCCTCGTGGAGCGCGCCATCCGTGCATTCGACCATGACAACGCTTCCCGACCCATCGCCCGGTTTGTCCATCAGCGCATAGCCGATGCCGGTTTGCAAAAACGGGGAGCGTTCGCCAGCGGTGATCCGGCCCACCTGCACGCCATCCACCGTCACCGCGCCGTTGACCCGTGGCACCGCGCCGGCGCAGGTCAGCCCGTGCAGGCGCAGGCCTTTCTCCGCGCGTTCAAGGGCCGCCTTGCCGATGAAATCGCCGTTTTCCATGTCGATGAACCGGTCAAGGCCCACGGCGAAGGGTGTCGTGGTCTCGTCGAAATCTGAATTGGCGTTGAGGATACCCGCCTCGATCCGGCGGATGTTCATGGAATCGAGCCCGAACATGCGCAGCCCATGCGGCGCGCCCGCCGCCTCCAGATGGGCCCAGAGTGCGTGTGCGTCGTGGTGCGGCTCGGTATAGAATTCCCAGCCCAGCTCATTTGTGTATCCGGTGCGTGTGATAAGCACCTCCTGCCCGCCGAAATCCACCCATGCACTGCCGAAATAGCCAAAGGGCGCGGGGATGCCCCCCGTGGCCGCGGCGGCGAGGATCTCCATCGAGGTGGGGCCTTGGATCTGACTTACATTAATGGGGGTGCCGATGATTTTCACATCCATCCCCTTGGCATGCGCGCGCGCCCAGTTGATGAAATCTCCATCGGCCTGCACATACCAGAACCGGTCCTCGGCCAGCCGCACAAAGACACCATCCACCAAGAGCCCACCATCATCGAAACACGCAACACCATAGCCGCAGCGCCCAGGCTTGACCTTGGAGATGTTGTTGACGAACAAAAGCTCCATCAGCTTCAGCGCATCGGGCCCGGCAATTTCGATCGGCCATTCGCCCGTATGCAGACAGGCAGCCTTGGTGCGCAGCAGCCAATAGCCCTCCTCGGTGGTCAGATCGTCCATATAGACGCACATGAAGCGGCGGTTGTAGACGGTGTAATGCGGCCCGTGCTTCGCCTCCAGGTCATGATAGACATGGCGATGCATGTTGTGGTCCCAGCCATTGCCGGGGCGGGAGGTGATCAGATCGCGGGTTTTGCCGTCGCTTGAGTGCATCATGTGTGTGTATCCGGGTCCAGTTTGGCGCCGAGGGATGTGGCGACGAGGTTTTGAAAATGGTGAACGGCGTGTTCGCTCAGCTCGGTTTTGCCGGCGTCCACGATGAAGCGGCCTTGGTTATATCCCGATGATTTCAGACCTTTTTGGACCGATTGGCACAGGCTGATATCCTCGGGTTGCAGCACGTCGATCTGATAGGTGATCGCATCGCGCAACTGATCCGTGACAACGCCGTCCTTGACGAACCAGTCTTGGAATTCCGTGCACTGTTCGGGCGCGGTCGGGTTCATCTGTAGCACAGACAGGTTCGCCTCGCCGGGGTAAGCCCATATGGTGAAATTGGGCCAGACGAACCACCCTGCATAGCCGAAATCGACCTCGCCCGGCGTGAAGGCGAAGGCACGGTTGCTGAGCGATTTGGGTTTGCCCGCAAGTTGGCTGGAGTAGAGCCCATTGGTGATCGTGCGGTAGCTGTCCATATCCACCAGATCGACGAAATCCTTGTGGGCGGTGTGGCAGTGGTAACACTCAAGGAAATTGTCCACGAGCACCTTCCAGTTCGCCTCGACCTCATAAGTGTCGCGCTGCGCCATTTGCAGCGTGTCCACTGACGGCACGAAGGTGCGGATTTCTTTTTCCAGATCGCCCATCTGCGCGGCAAAGGGGATGGCATCAGGGTCCAGATTGACCATCACCAGCCCGCAGAAAACCTCCACGCGCACTTCTTTGAGCGAGAAATCGGCCTTGTCAAAGTCTTGAACCGTCTCGGTGTTGCGGGCGGATTTGAGCGTGCCGTCAAAATCAAACGCCCATGCGTGATAGGGGCAGGTGATCACGTTCTTGCGCCCCGTGCCCGAGACAAGCTCGTGGCCGCGATGCGGGCAGACATTGTAGAAGGCCTTGAGATCACCCTGCCGCGTGCGCGCAACGAAGATGTTTTGCTCATGAATACGCAGGGTGATGAAGCAGCCCGGCTCGGCCAACTGGCTGACATGGCCTGCATAATTCCAGCTGCGCGCGAAAATAGCGGCCTTCTCATGCTCCCAGATATCAGGGTCGTGATAGAAGCGGGCGGGCAGGGTGTAGGACACGGATGGATCGGCCCGAAAGGGTGCATCGCCGGGCATCAGATCTAAAATCGGACGGGTCATGGCGATTCTCCTTGGCTACGTGTCTGCCCAATGGAATAGATTAGTGGAAATCACGCAAACGATCCTTTCTAAGGAATTTGGATTAGGCTGACTTATGCAACCGCGCAACCTTCCCCCCCTCGACCTTTTGGTGCCGTTCGAGGCATCCGCCCGTTTGGGCAGCTTCACCCGCGCCGCCCATGAGCTTGCGGTAACGCAATCAGCGGTCAGCCAACGGGTACGCACGCTCGAATCCATCCTCGGCACCGCGCTTTTCACAAGGTCGCACCGCGCGATCAGCCTCACGGATGAAGGCCGCGAGCTTTTCAACGGGGTGAAGATAGCACTTCAGCACCTCTCTGCCGCCACGGTCAGCATGCAGCACCGCGACACGCGTCCGTTCCTCAAGTTGGCCGTGGACACGTCTATCGGTGGGTTCTGGCTGACCCCGCGCTTGGCGCGCTTTCTGCGCGCGCATCCGCCGCTGACCGTTGATTTATGCGTGAGCGATGACGAGGCGCAAATTCTTGGCTCTGATGTGGTTGTGCTGCATGGCAATGGGACGTGGCCCGGTTTTACCGCACGGCTTTTGTTTGGCGATGAGGTGACGCCCGTTTGCGCGCCGTCCTATCTCGCCAAATGTCCGGTGAGCACTGCGCAGGATCTGTTGCAGGCCGATTTGATTGATCTGGATTACAAACAGTGGAACTGGATGAATTGGGGAATATGGCTCACGGAAATGGACCTGAGCCCGTCTGAGGCAAAGGTGCTGATCCGCACTGATTCATATGCGGCGCAAATTGATGCCGCCCGTGCCGGGCTTGGGATTGCGCTGGGCTGGAGCGAATTACTGGACGAGGATTTGGCGGCGGGCCGTCTGGTCAAACCGATAGAGGCGCGTGTGCAAACATCCTATGGCTACTATCTGCTGCTGCGGCATGGGGCGGATGAGGCCGCGCATGAGCTTGCGGAGCATCTTTGCGGGTTTTTGTGCGAGAGGGAGGATTGAGAGCGGGAATTGAGATGGAGACCTCAGATGCGCTGAAGGCCGCACAATGCTGCACGGCCTTCGAGGTTTTCCGGAGGGGAGGCGATCAGTTCAGAACGCCGGGCCAGTTGGCATCGGCCTTGGTGATATTTCCAGGCACATCTTCAAGCCAGATCTTCTGCACGTCGAGATCGAAGTTCAGGTAGAGCTTGTCATCTACAATCTTCCAGGCCTCGGGCTCAGTCTTGGCGGTGGCCCCTTTTGAGACCGCATATGCGCAATACCCGCCATATTGTGGGGCGTATTTCGCGGGGTCGGCTTTGAAGGCGGCTTTGTTTTCTGCGCTGGTGAAATGCCATGTGGCTCCGTCCCAATCAAGCGCATGTTCTGCGCTGCCCTGCGCGGGTCCACCATCGGTGAAATAGGCCACGGGATCGTAGCCGCCGATCACGGTGCCGTCCTTGATGTAATAGGCATCCTTTGCCGCAAAAGCGGGCAGGGCGGTCAGTGTGGTGGTGGCGGCAATCGTGGCCATTGCGGCGGCGGACGTGAGGAAGGTGCGGCGGGTGGTCATCAGGTATCTCCTGTTAAGAATGACATGGTCGTGCGGCATATGTGGTGGCATCCACGCCGCTGCGTAATCCGACCTCGCGGCTTTGTGAGGGCCTGAGTGCGTCGCGTGATCGGGCCGAAATTTCGTTCAGACGGTCAGGGTCGCGGCCACGGCACGCTTCCACTTCGCATAGCGCGCATCGCGCAGGTCAGACGCCATGGCGGGCGTGAACGTGCGCTCGTGCGCCCATGTGTCCGCGAAAGCCTCCTGTCCGGGGTAGAGCCCGATCTGCATCCCCGCAAGCCACGCGGCCCCAAGCGCTGTCGTCTCCAGCACAGGCGGGCGGTCTACCGGGGCGCCGGTGATGTCCGCGAGAAATTGCATGGTCCAATCCGACCCGCTCATCCCACCATCCACGCGCAAGGTGGGGGCATCCTGTCCGGGCCAATCTGCGTGCATGGCCTCCAAGAGATCACGGGTTTGAAACCCCACGGATTCGAGCGCTGCCCGTGCCATTTCCGCCGGACCGGTGGCGCGTGTCAGCCCATAGACCGCGCCCCGGCACTCGGCGTTCCAATAGGGCGCGCCAAGCCCGGTAAAGGCGGGCACGAGGATCACGTTCTGCGTGGGGTCCGCGGCCTCGGCCAGTGCGCCAGTCTCGCAAGCTTGGTCGATGATCCCCAGCCCGTCGCGCAGCCATTGCACCACAGCGCCCGCCACAAAGATGGAGCCTTCGAGCGCATATGTCGGTTTGTCGTCCAGTTGGTAAGCGATGGTCGTGAGCAGGCGGTTTTCGCTCAGAACCGGCGTCGCGCCAGTATTGAGAAGCGCGAAACAGCCCGTGCCGTAAGTGGATTTCATCATGCCGGGTTTGAAGCAGGCCTGCCCCACGGTAGCCGCTTGCTGATCGCCCGCGACGCCCCGGATCGGGATGGGCGCGCCGAAATGCTCGGGCACGCAGGTGCCGTAATCATCGGCGCTGTTGCGTACCTCGGGAAGCATCTCCGGCGGGATGTCCAATAGGGCACAGATCTCGGGGCTCCACGCGCCTTTGTGGATGTCATAAAGCAGCGTGCGGGCTGCGTTCGTAGCGTCCGTGGCGTGGACCGCGCCGCCCGTGAGGTGCCAGATCAAAAAGCTGTCAACAGTGCCAAAAAGCAGCTCGCCCTTGGCCGCTCTCATCCGCGCGCCGGGGTGCTGATCAAGTATCCATTTGAGCTTGGTGCCCGAGAAATAGGGATCAAGCAAAAGGCCGGTCTGCGCGCGCACCAGCGCCTCGTGCCCGGCGGCGCGCAGGTCGGCGCAGGTTTGGGCCGTGCGGCGATCTTGCCAGACGATGGCATTGCAAAGGGGTGCGCCGGTGGTGGCATCCCAGACGAGGGTCGTCTCGCGCTGATTGGTGATGCCAATGGCCTGCACCGGGCCGGATTGCTTGAGGGCAGCGCGGCAGGTGATGAGCGTTGTGGACCACAAATCGCTTGGATCATGCTCGACCCAGCCGGAGGCGGGGAAATGCTGCGCGAACTCCGCCTGTGCCGAGGCCACGGGGCGCAGATCGGCGTTGAAGACAATGGCGCGGGTGGAGGTGGTGCCCTGATCAATGGCGAGGATTTGGCTCATGGCACGCGCTCCGGTCTGAAATGTCTCGGGAAAGCTTAGGCCCCCGTGCGCGCCTTGCCAATCGCCGCCGCGCGCATCCATGTGTCCAGCGCTGCAATCTTATCCGCGCTCATCTTGAGGCCCAGCCGCGTGCGACGCCAGACGACATCCTCGGCCCTTTGCGCATATTCATGGGCCATTTGCCAGCGCAGCTCGGCCTCGGTCAGGCCCGCGCCGAATTCCTGACCCAGATCGGCGCGCGTTTTGGCAGCGCCCAACATGTGCGGCGCTTCGGTACCATAGGCGCGGATCAGGCGGCGCGCCTCTTGGGGGCCGAGGAACGGATAGTCTTGCTCCAGTGCTGCGGTGAGTTTGGTCACGCCGTCCACGGGAAAATCGCCGCCGGGCAGGGGCACGCCTGCGGTCCAGTTGCCCGTGGCATTGGGGAAATACGCCCCAAGCTCGGCCAGAGCGCTCTCGGCGAGGCGGCGGTAGGTTGTGATCTTGCCGCCAAAAATGTTGAGAAGCGGTGCCGCGCCGGAGGTCTCCAACCGCAGGACATAATCGCGGGTGGCGGCGGTGGCGCTGCTCGCACCGTCATCATAGAGTGGGCGGACGCCGGAATAGGTCCAGACGATATCCTCGCGCGTGACCTCGCGTTTGAAATACCGGCTGGCGAAGTGGCGCAGGTAATCGGCCTCGGCCTCGGTGCATTCGGGTGGGGTCTGCGGGTCGGAATGTTCTGAATCCGTGGTGCCGATCAGGGTGAAATCACCCTCATAGGGGATCGCAAAGATGATGCGCCCATCCTCGCCTTGGAAGAAATAGCTGCGGTCATGATCAAAGAGCTTGCGCGTGACGATATGGCTGCCGCGCACAAGGCGGACGCTGTCGGCGCTGTTGAGGCCGATCGTGGTCTGGATCACCTCAGCCGCCCAAGGGCCAGCGGCGTTCACAAGGGCGTGGGCGTGATGCGTCTCTGGGCCGTCCGGGCTCTCCACTGTGATCTCCCAGAGGTCGCCCGCGCGCCGTGCACGGGCCACACGGGTGCGGGTGCGAATGGTGGCCCCGCGTGCCTCTGCATCGCGCGCGTTGAGCACGACAAGGCGCGAGTCTTCGATCCAGCAATCGGAATATTCATAAGCCTTGCGGTATTTTTCCTTTAGCGGCGTGCCCGCGGGGTCGGTGTGCAGATCAAGCCTGCGTGTGCCCGGCAAGATTTTGCGCCCGCCCATAGTGTCGTAGAGAAAAAGCCCCAGCCGGATCAGCCAAGCAGGCCTGCGCCCGCGCATCCATGGCATGAAAATCGTGAGAAGCCGCGAGGTGGGCGTGCCCGCCTCAAAGCGCATATCCTTGTGGTAGGGCAGCACGAACCGCATTGGCCAGCTGATATGCGGCATGGCGCGCAGAAGCGTCTCGCGCTCTTCCAGAGCCTCGCGGACAAGGCGGAACTCGAAGAATTCCAGATAGCGCAGCCCGCCATGAAAAAGCTTGGTCGAGGCCGAGGACGTGCCGGAGGCCAGATCGCCCTTTTCGGCGAGGGTCACGCTCAGGCCCCGTCCCGCCGCATCGCGCGCGATGCCGCATCCATTGATGCCGCCACCGATGATGAAGAGGTCCACGGGGTTGGTCATTTGAGCATTCCTTCCAAGCGAGGGAAAAGCGCAGGGGGAGGGGGGAGTCAAACATAAATAACTGATAATGTTGAGATTGGGGCAGGATTTGCGGCGAATACCCGAGATATCCAGCCGGAAGGGCATTCGAGGAAGAGGGCCATCGGTGCCACATTGGCTAAAATTTTGGTAAGATTTTCTTAACGTCTGCTGTGGCACATTGTGGGTCTGACGGTTCTCTAGGAATATCCACATGCCCATTGTCTTGTCCCGGCGGTATCTCGCAAAAAGGTGGTCGAGCTGGGCGTGGTGTCTCCGGGGCCGCGCCCGCCGGTGCTGAGTTTTGATCTCAACCGATTGCTCCGGCTCAAGCGGGTGCACAAACGCGGTTTGCAGCTTGGTGTCGATGCGGGCCTGCTGACATTTTGCTTTGTCCTCGCGATGTTCATGCGATTGGAAAACCTCGGCTTTATGGCGCAACCCGATGTTTGGCTGGCGCTGGTCCTGAGCTTGCCCATAAGCTTGCTGGCCTTTGTACGGCTGGGGTTCTACCGCGCCGTCATTCGCTACATCTCCGCGCATTTCCTGCGCACCATCGTGCTGGGCCTTGGCATCTCCGTACTGGCGCTTTTCGTGATCAGTCAGGCCTTGAACCTGCCCATACCACGCTCGGTTCCGGCGATCTATTGGCTGTTAGCCGTCATGGCCCTTGGCGGGGTGCGGGTGGTGATACGGGCCTTGTTCGCGCGCCGCGCGCAATGTGGTCGGGCGCCGGTGGTGATTTACGGGGCGGGCGCTTCCGGTCGGCAGCTTCTCAGCGCGCTTTGGCAAGGGCGGGAGTATCGGCCCGTGGCGTTTGTGGATGATGCGCGTGAATTGCATGGGGCGACGATTGGCGGTCTGCCTGTCCATAGCCCAGAGCGCATTGCGGATATCGCGGCGCGCCATGGCGTAGAGCTTGTCCTCTTGGCCGTTCCCAGCGCCAGCCGCGCCGAGCGGCGCGCGATTATGGTGCGGCTTGAGACGCTGCCTTTGCGGGTGCGGACCATTCCCGGCCTGTCCGATATCGTCGCGGGCCGCGCGCAGGTGAGCGATATTCACGATGTGGCGATTGAGGATTTGCTGGGGCGGGACCCTGTGCCTGCGATGCCCGCGCTGATGGCGGGCAATATCGCGGGCAAGGTGGTTATGGTGACTGGCGCGGGCGGCTCCATCGGGTCTGAGCTTTGCCGCCAGATATTGCGGCAGGGGCCGCGTGTGCTGGTTCTGTGGGAGCTGTCTGAGCCGGCGCTTTACGGGCTGGAG
Source organism: Roseovarius carneus (assembly GCF_020141465.1). Lineage (NCBI taxonomy): Bacteria > Pseudomonadati > Pseudomonadota > Alphaproteobacteria > Rhodobacterales > Roseobacteraceae > Roseovarius > Roseovarius carneus. The sequence goes on along the minus strand of NZ_JAHSPD010000001.1, from coordinate 192,566 downwards.
ATGGAGCTGCGCGAGACGGTGGAGGCCGAGGGGTTGAGCGTGGGGATCATCCCGCTGATGGGGTCCGTCCAGAACAGCGATCGCATCACTGCCGCACTGTGCCGCTTTGAAGTCGAGACGATCTATCACGCGGCGGCCTACAAGCACGTGCCACTTGTGGAGCATAACGTGGTCGAAGGGCTGCGAAACAACGTGTTCGGCACCAAAGTGCTGGCCGATGCGGCGATCAAGGCCGGGGTTAAAGCGTTCATCCTGATCTCCACCGACAAGGCTGTGCGGCCCACCAATATCATGGGCGCATCCAAACGGCTGGCCGAGTTGGTGTGTCAGGCCGCGGCGCAGTGGCAGTCTGATACGGTGTTTTCAATGGTTCGCTTCGGCAACGTTCTGGGCTCGTCAGGCTCGGTCATTCCGCGCTTTCGCGCGCAGCTTGAGGCGGGGGGGCCGATCACGGTGACGCATCCTGATATCACCCGTTATTTCATGACCATCCCTGAGGCCGCGCAGCTTGTCATTCAGGCGGGCGCGATGGCGTCGGGTGGCGATGTTTTCGTGCTGGATATGGGCGAGCCCATCCGCATCGTCGATCTGGCCGAGCGGATCGTGCGGTTGAGCGGGCTGGAGCCTTACCGCGCGGTGGATGGCGCGGTCCAGGCCAGAGGTGATATCGCCATTCAGTTTACGGGCTTGCGGCCGGGTGAAAAGCTCTATGAGGAACTGCTGATTGGAGACCGCGCGCAGCCCACCGCACATCCACGTATTCTGGCGGCGCGTGAGGCGCGGCTCAGCCCAGTCAAGCTGGACCGGTTTCTGGCAGCGCTTTGTGAGGCTTGCGAGGCCGAGAATATTGGCTGGTTGCGTGATTTAATCAAGGCTGCGCCAACTGGATACGTGCCCGAAGAGATAATCGCGGACCTGATGTGGGAGCAGGCCGAGCGGCAAGCAGATGCGCAAGGCACATGGCAGCGCCCGGGGCGGATGCTGCTGGCGGGTGAGTAATCCACGCCGTAGCACCCGTATCACAGGACGGCGTGCGTGCGCCTATGCGCCGTTGCTCAGTGGGCCGAGGTGTGACAGAACGTCAGCAACAAGAATCCGGAGCCCGCGAGTTCAGCCCATGACAGATTATGCCGCACGCCGCACCATGATGGTGGACACACAGGTCCGCCCCTCGGATGTGACCAAGTTTCCGATCATCGACGCTATGCTGTCGGTCCCGCGCGAGGCCTTTGTGCCGCGCGCCCTGCGGGAGGCGGCCTATATGGGCGAGAATATCGAGCTTGGGGGGGGCCGCGTTATTCTGGAGCCGCGGACTTTGGCCAAAATGCTGGATGTGCTGGACATCAAAAGCTCCGAACTGGTGCTCGATGTGGGCAGCGCGCTTGGATATTCGGCGGCGGTGATGGCGCGGATGGCGGCTGCGGTGGTTGCGGTCGAGCAGGATGCGGGCATGGCCGCCGAGGCGCAGAGCCTCTTGGCGGAGCATGCCGCCGACAACGTGATCGTGCATGAGGGGCCGCTGGCTGAGGGCGCAGAGGCGCATGGGCCCTATGATGTGATCGCGGTTCAGGGGGCTGTGCAGCAGCTTCCCGCCGCGCTGACGGCACAGCTGAAAGATGGCGGGCGCATTGCATGCCTCTTCATGGAAAATGCGCTTGGCGTTGTGCGGATCGGATATAAAACGGATGGGCAGATATCTTGGAGGTTCGCATTCAATGCAGGCGCGCCGGTGTTGCAAGGCTTTGAGAAAGCGGTGGCTTTCACGCTCTGACGAGCGTCAGGGGTGCAGTGATGGGGTGAGAGCATGATGAATGTAACGGGGTTTACAGCAGCAGGGCCGCTGACGCGTTTTGCGCTCAACATGCGGCGCGCGGTGCGCGGTGTGGCAGTGGTCGTCCTGATGGCGGGGGGGGCTGCACAGGCCGACACATTGGCCGATGCGCTGGTGGGCGCCTACAATCAATCAGGTCTGCTGGAGCAAAACCGCGCCCTCCTGCGCGCCGCTGACGAGGATGTCGCCAGCACCGTGGCCGGTCTGCGCCCCATCATCAACTGGAGCGCGGATATCACCCGCTCCATGGCTTATGGCAATCGGCCCGGTGGCGGTACGATCCGCACCGGCGATACAGATATCAACGCCGGGATCATCGCGGAGCTTCTGCTTTATGATTTCGGGCAGCAACGCCTGCGTATTGCGGCGGCCAAGGAAGCTGTGCTCGCCACGCGTCAGACGCTGATATCCATTGAGCAGCAGGTGCTTTTGCGCGCGGTTGCGGCCTATATGAACGTGCAGCGCAACACCCGCTTTGTTGAGTTGCGCCGCTCCAACGTGCGCGTGATCAGCGAATCTCTTCGCGCCGCGCGCGATCGATTCGAAGTGGGCGAAGTGACCCGGACCGATGTGGCGCAAGCCGAGGCGCGTCTTGCCTCCGCCCGAAGCGGTCTGGCCGGTGCCGAGGGAGATTTGAACCAAGCGATTGAGGAGTATATCGCGTCGGTTGGTAAACGCCCCGGCAGCCTCGCGCGTCAGCCGCGCCTGCCCGAGATTATACGCTCGGTCGATAGCGCCAAACAGGTCGCGATGCGCAATCATCCCGATATGCTGAAAGCGCAGTTTGACGTGGCCTCTGCCGATCTCAACGTGCGGGTGGCAGAGGCTGCTGTGCGTCCGCGTATGACCCTGAACGGCACATTGGGTGTGAATGACGAGTTCAACTCAAACAATTTCGGCCAGACGGCCACGGTGGGTGTCCAAATCGGCGGGCCAATCTACCAAGGTGGGCTGCTCAGTTCGACCACGCGCCGTGCATTGGCACAGCGCGATGCGCTGCGTGGTGCGCTTCATGTGGTGCGCGATAACGTGCGCCAGAACGTAGGCGTGGCTTATGCTATCCTGACCGCGACACGCGCGTCTGCCGAGGCAAGCTCCGAAGCGGTCCGCGCAGCCCGCGTGGCTTTTGAGGGTGTCCGCGAGGAGGCCAATCTGGGTGCCCGCACCACGCTCGACGTGCTTAATGCCGAGCAGGAGCTGCTCGACGCGCAAGCCAACCAGATTTCCGCGCAGGCGGATGTGTTTATCGCCGCCTATCAAGTGCTTGCCTCCACTGGGCAGCTTACCGCGCGACAGCTGAATCTGGGTGTGCAGAGCTACGATCCTACGCTTTACTACGATCTCGTGGACGATGCTCCGGTGCCGTCCAGCCAACAGGGTCAGCAGTTGGACAAAGTGTTGCGGGCGCTGGGGAAAGAGTAAAACTCTCCCTATCTGTTGTGCGAAAGCGGCGGTGTGGGTTACACTGTGGTGAGGCAAGAGTGGTATAATGATATGTCCGATCCCGTGACCAATGTGGAAATTGAGGATGTCCTGTCGTCTATTCGGCGGCTCGTCTCGAGTGAAGAACGTCCGCTAAAGGCGGAGGATGTTGCACCCGAAAGTGACGCGCAAACACCGACGCCAGAGGCTGATAAGCTGGTTTTGACACCATTTTTTCGTGTGGATGACAGCGAGGATGCGCAGGCATCTGACGCCAAAGACGCGCCTGAAGGGGGGATGCCAGCGCGCGAGAAAGTGCTGCCGGAAGTGGGTGGAGAAGCGCTTGGCGATGATTCGGATATTGCTGCTGATGAGGCGAGCGATGATCCTGCCCAAGGCAGCCCAGTCTGGGATGACAGCGTGCCTGACCGTTCCGAGATGGAGGGCCATTGGGATGTGGAAAACGCGGCGGAGGGTGCTGTCGCTGATCTGCCCGAGCGCAGCGATGCTTTGAAGGCTCGGGTGGCCGAGTTTGAGCAGGTTGTCGCGTCCCGCGATGATCAGTGGGAGCCGGATGGCACCACAGATGAGGCCTATTCCGGCGGACCCGGTGCCTCCGTACCATGGGAAGATTATCAGGCTGACGCGGATGCAGCAGAAGCTGAGGCGGCCAAGCCCTCTGAGCCTGCGCCAAAACGACGCCAAGTGACTCCGTCCGCACCCGTAGACGACATACCGGAAAACTTTGTTGCAGAAGACCCGCGCGCCGAAGAAGACGACTCCCCCTCTGATGCGGCCCTTCTTGGCGACACGGAGGATGTTCTGGACGAGGATGCTCTGCGTGATCTGGTTGCCGATATCGTCCGGCAGGAGTTGCAAGGCGCGCTGGGCGAGCGGATCACGCGGAATGTGCGCAAGCTTGTGCGCCGCGAAATTGCACGGGCCTTGGCCAGTCAGGATCTCGACTAGGCGGGTTCGTCAAGTATACGGGTGCCTCAAACCTCGCTTGCCAGCGCCAAGAGTTGATCCACATCCATATGCGTTTCCAGATGCGCGGCAAGTGCGTCCAGCGTATTCTCAACACTGTCGTCAAACCGCATTTCCGACACGGTGCCCAGATCCGCCAGATAGGCCGCGCGAAACGCATCTGACGCAAAAAGCCCGTGCAGATAGCAACCGCGCACGCGCCCATCCCCGGACGCGGCCCCTTCGGGCCGTCCGTCCACCTCAAGCCATGCGCGCGCGCAATCTGGGCCATGCGTCTCGCCCAAATGTATCTCATACCCCTCAACAGCCGCACCGCTGGCCACATGCCGCGCCGAGGTGAGCGCCAGCCGTTTTTCGGGGCGCATCACCGTGGTCACATCCAAAAGCCCGAGGCCCGGAACACTGCCCGGCGCGCCCTCGATGCCCTCGGGGTCTGCAATCTCGCGGCCAAGCATCTGGTATCCGCCGCAAATGCCCAAAACATGCCCACCGCGCCGCAGATGTGCTGCAAGGTCAATGTCCCAGCCGTTGGCGCGGAAGGCGGCAAGGTCCGCGATGGTGGATTTGCTGCCTGGAATGAGCACGAGATTTGCATCCCCTGGCAGAGGCTGCCCCGGCGCGATAATTTCGACGCTCACCCCCGGTTCAGCACTCAATGGGTCCAGATCATCGAAATTTGCGATCCGCCCAAGGCGCGGCACCGCCACTTTGCACGCGCCGCCGTGCTTGGAGGCGATGTCCATCACATCCTCCGCCGGAAGGCGCCACGCATCGGCAAACCATGGGACCACCCCCAAGGAGGGCCAGCCCGTCCGCTCGGCAATCGCACGGAGCCCGTCATCAAAAAGAGAGGGATCGCCGCGAAACTTGTTGATCGCAAAGGCCCGGATCAGCGCCGCATCCGAGTGAGGCAGCACCGCCTGCGTGCCCACGATCTGTGCGATCACGCCACCCCGGTCGATATCGCCGACCAGAACCACGGGCACGCCTGCGGCCTCGGCAAAGCCCATATTGGCGATGTCGCCCGCGCGCAGATTGATCTCGGCGGGGCTGCCCGCACCTTCGACGATGATCAGGTCGGCCGTGGTGCTGAGCCTGCGGAAACTCTCCAGAACGGCGCTCAAGAGCTGTGGTTTGGCTTTGGCATAGTCGCGCGCGCGCAGGGTGGCAAAGCGTTGGCCCTGTACGATCACTTGCGCGCCTGTTTCGCTCTCGGGTTTGAGCAGGACAGGGTTCATATCCGTGTGCGCTGCGCGCCCTGACGCGCGGGCCTGAAGCGCTTGGGCGCGGCCAATCTCGCCGCCATCTTGCGTGACGGCTGCGTTGTTGGACATGTTTTGTGGCTTAAAGGGCGCGACGCTCAGGCCCCGGAGGGTGCAGGCCCGTGCCAGACCCGCCACAAGCATGGATTTCCCGACATTCGAGCCTGCACCCTGTATCATGATTGCTCGTGTCACTGCGCGCCCTCTGCTGCTTGATGTGAAGGGTGATACGCATTGTCTTGGCGTGAGGGAAGTCATGACGCGGCCCACTTGCGTGCGGACTGGCCTCAAACGCGAAAGGCCCCGCCGTTCAGGCAGGGCCTTCGCTTGATCTTTTGCGCAATGTCAGGCGGCTTCGGCCTGCGCAGCGGCGGCACTGCGGCGCTCACTTTCTTCGCGCGACAAAGCGACAGAAGTACGCACGCCTTTGGATACGAAATCCATAAGGCCGGTCACAACGCGCTCATTGGGGTCGATCCCGGCACAAGACAGCACTTCGCGTCCATCCCGCGAGCGCGCCCAGCGGGCGATCTGGTCGGGGCCGTTGCCATATTTCTTATCGTCGGAAATGGCATCGTCCAGTGCAGCCAGTACGACAGCTGCGAAAAGTTTGCGTGCGCGATTGCCTTGCTCGTTATTGAAGGCGGCACCGTCAACGAAATCCTTCATGACTCGTCCTTGTTTATTGCTCTTGTGTTTTCGGCTTGGAGCTTGGTATGCCCGGTTTCCTTCGATTCGGATAGAGCAGATAAGCATATCTCTCATGCGCTTTGTGCATAGCTCCGTGATGTCCGATACGATATTTGGTCATCTTGCTCCCCAGCGCATCACAATATATAGGGTTGTCACTGTTTATTTCAACCTTTTGTCAAGGTTTTGCCACAATGCCCAAAATCAACGGTAACGAAATCCGGCCCGGTAACGTGTTGGAACATAACGGAGGTTTGTGGTCGGCTGTGAAAGTCGATCACGTGAAACCCGGTAAGGGCGGCGCCTTTGCCCAAGTCGAGATGCGCAATCTGCGCAATGGATCAAAATTGAACGAACGTTTTCGCAGTGCCGATAAGGTGGAGCGGGTGCGACTTGAACAAAAAGATCAGCAGTTTTTATATGAAACTGACGGCATGTTGGTGTTCATGGATGCGGAAACTTACGAGCAGATCGAGCTTCCCGCCGAGATTCTGGGTGACCGGCGGCCGTTTTTGCAAGACGGGATGACGATCGCGATCGAGTTTCATGAGGCCGAGGCGCTGAACGCGACCTTGCCGCAGAAGGTCACCTGCACCGTGGTGGAGACAGAGCCAGTGGTGAAGGGGCAGACGGCGGCCAACAGCTTCAAGCCAGCAATCCTCGATAACGGGATCAAGGTGATGGTGCCGCCCTTCGTGGGGCAGGATGAGGCAATCATCGTGAACACCGAGACGATGGAATATTCCGAGCGCGCGTGATCCGAGCGGTTCGGACGTAGTGTAAGGGGCGGCCTCGGCGGCCCCTTTTTCGTGTCAGCCGGGCGGCGTCCACGTCACCTGCGCGTCCCCGGCCTGCATCGGACCAGTGGCGCGGTCAAAGCGCAGATATGCGATGGCGCGATCACCGGATTGGGTGTGCAGCGTGCCTGCCACCTTGCCATTCGCGGTGATCTCAGTGCCCGCCGGGGCCGTGCCGGTGATCTCGACCGTGGTGAGGCCTTTGCGCAGCTCGGTCTTGTGCTTCATCCGCGCGGTCACCTCTTGCCCCACATAACAGCCTTTGCGGAAATCCACGCCGTGCAGCCGCTCGAACGCAGCCTCAAGGATGAACGTGTCTGGCCCAAGCTCCACACCGCTTTCGGGGATGCAGTGTGCGACGCGGATCGCGTCCCAATCGGTGCCGTCATCGCCCGCCTCCGGACCATAAAGCCGCCAGCCCATATCCGCATGGCGCGGATCCACAAGCGCGCCGTCCGGGGCCGGCCCGGTGCCACGCATGAGCGACAGGGGGCTTTCAGTGATCTGCACATCGGCGCGCAGCCGGTACATGTTGAGGCGCGGGATCAATGTGTGGGCGAGATCCGCATCCACATCGAGAAGAAGCGCATCACCATGCCGGGCGAGGAAGAAATCGGCCAGATATTTCCCCTGCGGTGTCAGCATGGCGGTATAGACAAGGCCCGTATCGAGCCCGGCTATATCATTGGTGATCAGCCCCTGAAGGAAGCTTGTCGCGTCGGATCCGGTGATGTGGTGCAGGCTGCGCATGGGGACCTTCTGGATTGCTGGTGCTGAGGGTAATATAGGGGTTTGGCAGGGCGGTAACAGGGGTAGATCATGCGCGCGGAACTCTCAGTCGTTATTCCCACGCTCGACGCGGCGGCGGCGCTGCCCCGGACCCTTGGCGCGTTGATGGAAGGGCTTGAGGCGGGGTTGGTGCGGGAGCTGATCATCTCGGACGGCGGGTCGGGGGATGCGACCCGCGCCATGGCTGAGGAGGTCGGTGCGATTTGGACCTCTGGTGCGCCCTCGCGCGGGGGGCAGTTGCGCCGGGGCGTGGACGCGTCTGCGGGTGCGTGGGTCCTCGTTCTACACGCCGATACGGTCCTGCCCGAGGGGTGGAGCGGCGTTGTGGAGCGTCAAATATCGCGCGGGCGGCCTGGGTATTTTCTCCTGGGGTTTGATGCGGAGGGGCTCGCGCCCAAGGTGGTGGCGGGATGGGCCAATCTGCGCAGCCGGGTGTTCGGGCTGCCTTATGGCGATCAGGGGCTTTTGATCTCGCGCGCGGAGTATAATGCGGTGGGCGGTTACGTTGATGCCCCGCTGATGGAGGATGTGGCCATGGCGCGCGCGCTGGGGGCTAGGTTGGAGGCGATGCCCCTCAGGGTGCGCACCAGTGCTGCACGCTACATACAGGACGGATGGATGCGCCGCGGGGGCCGTAACCTGTTGCTTTTGATGCGCTATCTTTGCGGGGCGGACCCTGAACGACTGCGCGCGCGGTATTGAGCGCGGTCTTGACGTGCCTGAGGCGATGACATAATTGGAAACTGCCCAGCGGGCGTTGTGTAATGGTAAGACCTCAGCCTTCCAAGCTGATGATGCGGGTTCGATTCCCGCCGCCCGCTCCAGACCTTCTCCATCACCGCGATTTCCGGTTTTCCCAGCCATCGACCACATGGCGGTACCAAAGGTTTGCCGCTTGCAAGAAATGCGGGCGGGTGCCGGGGTGCATCCAGTGGCGCCTCAGCGGTGTCATGGAATAGGCCGTCGCGCCCTCCGGATCGCCCAGAGCCTGAAGTGCGGCCTTGGCCCCAAGATAGGGTGCCATCACGGTGCCCGAGCCGGAATATCCTAGCGCGTAATGCAGGCCCTGATCCGCGCCCACATGGGGCATATGGGTAAAGCTATAGCCGGTGTTGCCTGACCATGCGTGGCTGAGCTTTGTGCCCGCAAGCTCGGGCCAGACCTCGCACATCGTCTCCATTTGGCGCGCGGCGGCGGCGTGGATATCGACATTGATCATCGCGGCGCGCCCGCCAAAAAGGATGCGTGTGCCATCGGGCGACAGGCGGAAATAGCTGTGCCGCGCGCGGGTCTCGACCATCATCCGCCTGCCGGGGGCGAGGTGGCCCAGAAGGTTGGCCGCCAGAGGCTCGGTCGCGATGATATAGCTCGGCAGGGCAAAGACCCGGCGTGCGGCCCATGCAAAGGGTTTTTGCGTGTAGCCGCCGGTGGCGAGGAGCACCTTCCCCGCCCGGATGATGCCCTTGGGCGTGTGTGCGGTGAAGCCTGTGCCGGAACGCTCCAGCGCGGTGACCTCCGCATGACCTGTGATGCTGGCCCCTGCCTTTTTCGCGGCCTGCAACAGACCTTGGTGGAATTTCGCGGGCTGGATTGCGGCGTGATCTTCAAAAAGAAGCCCGCCAAAATAGCGCTCCGTCGTGATCTCCTGGGCGAGGCCGTCGCGCTCCACCAGCCTTAACTGCACGGGGGTTTTCTCAGATACCTCATTCGCGAGGCTGCGTTGCGCGTCGAAATGGCTCTGGGTCCATGCAAGCTGGATGCGGCCCGTGCGCTGAAAATCGCAGTCAATGCCGAGCCGCTCAATCAGGTCTTCAACCATGTGGCGTGCGGGCTCTGCCTCCGCAAAAAGCGCGTCGGCCACGTCCGCACCAAACGCGGTGCGCAGCTTGTCCCAGCTGAGCCGTGGATGCGCGCCGAACATGCCGCCGTTGCGGGTGGAAGCGCCTTTGCCCGGATCGCCTGCATCCACGACCGCCACAGAGGCGCCGCGCTCGGCCGCAGCGATCGCACCCGAAAGGCCCGTGTAGCCCGCGCCGATGATCAGAAGATCGACCTGTGCGGGCAGCGGATCATCGGGCGTGGCAAGATCAAGCCCTTCCCACCAATAGGGCGTGCCGGGGCGGGCGTCGTCAGTAAACAGGGCCATGCGAGCATCCTTTTGCGCGGAGCGTGACATGGGGGCTGCGTGCGGGCAAGCCTAGCTGATATTGTCCATCGAAAGCTCCACCGCATGGGCGAAGCTTTTGGCCGAAGAACTGGCCGACAAAAGCAGATAGGTGTCCGCTTCGCTACGCACCACAATGGAGCCCATATGCTCCATGATCGTGCGGGCAAGAGCGCCCACGGGGAAGGTGTCCGGGTGCAGATCGACCATGCAGATCCGCTCCAGAACATCGCGGGCGCGTGGCCCGCTGAGCTGCAAGATGCACCATGCATCGGTCTGATCGGTCGTGTAGGCGGCCCCTTTGAGCTTGGCCGCGATTTTTGGCTCCGCTTCGGGTGTGGCACAGTCAAAAATCACGAAGGCCTGATCAACGCCCATCCGCAGCAGATGATGGCCCTTGGCCTCGGCGGCTTTGCCGATATCTGGCAGAGCGCCAAACGCGGTCTTGATCGCTTTCTCGGCCTTGTCTTCGGCACCCAGAGGCAGGGCGAGCGAGACGATGGCCAGCCCCTCGGGGGCAGTGAGGGTCGCGCCGTCGATGCTGTGATGCGTTCCGGCCAGCGGCGGGGCGGCGGTGAGGGTGAAATCAGGCACGCAAACGCTCTCCTTCGGGGTCGATGAAATGGGCCGATACGATCTCGACCTCCATCTCGGTCTTGTGCAGGGGACTGACCGCGCGGACGATCTCGCCCATCCGCGTGTCGCCCGATTTGATGAAGCCAAGGGCGATGGAATACCCCAGGCTGGGCGAATAGGCGACAGAGGTGAGCCAGCCCTGATCGTTCTCCATCACCGCCTCGGCCCCGGTGTTGAGCAGATGTGCGCCCGCAATCAAGGGCTTGGCGCGATCAACAGGGCGAAAGCCCACAAGCTTTACATCGTCTTCGCGGTTCATGTCAGGGCGCTGCGACAGGGTGTTGCCGATGCAATCTTTGGCCTTGCTGACCATGCGGCCCATGCCAAGATTATGCGCCGTGGTGCGCCCATCAAGCTCATTGCCCGCCGCGTGGCCCTTCTCAATCCGCATCACGCCGAGCGCCTCTGTGCCGTAGGGCGTCGCGCCAAACTCGGCGCCCGCTTGCATCAACACCCGCATCATATCGTTGCCATAGCGTGCGGGGACAGCCACCTCATAGGCAAGCTCGCCTGAGAACGAGATCCGGAAGAGCCGCGCAGGGGTGCCGCCGCACACGCTGACCTCTCCGCAGGCCATGAACGGAAAGCCCTCGTTGCTGAGGTCGTGTTTGTCGTCCACCACTTTTTGCAGCAGCTTGCGCGCGTTGGGCCCTGCTACGGCGAATTGCGCCCATGCGTCGGTGGTGGAGATAAGGTGCACATCCATGTCCGGGAAGAGACATTGGCGCACGAATTCCAACCGGCGGAACACCAAAACCGCATTGGCGGTGGTGGTGGTCATCACATAATGATGCTCGCCCATCCGCGCGGTGGTCCCGTCATCATAGCAGATGCCATCCTCGCGCAGCATGATGCCATAGCGGACTTTGCCCACGGCCAGTTTGGCAAAGCCGTTGGCATAGACCACGTTGAGGAATGCCGCCGCATCGCGACCCTGCACGTCGATCTTGCCGAGCGTGGTCACGTCGCAGATGCCGACACTGCTACGCGTGGCCAGAACCTCGCGGTCGACGCTGTCTCGCCAGCCCGCCTCACCGGCGCGCGCAAACCATTGCGCGCGCAGCCAGTTGCCGACTTCTACAAACGTCGCGCCATTTGCCACGGCCCAGTCATGGCTGGGCGTGAGGCGCGTGGGGCGGAACGCCTTGCCCCGCGCGCGGCCGCCCAATGCGCCGATGGGCACGGGCGTGTAGGGTGGACGGAAGATGGTTGTGCCAGTCTCGGGGATGGATTTTCCGGTGCATTCGGCCATGATCGCAAGGGCGGGGATATTGGCCGTCTTGCCCTGATCTGTGGCCATGCCGAGGGTGGTATAACGCTTCATATGCTCGACCGAGCGGAAGCCCTCGGCATAGGATTGCTTGATGTCCTTCACGGTCACATCGTTTTGCAGATCGAGCCAGGCGCGTTTCTTGCCACTTGGGATATGCCAGACGGGTGCTCCCTCGTGCGGCTCATCCTCGGCGGTGGCGGCCTTTGCTTTGGAGGGTTTGATCCCGAGTGCGCTCAGCTGAGCGTGGGCTACGCTCTGGCCCTCGGCCAGTGCGGCGCCCAGCGTGAGCGCGCCGTTTGCGGCCCCCGCGACGGCCATGCCCGCAGGCAGGTTCGCGCCGGGCACAAACGCATTGAGATCCTCGCGCCAATCGGGGCGGCCCCGCTGGTGACAGGTGAGGTGCACATTGGGGTTCCATCCACCGGACACGGCCAGCGCGTCGCACGGAATGGTGCGGCCATCGGTGAGCAGAATGGATTTGAGTCCCTTACGTCCCACAGTATCCGCGATGCCTTTGCCGGTGATGACTTTGAGGCCGGGAATATCCATCGGCGCCGCACCGTCGCGCGTGTCGATGAGGGCAGGCACGTTCACGCCCTTGGCCATGAGATCGGCGGCGGTACGCCACCCATCGTCGTTATTTGTCAGCACCGCCACGCTTTGCCCCGGTGCGGTGCCATAGCGGTTGGCGTAAGCGCGCACGGCCCCGGCCAGCATCACACCCGGTCGGTCGTTATTGCCGAACGCGATGGGCCGCTCAGTCGCCCCTGCGGCCAGAACGGCGCGTTTGGAATAGATGCGCCAGAGGATCTGGCGCGGCTTGCCATTCGCATTGGCCAAGTGATCGGTGCAGCGCTCCAGCGCGCCATATGTGCCGTGGTCATAAGCACCATAAATAGTGGTGCGCGTCATCAGGCGGACATTGTCCATCGACGCAAGCTCGGCAATCGCCTGAGCGGCCCAGTCGCGCCCTGTCATGCCGTCTACTTCAAGCGTTTCGGCGTTGAGCCGCCCGCCGGGGGCGAAATCCTCATCCGCGAGGATCACCCGCGCGCCTGCACGCCCGGCGGCCAATGCGGCACTCAGACCCGAGGGGCCCGCGCCGATGACCAGAAGATCGCAGTGCTGGTAGCCCTTGTCGTAGGTGTCGGGGTCTTCTTTCATCGACAGCCGCCCGAGGCCCGCAGAGGCGCGGATGATCGGCTCGTAAAGCTTTTCCCAGAAGGCTTTGGGCCACATGAATGTCTTGTAATAAAAGCCCGCGCTGAGGAAGGGCGAGAGCAAGTCCGTCGCCGCCATGAAATCATATTCAAGCGAGCCGCGATGGTTCTGGCTGGTCGCGGTCAACCCATCAAAAAGCTCGGCCACGGTGGCGCGGGTGTTGGGTTCCTGAAATGCGCCGCTGCGCAATTGCACGAGGGCGTTCGGCTCCTCCGGTCCGGCGGTGAAGATGCCGCGCGGGCGGTGGTATTTGAACGAGCGCCCCACGAGGACTTGACCATTCGCCAGAAGGGCTGAGGCCAGTGTGTCGCCGGGATGCCCCTGCATCGACGTGCCGTTGAAGGTGAATTTCAGCGTGCGGGTCGTGTCGATCATCCCGCCCGAGATGCGATTGACTTGCGATCTGCTCATGCGCCGCGCCCCCGGCTGCGGGCCACGTCGCGGGCCATTTCAACATCTGTAATCTCATGGGTCAGCGTGTCGCGCGTCACCACCAGCCACGACCGATCCCCTTGCTCGTGATACCAAAGCTCCTGCATCTTCCCGGCGACATTGTCGCGGATATAGCCATACTCATGGAATGCTTCGGCCGCATCCTCGGCGGTGGGGTCGGGCCGGTCGATCAGAGTGGCGTCGCCCAAATAGATGAACTCCGCCGCGTCGCGCGGGCCAAGAAGGGGGTGGTTGATGATCATAGAGATGTCTCCACGCGGGCGGCGCGTTTGTGAGTGCGCGTCTGGATGTGAGTATTTTTGCTAAGAAGAAGCATAAGAGACCTCAATGCAGGTTGGGCTGATTGCCCTGCCCTTTTTCGTCGATCATGTGGCCGCGGCGGAACCTGTCCAGCCGCATCTCGGTGGCGACGGGGTGGGGGGCGCCTGTGGCCAGCAGATGCGCGTAGCACCAGCCCGAGCCGGGCGTCGCCTTGAAGCCGCCATAGCACCAGCCGCCGTTGAAATAGAGGCCGCCGATATGGGTGCGGTCGATGAAGGGCGATCCGTCCATCGACATATCCATGATGCCACCCCATGAGCGCAGCAGCCGCGCGCGCCCGATCATCGGCATGATGGCCATGCCGCCCTCCGCCACGTCCTCGACCACAGGCAGGTTGCCGCGCTGGGCGTAAGAATTATAGCCGTCGATATCGCCACCAAAAACCAGCCCGCCCTTGTCGGACTGACTGACATAAAAATGGCCTGCGCCGAAGGTGATGACGCCTGGGATGACGGGTTTGAGCCCTTCGGTGACGAAGGCCTGAAGCACGTGGCTTTCGATAGGCAGGCGCATGCCCGCCTGTGCGGCGACCCTACCGGAGGAGCCAGCGACGCACATCGCGACTTTGCGCGCGCGAATGGCGCCGCGCGTGGTCTCAACGCCCTGGCAGACGCCGTCTTGGATGTCGAAGCCCGTGACCTCGCAATTCTGGATGATGTCCACGCCCCGGTTGTCGGCCCCGCGGGCAAAGCCCCAAGCCACCGCATCATGGCGCACGGTGCCGCCGCGCCGCTGAAAAAGGCCCCCTTTGATGGGAAAGCGCGCGTTGTCATAATCGAGGAACGGCAGCTCCTCGCGCAGTTGCTTGGCATCTGCGTATTCGGCATCGGCCCCGGCCAGAAACATCGCATTGCCGCGCCGCACGAAGGCATCGCGCTGGGCGTCAGTATGCACAAGATTGAGGATGGAACGTTGCGAAATCATGGCGTTGTAGTTGAAATCCTGCTCCAATCCTTCCCAGAGCTTCAGCGACAGCTCATAAAACGGCTCATTTCCAGGCAGTAGGTAGTTGGAGCGAATAATGGTGGTATTGCGACCCACATTGCCGCCGCCGATCCAGCCTTTTTCCAGCACGGCCACATTAGTGATCCCATGCTCCTTGGCGAGGTAATAGGCCGTGGCCAGACCATGCCCGCCACCCCCGATGATGATCACATCATATTCGGGCTTTGGCTCTGGTTCGCGCCACACGGGTTTCCAGCCTTTGTTGCCGGTCAGGCCTTCTTTGAGGATGCGAAGGGCAGAGTAGCGCATGGAGTATTCCCTTGTAACGATGCGCCTACTGTGGCGGGAGTCGCGCAGATAGACTTTTCTAAAAAAGTCACATAGGTGTCTGAAATGGACATCAAGCCCCTTAAGCCCTATATGCCCCAAAGGATCGGCATCCTGCCGCTCAGCGATTTTGCGGTGATGTCCTATGCCTCGACGGCGGAGCCCTTGCGCGCTGCTAATCTTCTCGCGGGTGCGCCGCTCTATGAGGTGATCAACATAAGCGTAGACGGTGCTGCGGTGCCAAGCTCGGGCGCGGCTGAGGTGCGGTCAGATGTGCGGGTTGGCGATGCTCTGCGGTTGGATGCGCTTTTCGTTGTGGCCGGCGGCGACATGACCGCCCCCTTGGAGGGACGTCTGCGCACATGGCTGGTGCGGATGGCCCGCGCAGGTGTGCAGATGGGCGGCGTGTCCGGCGGGCCGGTGATCCTCGCGCGTGCAGGGCTGATGCAGGACCGGCGGATGACGGTGCATTGGGAATACCTGCCCGCATTGGCGGAGCTTTCGCCGGAGTTGAAAATCGAACGCTCGCTTTACGTGATCGACCGCGACCGGATGACCTGCGCCGGGGGCACCGCGCCGCTTGACATGATGCACGCTCTGATCGCGCGTGATCATGGGACGGAGTTTGCTCGCAAGGTCGCAGACTGGTTCATGCATACCAACATTCGCCCCCCAATAGGTCCGCAGCGCGCGGGCCTTGTGGAGCGGATCGGGGCGCATAACGCCGCTGTTCTGGACGCGGTTGAGGCAATGGAGAGCCATATATCCGACCCGCTCACCCTGCCACAACTCGCAGTGATTGCGGGTGTGTCCCCGCGACAGCTTGCCCGGCTTTTCAATCAGCAGCTTGGGACACCCGTGATGCGCTATTATCGCGGCCTGAGGCTGGAGCGTGCGCAATCGCTCTTGCGCAATTCGCCCCTGCCGCTCACCCAGATCGCGCTGGCCACGGGCTTTGCCAATTCGGCTCATTTCTCGAGGCTCTACGCGGCGCAATTTGGCCAACCGCCCTCTGCATATCGCTGAGCCCTTTTGTGCGCCGCCCCTCTGCGCTAGGCTCAGGGTGCAAAAGAAGGAGCTGCCACATGACCCGCACGCTGCCCGTCGCTGCCCTGCAAACCCGCCCGATGCCCAGCTTTGAGGCTGCATGGGAGGAGGCGCGCCCGCTGTCGGAGGACGCCGTGCGGAGCGGCGCTCAAATGCTCTTCTTGCCAGAATATTGCGGCGGGCTGCGCACCAAAGGTGCCGCAGTGGACCCGCCCTGCGCGCCCGAGGCCACACATCCGTTTTTAAACAACGCAAAGGCCTTTGCGGCAGAGCATAAGGTCTGGCTAAATCTCGGCTCCATCGCGGTGGATGGCCCGGATGGCCGTATCGCAAACCGGGGCTATATGCTCTCGCCCGATGGCGAAATCACCGGCCATTACGACAAGATCCATCTGTTCGACATTCAGCTTTCGGAGGATGAGATCTACCGCGAAAGTGACACCGTCAGCCCCGGCGCCTGCGCCACAATCCACGATACAGGGCACGCAAAAATCGGCCATACGATCTGTTATGACCTGCGCTTCCCGCACCTCTTTCGCCGCCTTGCCCAAAGCGGCGCCGAGATCCTCTGCTGCCCCGCTGCGTTCACCGCCAAAACAGGTGCGGCCCACTGGCATGTTCTCACCCGTGCCCGCGCGATCGAGACGACACGCTTCATTATCTCCGCCGGGCTGACCGGCCCTATTCCGGGCGGTGGTGAGGCCTACGGCCACTCACTCATCGTCGATCCATGGGGCACGGTGCTCGGCGATGGCGGGGCGGGTCCCGGATGCGTCATGGCCATGATTGATCTGGATCTCATTGCCCGGACCGAGGCGCGCATCCCCAGCCTCGTCAATGAGGTGGATTTCGCGCCGCCTGCCTGATCGAATCCGTGCTTTCTTCTTAGCCTAAATACTCCCGCCGGAGGCATCGCCGGGGCGCGGGAAAGACTGCCCCATCCCCGCAAAAGCCGGAAATTTCATTGTGACCCTCACAATTGAACGCTGGCCTTTGGCCGGGGCGCTGGGCTAGCCATATGCGATGACACCCAAGGAGGTCGCGCCATGTCCCATCCCCCTGTTCGCATCGCCATCAATGGGTTTGGCCGGATTGGCCGGGCGATCCTGCGCATTTTGCTGGAGGGGCGCGAGGGGGTCGAGCTTGTTCTGATCAACGATATCGAGCCGCTGGAGACCTGTGCCTATCTCTTTGAATATGACAGTATCTATGGTCCGTGGCGGGGCAAGGTGGAGACCGCGCCGGATATGCTCATCGCGGGCGGGCGGCGCATTCCGTTTCACGCTGAGGCAGACCTGCGTGCACTGGATCTGAGCGGGGTGGATCTGGTCCTCGAATGCACGGGCATGGCCGGAGTGCGGGCAATGGCCGAGCGCGGGCGTGAGGCGGGAGCAGGGGCCGTGCTGGTTTCCGGCCCGGCGGCAGAGGCGGATGTGACGGTCGTTCTGGGGGCCAATGAAGATGATCTGCGCGATCAACGGATCATCTCCAACGCGTCTTGCACCACGAATGCTCTGGCCCCTTTGGCGCGGCTTTTGGATGATGCCTACGGCGTGGTTTCGGGGCAGATGACGACCATCCATTGCTACACAGGCTCGCAACCCACGGTGGACAAACCCCGCGGCAATCTTGAGCGCAGCCGGGCCGCTGCCCTCTCGATGGTACCCACCACCACCAGCGCGCGGCACCAGACGGGCCTTGTGCTGCCGCGTCTCAAGGGCCGGATCGAGGCGCGCGCGGTGCGCGTGCCCACGGCGAGCGTATCGTGCATCGACCTCACCGTGCAGCTTGGTCGCCGTGTCACAGTGGAGGAGGTCAATGCGCTGGTCGCGGGGGCCGCGATACCGGGGGGCATATTCGGCTATACCGAAAAGCCCCTCGTCTCGGCCGATCTGCGCGGGCGCAGCGAATCGATCATTCTGTGCGGGCGGGAAACATCCGTCTCGGTGGGCGGGCTGCTCCGGGTCTTTGGCTGGTATGACAATGAATGGGGGTTTTCCGCGCGGATGCTGGATATGGCAGAGCGGATCGGGCGACGCTGAGCGCTCAGAAGCGCGGTTTGAAGTTTTCCTCAAACGCGGTCTGTACGGCCATATTGTCGTATTCTGTCATTACCCAATCCTCAAACCCGATGCCTGTCTCGGCCTGGCGCGCCTCATAAAGGTCAAGAATATAGCCCAGCACGCCGGTCTTTGATTGCCGGATATGCATGTATTTGAGCGACAGCATCCGCCGCGCCTCGTCCACGCTGCGGCCTTCCATCACCATCAGGTAAATCGCCGAGGCAAACCCCGCCCGGTCTGCGCCGGATTTGCAATGCATGACGAAGGGGCGCTCAATCTCGCGGAAGGCCTTGAGCAGGGCCGCAATATCGCTGCGAGGGGCCGCAAACCGCGCATGAAGCGTCACGTTCACAAGGCGCAGGCCAAGCTTTGCACAGCTTTCCTCCTCCACCAGATAATGCGCCGCCCCGCCCGCACCGCGCAGGTTCAAAACCGTGCGGAACCCGGCGGCCTTGAGCCGCTCAAACCGCGCATGGGTCGGCTGATTGGAGCGCCAGACGCCCTCGGCAACAGGATAGTGATTGGTCCAGAATTTACGCAGCACCGCATGGTCGAACCACATGTTGTAGATCTTGGCGCGGCGGCGGTTTTCGGGTGTGCTCAGATCGGTGTTGTAGGACTGGCGCAGATCGCGTTCCCATGCCACCAAACGTTTGAAAATGCTCATTCTGCGCTCCGACCCTGCCAAGCGCACCACATATGCGCGGGGCGCGGGCATGGCAAGGCGGGAGGCGCTTGACGCCGCGCTGCTTGGGCGTAATGTCGTCCTCTCACCACCCAAGGATGCCGTCATGACGCTTGCCCACGGAACCCCCTATCTGGCCATTCCCGGCCCTTCGGTTATGCCCGATGCGGTGCTGCGCGCGATGCACCGCGCCTCGCCCAATATCTATGCGGGCGAGCTGATTGAGCTGACCGAAGGCCTTATCCCCGATCTGCGCCGCGTGGCACGCACGCAGCATCATGTGGCGATCTATATCGCCAACGGGCATGGCGCGTGGGAGGCGGCGTTTGCCAATACCGTGGGCCACGGCGACGGGGTTCTGGCGCTTGCCACCGGGCGGTTCGGCCATGGTTGGGCCGAGATGGCGGAGCGGCTGGGCGCGGAAGTCTCGATGCTCGATTTCGGCAAGGCAGCCCCCGTGGATGCGGCCCGTGTCGAGGCGGCTCTGCGCGCGGATAAAGCCCATAAAATCAAAGCGGTGCTTGCCACTCATGTGGATACTTCAAGCTCCGTGCTCAGCGATATCGCGAGCATTCGTGCGGCCATTGATGCCGCAGGGCACCCGGCGCTCTTGATGGTGGATTGCATCGCCTCGCTGGGCTGCGACGTGTTCGAGATGGACGCATGGGGCGTCGATGTGACGGTCGCGGGCAGCCAGAAGGGGCTGATGGTGCCAGCCGGTCTCGGCTTTGTGTTTTTCTCTGAAAAAGCCGCCGCGCGCCGCCGCGAGATGCGCATTGTCAGCCCCTATTGGGACTGGACCCTCCGGGCCGCGCCGGACGTGTTTTACCAGTATTTCTGCGGCACGGCCCCCACGCATCACCTCTACGGCCTGCGCGCCGCCCTCGACATGATCCACGCCGAAGGGATTGAGGCCGTCTGGGCCCGCCACGCGCGTCTGGCCCGCGCCATATGGGCCGCGTGCGAGGCGTGGTCCGAGGGGGGAGCATTGCGCCTCAACCTCGCCAACCCGGCCCATCGCAGCCACGCGGTCACCTCTCTTGGCCTGCTCGCGCCCAAGGCGAGCGATCTGCGCGCATGGTTGGAGGCCAATACGGGCGTCACGCTGGGCATCGGCCTTGGCATGGCCGATCCGGCCGATCCCGCATGGCACGGGTTTTTCCGCATAGGGCATATGGGTCATGTGAACGCTCATATGGTGCTGGGGATGCTTGGCGCGGTCGAGGCGGGGCTTGGCGCGCTTGATATTCCGCATGGCACTGGCGGGTTGAGTGCGGCGGCGCGTGTAGTGGCGGGGGCTTAGTCCCTCGGGATGCGGCTGATCAGCTTGTCGAGGATAAAGGCGGCCCCCAAGACAGCCCAAAAGCCAAAGAGCGCCCAAAGCGCGGTGAAAACCCACACCAGATTGACCAGCCCCATGATCAGGGCGGCATTGGTGAAATCCGGTGCAGATGACATGTTACCGCGTCGCATGACGACAAGGATACCGCAGCCCAAGTAAAAGTCAGGTAAAAATTTAGGGAGCTGCGCCGCGTGCCACGGCCAAGGCGCGGGGCAGGGCCGCCTCAAACAGCGCCATCTCCGCCGGGGTCCCACAGCCGACGCGGATACACCTGTCTTGCGGTGCCACAAACGGCATCCGCACGAAGAGGCCCTGTGCCACCAGATCGGCGAGCACTCGGCGTGCAAATTCCCCGTCCGCGCCGCAATCAACTGTCACGAAATTCGTGGCCGACGGCAGCGCATGCAGCCCGCAACGCGCGGCGATCCGCGCAATCTCGGCCCGCGCGGCGGCCACATCCGCAATCACCTGCTCCAACCACGGCTGATCCTCCAAAGCGGCCAGAGCCCCGGCTTGCGCCGCCCGGTTCATCCCAAAATGGTTGCGGATCTTGTCAAAGCTCTGGATCAGCGCCGCCGCTCCAACCGCATATCCAACCCGCGCCCCGGCCATGCCATAGGCCTTGGAAAAGGTGCGCATGCGGATCACACGGGGGTCCTGCGCGGCGATAACGGGCACCGCCTCTGCGGGCGCAAACTCCACATAGGCCTCGTCCAGCAGCAGCAAACACCCCTCGGGCATGTCCCCGATCGCGGCCTCGATCGCACGCCCGCTCGACCAGCTTCCCATCGGGTTGTCCGGGTTGGCGAAGTAGATGAGCTTCGCATCTACTTCCCGCGCCTTGGCAATCAAGGCGGGCAGATCCTCGGCATCCTCTCGGTAAGCCACCTTGTGCAGCACCCCGCCATAGCCCGCCACATGGTAGTTGAACGTGGGATACGCCCCGTCCGAGGTGACCGCCCCATCCCCCGGCGCCACCAACAACCGCACGAGGTAGCCCAAAAGCCCGTCAATCCCTTCGCCCACAACGATATTTGAGGGCTCCACACCCATCCGCCGGGCCAAGGCCACGCGCAAATCATGGCTTGTAGGATCGCCGTATTTCCAGATATCCGTCGCCGCCATCGCGGCCTTTGCACGGGGGGAGGGGCCAAACACATTCTCATTCGCCCCGATGCGCGCCGCAAAGGTCGCACCGCGCGTGCGCTCTTGCTGCTCAGGGCCGACAAAAGGCACGGTGGCAGGCAGGGTTTGCACCAGCGGGGTATAGCGGGGTCCAGTCATGCGCGCGAGCTAACCAGAGCGCTGTGCCTCGCGCAAGCGCTTGCAGGTTTGGCGCTTGCGCGATGACTTGTGAACGGCTCAAAAAAGCAGTGTCACCATGCCGCCGCATCCCTCGCGGCCAGCACCGCCCGTGCTGATGCTGCGCTACGACAAAGCGCGGGGCAGGATGCGCGCAGTCAACCGCCTGCTCCCCCGAGGCTCACGATAATACGCGCCTCGCCCTTCTTCTTAGCACAAATACTCCCGCCGGAGGCGTCCCGCGCCCGGCGGGTCTAACCCAACTCCGCCAATCGCGTCACCGCCTCGCGCAGCTTGGCCTCTTCTTCTTCGCGAAGGGCGAGGTTCTCGCGGGCTTCGGCCACGACCTCATCCGGCGCTGAGGCCACGAATTTGGGGTTGTTGAGCCGCCCGCGCAGCCCACCGAGCTCCTTCTCAAGCTTGCCGAGCGTTTTCTCCAGCCGCGCCTTTTCCTCATCAATATCAATGATATCCGCCAGAGGCAGGCCAAAGCTGCCGCCCTCCACCGCCACAGTGGCACAGCCTTTGGGGAAACGCTCGACGCGCTCAAGGCTCTCGACCCGCGTCAGCCGCTTGATCATCGCCTCGTTGCGGTCCCATGCGGCGCGGCCCGCCGCGTCCAGATCCGTCACCACCATCGGGATTTTCAGCCCAGCCGGCACATGCATCTGCGCGCGCGCGGAGCGGACGGCGTCAATGAGCGCGATCACCCAGTTGATCTCCCGGTCGGCATCGGCGTCCACCAGGTCCGCGCCATAGTCGGGCCAATCGCTGACCGCGAGCATCGCATCGCGCGATCCCAGCGTGCCCCAAAGCTCTTCGGTGATGAAGGGCATCATGGGGTGCAGCAGCATCAGGCACTGATCAATCACCCACGACATCGTTTCTTGCGTCTCGCGCTTCACATCCTCCGCACCATCGAGCAGGAGAGGCTTGGAAAACTCCACATACCAATCGCAGACTTTGCCCCAGACAAAGACATAAAGCGCTGAGGCGGCATCGTTGAAACGGTAGGCCTCAAGGGCCTCGTCCACGGCCATCCGCACCTTGGCCGTCTCGCCGATGATCCACTTGTTCAGCGCCGCCTCGGGCGCGGGAATGCCCGTTGAAGGCAGGCCAGCGGCCCCGTTCATCTCCGCAAAGCGCGCCGCATTCCAGAGCTTCGTGCCGAAATTGCGATAGCCCGCGATCCGCTGCATATCCAGCTTCAGCACCCCGCCGAGCGAGGCCATGGCGGCATTGGTAAAGCGCAGCGCATCCGCGCCGTATTCGTCAATGATCTCCAATGGGTCGACCACATTGCCGGTCGATTTGGACATCTTCTTGCCCTTGGCGTCGCGCACAAGGCCGTGCAGGTAGACCGTATCAAACGGCACCTTATCCACCACAGCCAGCTGCATCATCATCATCCGCGCAACCCAGAAAAACAGGATGTCCTGCCCGGTGACCAGTGTGGAGGTCGGGAAGTATTTTTGCAGCGCGTGGTTTTGGGCGTCCTGCTCAGCGTCCCCGGTCCATCCCAGCGTGCCGATCGGCCAGAGGCCCGAGGAGAACCATGTGTCGAGAACGTCGGGGTCGCGGGACAGAGAAACCTTTTCCAGTTTCATATGATTGGTTGACCCTACGCTGAAAGCCGTTGGGTTAGCTTTTTTCTGATTACCTTCGGCGGCTGCAAGATTGTCAAATTTGCTCAATTCCACAGCCACATCTTGACCATAATAGTCTTGGGCCATTGCTACAGCCTTAGTTTGGCAATCAGCGCAGAAATATTTTGGAGGATTGTAAGTTAGGTGGTAGCCAACACTGCCTTCTTGAACAACCGTTGGCCCATACCAAACTGGTATCTGGTGCCCCCACCACAGCTGGCGTGAAATGCACCATGGCTCGATATTCTCAAGCCAGTGGAAATACACTTTGCGATCGCTTTCGGGCATGATCCGCACCTCACCCGAGCGGACGGCCTCCAGCGCGGGCTCCACGATCTGATCGGTATCCACGAACCACTGATCGGTCAGCATCGGCTCTATTACAACCTTCGAGCGGTCCCCAAAGGGCTGCATGATCGGCTTGCTCTCGACCAGCGGTAGGGTGGGGTTCAACCCCACCTTACCCTCGTCATCAGCAGCCTCCCATTCCGGGTTCGGCACCATCACGGCCAGCCCCTCGGCGGTGATATCGGCCACGACGCGCGCGCGTGCCTCGAACCGGTCCAGCCCGCGATATTCTTCTGGCACAAGGTTCATCGCGGCAATCATCGCCTCGTCAAACTCCTGCGCGCCATTTGCGATGGCTTGGGCCACGGCGGCTTCCTCGGCGTAGGGCTTGCCGTCACTACGCATCGCGCCGCGCGTGTCCATGAGGTTATACATCGGGATGCCGCCGCGTTTGGCGACTTGGTAGTCGTTGAAATCATGCGCCCCGGTGATCTTCACTGCGCCCGAGCCGAAATCAGGGTCGGGATACTCATCGGTGATGATTGGGATCAGGCGGCGGTGCTCCTTGGGGCCTACCGGAATCTCGCAAAGCATGCCCACGATGGAGGCATAGCGCGCATCATCCGGGTGTACGGCCACCGCGCCATCGCCCAGCATCGTCTCGGGCCTTGTGGTGGCGATGGAGATATAATCGCGCGTCTCGCGCAGGGTGACGTTACCGTCCTCGTCGGTCTCGACATACTCATATGTGGCCCCGCCCGCGAGGGGGTATTTAAAGTGCCACATATGGCCCGCCACCTCGATATTTTCGACCTCCAGATCGGAGATTGCCGTCTCGAAATGCGGGTCCCAGTTGACCAGCCGCTTGCCGCGATAGATCAGGCCCTTGTTATACATATCCACAAAGACGCGGATCACCGCATCGTGGAAATTGGCTGAGTTTTCATGCCCCGTGCGCGTGTCGCCCGCAGCGCCCGCCATAGTGAACGCCGTGCGCGACCAATCACAGGACGCGCCAAGGCGCTTCAATTGCTCCACAATCGTGCCGCCCGATTGCTCTTTCCATTCCCAGACTTTCTCCAGAAACTTCTCGCGGCCCAGCTCGGCGCGGCCCTTTTGTCCGGTCTCAGCCAGCATCCGCTCCACCACCATCTGTGTGGCGATGCCTGCATGGTCCGTGCCGGGCTGCCAGAGCGTGTCGAAGCCCTGCATCCGTTTCCAGCGGATCAGGATATCCTGAAGCGTGTTGTTGAACGCATGGCCCATGTGCAAAACACCCGTTACATTGGGCGGCGGGATCATGATCGAAAACGCGGGCGCCCCCGGCTTGGCATGGGCGCCTGCGGTGAAGCAGCCGGCCTTTTCCCAAGCGTCATAAAGGCGGGCCTCGGCGCCGTGCGCATCGAATGTCTTGTCCAGTCCCATCGGGCGATCTCCGCTTGCTTGCATGCTTGGGCACGGGATTACCCAATGCGCGGGCCGAGGGGAAGTGCGTGGGGCGTTATTTCGCGTGCGGTCTTAGCTGCGGGACGTGCCCGTCAAAGGCTCGCGCGCACCAGTTCGGATCACGGCCGGGTCATAGGGCTTGCGCGCGAAGACCTCCTCCACCATGGGCGCAAAGAATTCCAGAGGCAGGGTGTCATAGGCCGGATCAAAGCTCGCCTGATCCCAGCGCTCGCAAAAGGCCGCGCAATCGTCAAAATAGGGGCTGCCTTTGTGTTTGCTGCGCTTTTCGGGGTCGGCGCCGACATGATGGGCATAGTAGACCATTTGAAAGTCGCCATGGGTCTGCACGCACCATGTGCATTGCTCGCGCACGAATGGCTTGAGGATCGAGGCCGCATATTCATCGTGATTGTAGGGTGCATAAATATCGCCGATATCGTGCAGGAGGGCCGCCACGACCCAATCCGTATCGGCCCTGTCGCGCCATGCGCGGGTGGCCGATTGCAGGCTGTGGCCCAGCCGTGTCACCTGGTAGCCCGAGAGGCCCTTGTTGAGATCGACCATTGCCGTCAGCAGCCTGTGGGCTGTGCCTTTGGTGTATTCGGTCTCATGCTCGGTCAGGAAGTCGTAATCTTCCTTGGTGCCGTCTTTCATCTTGGTAAAGCTGACGCGGTCCATTTGGGGCACTCCTTTAGCCGGTGGTGTACATAGAGACGGATTTTTCGGCCCCTTGCGCAAGGGCTTTGGCCTGATCTTTGCGGATTTGTTGATAAAGCGCCAGAGATTGGGCCGCGTGCATAGCCGCAAAGAGCCCTCAAGCGGGCGCGTGCATGATGCTGGATTTGGTCGCGCCGGAGGTGAGCAGCCATCATAGGGCAGGGGACCTACGTGGTGCACTCTCTGGGGGCGGTCTTGTGATCCTATCTCACATCGGCTCTTGCATCGCGGGGGGGGCGGGGGCCAGCCCCCAACGTTGAAAACCCATCAGGGTTTTCAACGCCTCCCCCGGGATATTTTTGGCAAGAAGATGATCGGGAAGATTTTGCTGGCGGGTCAGGCGACGTGGCGCAAGGCGGCTTTGGGGGTGAGGCCGAGGGCGTGGCAGATGTCGCGGGTAAGCTCGGGGCGGTTGAGCGTGTAGAAGTGCAGCGCGTCCACGCCTTCGTCCAGCAGGGTGCTGCAAAGCTCGGTGCCTTGGGCCACGGCCAGCAGGTCCGAGCGGCCGTCGCGGGCGGCCTTGGTAAAGGCGTCGTCGAGCAGGGCGGGCACATGGGTGCCGCAGCTCAGCGCGAATTTGCGCGCGGCGGTCCAGTTCTCGATTGGCAGGATGCCGGGGATGATGGGTGCGGTGATGCCTGCGGCCGCGCAGCGATCACGAAAGCGCAGGAAAGTGTCGGCCTCGAAGAAGAATTGCGTGATCGCCTCAGAAGCTCCTGCGTCGATCTTGCGCTTGAGCCAGTCAATATCGGCCATGTTGCTGGCTGCTTCGGGGTGGGTCTCGGGGTAGGCACCGACGCGGATCGTGAAATTGCCGGTTTCTGCAAGGGCTGAGATCAGCTCGCAGCTATTGGCGAAGCCTTCGGGATGCGGGGCGAACCCGGTTGAGCCTTTGGGCGGGTCGCCGCGCAGGGCGACAATCTCGCGCACGCCTTGTTTGGCGAAATCGGCGGCGATGGCGAGGGTCTCTTCGCGGCTGGCATCGACGCAGGTGAGGTGCGCGGCCACGGGAAGGCCCAGATGCTTGTTCAGCGTGCCGACCGCGTCGCGGGTCAGTTCGCGCGTGGTGCCGCCCGCGCCATATGTGACGGAGACGAAGCGTGGCGCGAGGGGGGCCAGCGTTTGCACCGTGTCCCAGAGGCGGAACGACGCCTCAAGGGTCTTGGGCGGAAAGAACTCAAAGGAGACGGCGGGGGTGGTCATTGCTATGATCCTTGAAAGGGGGCTTGAGCCTTTGTCCACCCTGCGCTTAGATTAAGCAAATTCATAATATTCACGATCAACATGAGGCCACCTCATATATGCATATCGAGTTTCGCCATCTGCGCACGATCCGGGCCATTCATTATGCAGGCGGGCTGGCCAAGGCCGCGGACCTGCTGCACATCACGCAATCTGCGCTGAGTCATCAGATCAAGGGGTTGGAGGATCAGGCGGGGGTCGAGCTTTTTGTGCGCCGCTCGAAGCCGATGACGCTCTCGGCGGCGGGACACCGGCTTTTGCGTGTGGCCGAGCGGGTTTTGCCGGAGATCGAGGCGCTGGAGGCGGAGTTCGAGGGCGTACGCGAAGGTAGCAGCGGGCGGATGCATATCGCGATTGAGTGTCATGCCTGCTTTGAGTGGCTTTTTCCGGTGCTGGAGGAGTTTCGCAAGCCCTGGGCCGAGGTGGATGTGGATATCCGCCCCGGTCTGGCCTTCGATGCGCTGCCTGCGCTGCAAAAGGAAGAGGTGGATCTTGTTGTGTCCTCTGATCCTGAGGACCTGCCGGGGATCAGCTTCAAGCCGCTTTTTGATTATGAGCCGGTGTGCCTTGTTGCGCGCAGCCATCCGCTTGCCTCCAAAACCCATGTGGTGGCCGAGGATTTTCGCGGTGAGACGCTCATTACCTATCCGGTGGACCGCTCCCGCCTTGATGTGTTCACTGAGCTTTTGACCCCCGCCAAGGTAGAGCCACGGAGCATTCGCAAAGTGGAGCTGACGGCGGTGATCTTGATGCTGGTGGGGGCCGGGCGGGGGATTGCCGTGCTGCCCGATTGGGTCGTGCGGGCGTTGCGGCGCAGCGACGATTACGTGGTGCTGAAAGTGACGGAAACGGGCCTGACAAAGCGGCTCTATGCGGCGATCCGCGAAGATGACGCGGCCAAGCCTTATATGGCGCATCTTTTGAAGCTGGCGCGGGAGATCCCTATGCGCCTCCAACGGGGGCTGCCGCCGCTTTGAACGCCCCATCTGACCGTCGCCCGTCCCCCTTGTGCGCGGCGCGGCCCCGGCGTATACGCGCCCCCTGTCTCGCAGGGCTCTGAGCGCCCACCAAAAGGAGTGCCCTCAATGGCCGTCAGCGCAAATATGAACGTGATGATGAAAGCCGCCCGCAAGGCAGGGCGCGCTCTGGCCAAGGATTTCCGCGAGGTGGAGAACCTTCAGGTGTCGATGAAAGGTGCGGGCGATTTCGTGAGCCGCGCCGATGTGAACGCCGAGCAGATCATTAAATCAGAGCTGATGAATGCACGCCCCACCTATGGCTGGCTGGCCGAGGAGGGGGGCGAGGAGCCGGGCAAGGACCCGACGCGCCGCTGGATCGTGGACCCGCTGGATGGCACGACGAATTATCTGCACGGGCTTGCCCATTGGTCGGTCTCCATAGCGCTTGAGCATAAGGGCGAGATCGTGGCGGGCGTGGTCTATGACGCCTCGCGGGACGAGCTTTTCTTTGCCGAAAAAGGCTCAGGTGCTTGGATGAACGAGAGCCGCCTTCGGGTGTCGTCGCGTGGGCATCTGATCGAATGTATCTTTGCGACCGGTCTGCCCTTTGGCGGGCGCACCGATCTGCCCCACACGCTTCAGGATCTGGCTCGGCTTTTGCCCGCCTGTGCTGGCGTGCGCCGTTTTGGCTCGGCAGCGCTTGATCTGGCCTATGTGGCGGCGGGGCGGTATGACGGGTTTTGGGAGCGGCGTCTCAATGCGTGGGACATGGCCGCAGGGCTGTTGATTGCGCGCGAGGCCGGTGCGATCGTGCAGCCGCTGAACCCTGCCGGGCATATCCTCACCGATGGTGAGGTCGTTTGCGCCAACGAGCCTATTTTTGATAAGTTTTCCAAGATAATCCGCAATACCTGAGACGTTGCGAACACATGGCGGGGGCTGACACCGGGTTTTAGGTGCCGTGCTTAGCTGTCGGACGGGTGGTTCACGCCATCGACCCAGCCGATCTCGCCCAGATCGCGGGGGCTTATCCCTTCCAAAATCCCAAGGTTCACCCCGTATTCATTGGGGTTGGAGCGGCGTTGATGATGGGTGTAAATCCCGCAGATTGAGCAGAAGTAATGCTGCGCTGTCCCGGTCCCCCATGTGTAGAGCGTGAGTTTGTCCGCGCCGCGTACAATGCGCAGCCCGTCCAATGGAGCCGTCACAGCCGCCGCGCCCCGCCGGGCGCAAAAGCTGCAATCGCAACGGCGCGCCGTGGCCAATCCGCCGGGCAATTCAACCTCAAGCTCCACTGCGCCGCAATGACAGGTTCCCTTCATCGCCGCCTCACTTTCGGTATACGCGAGCGCATGTATTCATAGGTGGCCTCCGGGTGCGGAGGATGGCCATCCGTCTGCGCCCAGAACCGCCGCCCGCCTTTGCGCAAAAACACCGGGATCGTCAGCAAAACGCCTGCGATGAACCCGCCCGCATGCGCCCAGTAAGCTACACCACCCTCGTCTGCGCTTGATCCAAAGCCGCCGATAAGCTGAAAGCCGAACCAAAGCGCCAGCATGATCCAGGCAGGCACCGGCAGGATTTTGAAAAACACCACGAAGATGATCAAGATATCGACCCGTGCCTTGGGGAACAGCAGAAGATAGCCGCCCATCACGCCTGCGATGGCCCCCGATGCGCCCACGGTGGGCACCACCGACATTGGCCCTGCCATCACATGGACAAGCCCTGCACCGATCCCTGAAGCGAGGTAGAAGCCGAGATAGGGCACAGATCCCATCTCATCCTCCATATTATCGCCGAATATCCATAAAAATAGCATGTTACCCGCAAGGTGCATCCAGCCCCCATGCAGGAACATCGAATACAAAAGCGTGTCATACGCGCCCTCCTGCGTCACCAGAACCGGAAAGAGCGCCCAGCTTCGGTAGAATTCAAAAAGCGCGCGTTCATTCGAGAAAAGCGGCCAGTAGCTGATGAATATACCGATATTCAACGCCATGAGCGCGTAAGTCACATAAGGGACACGCCCCGAAGGATTATGATCGCGGATGGGCAACATAGGGCCAAGGGTGGCCCCATATCCGCACTTGTCAAGCAGCACCCCCCAGAAGGGCTGCGTTTCCGCCCGCCGCTGTGGTGTCCACGCATACGTGCCGCTCGTGCAGGGCGTGACCTGTGTCCGGCATGCCGGTGATAAGCGGCAGGATTGGGCCGGTGCGGCGGCTCAGCGCTTGGGCAGAGGCGCGGGCGGTCTCTGCGTCCCCCCACCAGAGCGCGCCCGAGAGATTGGTGAGCGTTTCCAGCGCCTCGGGGTCGATCTGGCCTACGGCTTCCACGGCGCGCCCACCCAGAAGGCGCACGGCTTGGGCTTGGGCACTTGCGGCGTCGGCCCCGGGACCCATGCACAAAAGCGGCGCGCGCATATGCGTCGTCAGGCGGTTCGATTCGCCCGTGGGGCCGGGCATCAGACGGTCCTGCCGTGGCAGCCGCGGCTCGGCGGCCACGCGGTCCAGCGCCTTTTGCGCGTCACCAGCGCTCATATCTGCGCCCCATGCGCTGCCTTCACTGTCTGCCGGGCGCGCAGTGAAGCGTGTGAGGTAATGTGGCCCGCCCGCTTTGGGGCCCGTGCCGGAAAGGCCTTCACCGCCAAAGGGCTGGCTGCCTACAATGGCACCGATCTGGTTGCGGTTGACGTAGATGTTGCCCGCCTCCACACGCTCGGTCACGTGTTGCACCCGGTCATCAATCCGCGTCATCAACCCGAAGGTCAGCCCGTATCCCGTGGCGTTGATCGCATCAATCACCCGGTCCAGATCACCCGAGCCGAATGTGGCCATATGGAGCACCGGGCCGAAGATTTCGCGCTGCAAATCTTCGATGCCGTTCACGCGGATCAATGTGGGCGCGATGAACGTGCCCGCGTTCGGGGTGAGCAACTCGTGCATCAAGCGCCCCTCGGCGCGCGCGTCCTGAATATGGGCCGCGATCCCGTCGCGGGCCTGAGCGTCGATCACCGGCCCGCAATCGGTGCTGATGGGCCAGGAGGGACCCACTTCGAGCACGTCCATCGCCCCTTTGAGCATGCGGGTGAAATCCTCGGCGATGTCGTCTTGCACATAAAGACAGCGCAGGGCGGAGCAGCGCTGCCCCGCCGATTGAAACGCGGATTCCACGATGGCCTGCACCGCCTGTTCGGGCAGGGCGGTGCTGTCCACGATCATTGCGTTCAGCCCGCCCGTCTCGGCAATCAGGGGCGCGCCGGGGGCCAGATGTGTGGCCATCGCGCTGCGGATTTTCATCGCCGTCGCGGTGGAGCCTGTGAAGGCCACGCCACCCACGCGCGCGTCCGAGGTGAGCGCCGCGCCCACTTCGCCGCCACCGGGCAAAAGCTGAAGTGCTGCTTTGGGCACGCCCGCTTCATGCAAAAGCGTCACAGCCAGTTGGGCGATAAGCGGGGTCTGCTCGGCGGGTTTCGACAGGACCGCGTTGCCTGCGGCAAGTGCCGCTGCAATCTGGCCTGAGAAGATCGCCAAGGGGAAGTTCCACGGGCTGATGCAGGTGAACACCCCAACCGGGCCTGCGTCTGGCACATTGGCGCCGTAGTACCGCAGGAAATCCACCGCCTCGCGCAATTCGCCCACCGCGTCGGGTAGAGTCTTGCCCGCCTCGCGCGCCAGAATGGCGAAAATCTCGCCGTAGTTTTCCTCAAAAAGATCGGCGGCACGGGTCAGCACGCGGCCCCGTTCTGCCACGCTGGCGTCCCACGGCGCGGTCTTGGTAAACGCTGTCTCGATATCTGCCGTGCTGGCGGGGGTGGCGCGCCCGACCACATCTGCGGGGTCTGCCGGGTTGGACACGTCGTGCGCACTTTCCGGTTTGGCCTTACCGGCGAGGATCGGCCCCGCCGTCCAGTGATGCAGTGCGAAGGGGCCGCGCGCGTCCTCAATAGCGTCGAGCGTGGGCTGATGCTTGAGGTCAAACCCTTTGGAGTTCACCCGCTCAGGCCGGAAAAGATCGGGGCCTTTGGTCAGGTCGTTATGCGCTGTCTCGATCACGTCAAAGGGATCGCGCGCGACCTCCTCGGGGGCGACCTGCGCGTCCACGATCTGATTTACAAAGCTGGAGTTCGCGCCGTTTTCCAACAAACGCCGCACGAGATAGGCCAGCAGGTCGCGGTGCGCGCCCACGGGGGCATAGATCCGGCAGCGCGTGCCTTCGGCCTTCAGCACGATATTATGCAGTGCCTCGCCCATGCCATGCAGGCGCTGGAACTCATAGCTATCTTTATCCGCGCCCATATCGAGGATCGCGGCGACGGTATGGGCGTTATGCGTGGCGAACTGCGGGTAGATATGATCGGTCATCCCCAAGAGCTTTTTTGCGTTGGCGATATAGCTGACATCGGTGGCGGATTTATGGGTGAAGACCGGAAAGCCGTCGATCCCTTCGACCTGTGCCTGCTTGATCTCGGTGTCCCAATAGGCGCCCTTGACCAGCCGCACCATGATGCGCCGGTCCAGCCGTGTGGCCAGATCATTCAGGAAATCAATCACATGACCCGCGCGCTGCCCATAGGCTTGCACAACCACGCCAAAGCCGTTCCACCCGGCCAGTGCAGGCTCTGACAGAACCGCCTCGATCACATCAAGCGATAGGGACAGACGGTCCGCCTCCTCCGCGTCGATGTTGAGACCCATTCCAGCGGATTTTGCCAAGAGCGCAAGCGAACGCAGGCGCGGGACGAGCACCTCCATCACCTGCGCGCGCTGGGCGACCTCATAACGCGCATGAAGTGCCGACAGCTTGACCGAAATGCCGGGGTTTTGGCGCGTGTCGTCATGGATGCAGGCCTGTGCGATGGCCGAGATCGCGCGGGAATAGCTTAGGTGATAGCGGGTCGCATCCTTGTCGGTGCGCGCGGCTTCGCCCAGCATGTCATAGGAATAGGTGAAGCCCTTGGCCTCCATCCCGGCGGCACGTTTCATCGCGCCATTGATGTCCTCGCCCAAGACAAACTGACGGCCCATTTCCTTCATGGCGCGCGCCACGGCGGTGCGGATCACAGGCTCGCCCAGACGCTTTACCGCGCTGCGCAAATGGCCGACGGGACCGCCTCGGTCTTTTTGCAGCACCTTGCCGGTCAACATCAGCGCCCAAGTAGAGGCATTGACCAGCGGCGAGGTGGAATGGCCCATGTGCTTGCCCCATTCCGACGGCGCGATCTTGTCCTCAATGAGCGCGTCAATCGTCTCGGCATCGGGCACGCGCAAAAGCGCCTCGGCCAGACACATCAGCGCAATCCCCTCATCGGTCGAGAGGCCATATTCCGCGAGGAACACTTCCATCATCCCCGGATTGGTTTGCCCGCGGATATCGCGCACCAAAGCGGCACCGCGCGCGGTGATACGGGCGCGATCCTCAGGGCTGAGGGCAGCCTCATCAACCAAGCGGCGCAGGGTCGTGGCCTCGTCGGCATAAGTGGCCTGATCAATGGCGCGGCGCAGATCACTATCGAAGGGCATGGGCGGAATCCTCTGGAGCGAAAGGGGGGTGCAATGATCCTCAATTATCACGGTTTACTAAGCCAATATTCCTGATATTCAGGAAATTGCAGGCGAAAAGTCTGAATAAAAGGGTCTATGAGATGCAAACAGACTTTGACCGATACGATAAAGCGATTCTGCGGGCCTTGGCTGTGGACGGTCGGGTCAGCGTGACGGAGCTTGCCCGCCAGATCGGCCTGTCGAAATCACCCACGCAGGCACGGCTCAGGCGGCTGGAGACATCGGGGGTGATCACGGGCTACCGCGCGCTGGTTGATCCCATCCGCATGGGGCTTGATCATGTGAGCTTTGTCGAGGTGCGCCTGCATGACACCCGCGAGGCGGCCCTGTCGGAGTTTAACGTCGCCGTCGCCCGGGTGCCCGAGATCGAGCAGGCGCACCTGATCGCGGGGAATTTCGATTATCTGATGAAAGTCCGCACACAGAATATGGCTGATTACCGTCGCGTTTTGGCTGAGCAGATATCGACCCTGCCGCATGTTTCCAGCACATCGACCTATGTGGCGATGCAGGCGGTGAAAGAGAACGTGGCGGCAGATGTTATTTGACCTACGCGCGTGATGGCTCATTATCAGGGTATGAAATATGCTCTCATCGCCCTGCTGGTCGCCAGCCCCGCCCTTGCTGAGACCTGTGCACCTGTTCAGGATTACACGGTCGAGCTTAACAGCCTGATTGATGCGGCCAATGCAGCGCCGGATTTCAGCGCGGGGCGCATGATCTCGGATCAGATGTGGCATTATTGGGCCAAGGCGCCTGATTTGCGTGCGCAGGAGCTTTTGGATGAGGCGATGTCGCGGCGCGAATCCTATGATTATGATGGGGCGATGTTGGCGATCGAGGGGCTTTTGGCCTATTGCCCGGATTACGCTGAGGGATATAACCAGCGCGCTTTCGTAAACTTTCTGAGGCAAGATTACGAGGCGGCGCTGCCTGATCTGGTGCGCACGCTGGAGATCACGCCGCAGCATGTCGCGGCGCTTACGGGGCAAGCGATGACGCTCATGGCGCTGGACCGCAAGGCAGAAGCGGCTTTGGCCCTGCGCGCAGCGCTGGAGATGAATCCGTGGCTCTCCGAGCGACGGCTTTTGCCGGTGCTTGAGGCGGAGGAAGACGCGCTCTAACCCTCTTTCGCACGCCGCCCGCCCGGTCTATGGTCGCGCCGCTGCGGGCGTGATGGAATGGTAGACATACCAGACTTAAAATCTGTTGGGCCTTGTGCCCGTGTGGGTTCGAGTCCCACCGCCCGCACCAACGGCGTTTTGCAAAGCAAAACGCCCGGCCCAAGCAAAGCACACCCAACCAGCGGCAGGCGTTTGCACCGCAAATGCCGAGAGCGGGTGAGACGTTTTGCAAAGCAAAACGCCCGGCCCAATCGAAGCGGACCGAAGCAGCGGCAGGCGCTTGCACCGCAAATGCCGAGGTCAACCCGGATCACGTCAACCGTGGCAAGTGCTTTGCTGGATGATGATCTTTCCCCAAGACTCTGCTTGCGCCCGCATCAACGCCCCCATAGAAGATCTTTGATTTTGACCGCCGCGGACGCCTCCGTGGCCCGAATGCACTGGATAAGGACGAACAATGCAGGTCACCGAAACGCTGAACGAAGGCCTTAAGCGCGCCTACACGATGATCCTCACCGCCCAAGAGTTGGACGCGAAGGTCATGGAAAAGCTTAAAGAAGCGCAACCCGAGGTCGAACTGAAGGGCTTTCGCAAGGGCAAAGTCCCTCTGGCGCTGATGAAGAAAAACTTTGGCCAACGCGTTATGGGCGAGGCCATGCAAGAGGCTGTTGATGGCGCGATGAGCGCGCATTTTGAAGCCTCTGGCGAGCGCCCTGCGGGCGAGCCTGCGATCAAGATGACCAATGAAGATTGGAAAGAGGGCGACGACGTCACAGTTGAAATGTCCTATGAGGCGCTGCCCACGATCCCCGATCTGGACCTCAAGAAGGTTAAAGTGGAGCGCCTGAAGGTTGTCCCCGACGATGCCTCCGTTGACGAGGCGCTTGGCAATTTGGCCGAGACCGCGCAGGACTTTGAGGACCGCAAGAAGGGTTCCAAAGCCAAGGATGGCGATCAAATCACGATGGATTTCCTCGGCAAGGTCGATGGCGAAGCATTTGACGGCGGTGCGGCGGAAGATTATCCGCTGGTGCTGGGCTCGAACAGCTTCATCCCCGGATTTGAAGAGCAGCTTGTTGGCGTGAAAGCCGGTGAGGAAAAGGACGTGACCGTCAATTTCCCCGATGAGTATCAGGCCGAGCATCTGGCGGGCAAGGAAGCGGTTTTTTCCTGCACGATCAAAGCTGTGAAGGCTCCAAAAGCCGCCGAGATCAACGATGAGCTGGCGACGAAATTCGGTGCCGAAGATCTCAACGCGCTCAAAGGCAACATCCGCGAGCGTCTGGTGCATGAATATTCCGGTGCTGCGCGCGCCGTGATGAAGCGTGGGCTTCTGGATCAGCTGGACAAGATGGTCGATTTCGATCTGCCACCCTCCATGTTGGACGCTGAAGCGGGGCAGATTGCTCATCAGCTTTGGCATGATGAAAACCCCGAGGTCCAAGGCCATGATCATCCCGAGATCGAGCCGACGGATGAGCACATCAAGCTGGCCACGCGCCGCGTGCGCCTGGGGCTTCTTCTGGCAGAGCTTGGTCAGCGCGCCGAAGTGCAGGTGACGGATGCCGAGATGACGCAAGCCATCATGGAACAAGCCCGCCAGTATCCGGGTCAGGAGCGCCAGTTCTTTGAATTTGTTCAGAAAGATCAGCGTATGCAACAACAGATGCGCGCGCCTATCTTTGAAGAAAAAGTGATCGACTACGTGGTTGAGCTTGCCACTGTGACCGAAAAAGAGGTCTCAAAGGACGATCTGCAAAAGGCCATTGAGGCGCTCGAAGACGAGAGCTGATATCGACCGATCAGATGACTTGAGAACGGGGGCCGCTGCGCCCCCGTTTTTGTGTTGAAAGACCCTTCGATCAGCGGCAATGCCGCGCCACTTCACGCGTTCTGAGGCCGGTTGCGACCAACAGACACCGATCGTGCGCCTCGTAGTAATAGCCGCGCGCATACCACATCACGGCTTCGTCTATATCGCCATCCGACACCATCCACGCCCCGCGCAGATATTTCACCGCGTAGTTCAGGTTCGTCTCCGCATCCAAAAGGTCGTGGTTGCGGCCCTGAAACCCCATGCCACGGGCGGTGGCGGGCAGAATCTGCATCATGCCGAAGTAAGGCCCATTGCGCGCGGCGGGGCGATAATCGCTTTCGCGCTGGATAACCTTGTGGACAAGGGGCCGGGGTACGTCATGCCGGTCTGCCGCCTCATTGATCAAGAGCCGCAATTCGGGCGTCTCGTTAGGGTAAAGCGCCGGACCGGATGGGGCGTTAGGTGGCGGGGTAGAACCACCGCAGGCGGCAAGGGCTAGGAAGAGAGCGGGCAGGATAATCCGGCGCATGATGCGGGCCTTTGGTCGGTTGATCTGCCCGCACAAAGCCCCCGATTGCGTGGCCGGACAAGGGGTGCAGGTGACTTTGCGCGCTTTTCCGCGTCTCGCTCAATCGCGCACGCCAGAAAACCGCGCCTGCCAGTCTTCGCGCTCATCATCGGTGATCTTGGCAAAGAGTACCTCAGGCACCTCGAACACATGCCCCGCAGGCAGGGCGGTGAGCGCGGCAGGCACGTCATCGGGCCAACTGTCATCTGTCGTCTTCATCGACGCGAGCATAGACGCCGCCGCGTCCGGGATGAAGGGCTTGGAGAGTACGGCGTAGACACGGATAAGGTTCAGCGCGAGGCGGATTTGGGCCGCCGCACGGTCCGGGTCCTCCTTGAAGACCGACCACGGCGCGACCGATTGCAGATACTCGTTCCCGATGGTCCAGATCGCGCGCAGCTCATTGGCCGATTTGCGCACCTCCATGGCCTCCATATGCGCCTCATAGGCGCGGATGCGGGGGGTGAGGGTCTCGATCAGGGCCTCTTCCTCGGGGCCAAAGCTGCCCTCCGCCGGCACGGCCTCGCCAAATTTGGAGCGGCAAAACTTTGTCACGCGGCTCACGAAATTGCCCAGGATATCCGCCAGATCCTTGTTCACATCAGCCTGAAAATTCTCCCACGTAAACTCTGCGTCCGACGTCTCGGGCGCATGGCTCAAGAGCCACCAGCGCCAGTAATCGGCTCCCAAAATCTCCAATGCCTGATCCATAAACACGCCGCGCCCTTGGGACGTGCTGAACTGTCCACCATCATAATTGAGGTAATTGAACGACTTGATGTAATCCACAAGCTTCCAAGGCTCGCCCGATCCGAGGATCGTGGCCGGAAAGCTAAGCGTATGAAACGGCACATTATCCTTGCCCATGAATTGCGTATATCGCACGTCGTCCGCGCCTTTGTCGGTCCGCCACCAGCGCTCCCAATCAGTGCCTTTGCCCGCCTCCACCCATTCACCGGCACAGGCGATGTATTCGATCGGCGCGTCGAACCAGACATAGAAGACCTTGCCCTCCATTCCTGGCCAATCCTCAGAGCCGCGCCGCACAGGAATGCCCCAATCCAGATCGCGCGTGATCCCGCGATCCTGAAGCCCGTCACCATCGTTGAGCCATTTGCGCGCGATGGATGTAGTCAGGATCGGCCAATCGGCCTTGCTGTCGATCCAGTCATTAAGCTGCCCCCGCATCCCCGATTGCATCAGGTAGAGGTGCTTTGTTTCGCGCACTTCCAGATCGGTGGAGCCGGAAATGGCGCTGCGCGGATTGATCAGGTCGGTGGGGTCAAGCTGCTTGGTGCAATTCTCGCACTGATCCCCGCGCGCCTTGTCATACCCGCAATTGGGGCAGGTGCCCTCGATATAGCGGTCGGGCAGGAAGCGGCCATCTGCGTTTGAATAGACCTGTTTCTCGCTCACCTCCCGGATCATGCCCTGATCGGCCAGACGGCCCGCAAAGTGCTGGGTCAGCGCATGGTTCTGGGGGCTGGAAGAGCGGCCAAAGTGATCGAAGCTGAGCCGGAAGCCCTCTGCGATGCCCGCCTGCACGGCGTGCATTTCGGCACAAAACTCCGTCACCGGCTTGCCCGCCTTGGCGGCGGCCAATTCGGCAGGGGTTCCATGCTCGTCCGTGGCGCAAAGAAACAGCACCTCATGGCCGCGCTGGCGCAGATAGCGTGCATAAAGATCGGCCGGAAGCTGGCTGCCCACCAGATTGCCCAAATGCTTGATCCCGTTGATGTAAGGGATCGCCGACGTGATGAGATGACGTGCCATGTGCTGGGCCTTCCATGCTGCGCTCGGCCCAGTTTAGCGCAAGGCGCATGGGGGGGCCAGAGGGGCTGCTTACTTGTCGCGGATCTTGCCGGTCAACTGCCCGATGGTAAAGGAGGTGCGCGGCGCCCAGATATAGCGGGTTTTCTTGTCCGTCGTGGGGCGCACCAGCATTCGGCCAAGCCCGAAGAGAATGAGGGCGGCGTGTCCCACGGCGATCATCACAAACATCGCGCCCGGCCCGTAGGCCTCAATGAGGGTGGACGCCAGAAGTGGCGCTGCAATGGCCCCCAACGCATAAAAGAACATGAGCGCCGCTGCCAGTTCGACCCGCTCGTGGTTTTCGGCGAAATCGTTGGCGTGTGCGGCGGCAACTGAATAGATCGGGAAGGACGTAAGGCCAAAGAAAAACGCGGACCACATGACCCCGTTGACCCCAAGCCCCGGCATCGCGGCGGTTATGATGCAGCAGATGATGGCCGCGACTGACAGCCCGATCATCACATGGCGGCGGTCGAACTTATCCGCGAGCCATCCCATGGGATATTGCGCTAGCGCCCCGCCCAGAACGAAGGCCGCCAGAAAATAAGCGATTTGATCCACAGCCAACCCCACCTGTTGGCCATAAAGCGGACCAACCATCCGAAAAGTCGCGCTGGATATGGCGGCCACAACCACGGCTGCCGCCGCAAGGGGCGAACAAATGATCGCAAGGCTTGGCCTGAGGCGAGGGGCGGCTGGCGTCTCGGGTTGGCTCACCTTCGTCAGGGTCAGCGGCAAAAGGGAGGCGCAGCAAAACAGCGCCAGCAGATTGTAAGAGACGTATGAGGCGGGCTCCAACACCGAAATCAAGAGTTGCGCCACAAGCGATGCGCCCATATCAGCCACGCGGTAGGCCCCCATTGTGCGCCCACGCGTCTCGTTGGTGACCTTGGCCTGAAGCCAGGCCTCGATCACCGTATAGCACCCCGCGACGCAAATCCCCGAGGCAATCCGCATGATTGCCCAGGCATAGGGATCAACCACCAGCATATGCGACATCAGCCCGATCGTGCCGGCCGCCGTAAAGGCTGCAAAGGCCCGGCTGTGCCCAACTGAGCCCATGAGGCGTGGTGCCCACCAACACCCGATAAAGAACCCCAGAAAATGCGCCGATCCCAAAAGGCCGATCTGCTCGGTGCTAAAATCAAGTGCCAGCCCGCTCAGAGCATCAAGCGGACCCACCCCACCCGACGAGAGCTGCATCAAAATGACCGACAAGAAGAGGGCCGCAAATGATATGGCGGTGCGCATAGGGCCAAACTTGCATGGCTGCTGCCCGGCGCCTTGAGCATATTCGACCGATATGTGTCGTTTTTATTCCCCGCGCCGCTATTTTTCGATGCGTGCCATGATGTTGAGATCGATCCGGTCGCCAACAAAGCCTGCAAAACCGCCCGCGCCAAAGGCCGCCCGGCTGATAGCGCCAGTCAGTTGTACGGTGAGGCGGTCAAGATCATTCACATCCGTACCGCGCTGCCGAAAAAGCCCCGCGTTGAGGCGCACAGGCCGGGTGATCCCCCGAATTGTCAGATCCCCCTCCACCACGGCCCCGCTCAGATCGCCTGTGATACGGGTAGAGCGAAAGAGGATCTCAGGATAGCGCCCGACGTCCAGAACCTGCGGGCCTTTCATGGTTTGCGTC
This sequence comes from Roseovarius carneus, assembly GCF_020141465.1. Lineage (NCBI taxonomy): Bacteria > Pseudomonadati > Pseudomonadota > Alphaproteobacteria > Rhodobacterales > Roseobacteraceae > Roseovarius > Roseovarius carneus. The sequence continues at coordinate 152,182 of NZ_JAHSPD010000001.1, read as the reverse complement.
ACGAAAATCACACCCGCCGTGGCCGCAGCCGCATCCAGCGTCACCTCGACCTCGCTGCGTGCGACATCACGCAAATCAATCGACATCTTTGCGGCCTTGACCGGCATCGTGCCGCGTGCCGCGATCCCCTGAAGGTCAAACCCGAACGCAACCTCGCTGCGCGCCACATCCAAGCGGTAATCCGCAGGTGCTGCCAAGACCACGCTGCCCCAAGTGATAAGGGCCAAAAGTGCCAATAGTCTGCGCATGCGAGAGGGCTTTCTCATGTTTCGATGGACTTAACATGGGGTGATCTGCCCGCAATGCTCGGCCCAAGCCGCATCACGTTTGCGTAGTGCTGCTTTTTCTTGGCCTAAATACCCATTTTTCCTATCCGGCACCTGATCAAGCGCAAACGCTATATTGGCCAGTTTAAGCAAAGGCAGGCGATATCGCGATGGGCCAAAACCGGATGGGACAGCCTGCTCAAATGTTCTAGGGTCCCGACAAACTCCTCGACTGAAAGGCATTCCCATGCAGATGACCCCCCTTGGCCGCACCGGATTGATGGTGAGCGAACTTTGCCTCGGCTCCATGACATGGGGCACACAGAATACCGAAAGTGAGGGCCACGCCCAGATCGACCGCGCGCTGAGCGCAGGTATCAATTTCATAGACGTCGCCGAAATGTATCCGGTGAACCCACTGAGCGCCGAGACCCAAGGCCGCACCGAAGAGATCATCGGCACATGGTTTGCGCGCACCGGGCGGCGCGAGGATGTGATCCTGGCGACAAAGCATTCTGGCAAGGGTTACAAACACGTGCGTAGCGGCGCGCCCATCACGGCGCAGTCCATCCCCGAGGCGATTGAGGGCTCGCTGAAGCGCCTGCAAACCGATCATATTGATCTTTACCAATTTCACTGGCCCAACCGGGGCAGCTACATGTTCCGCCAGAACTGGCGCTTTGATCCGTCGGCCCAAGATCGCGAGGAGACCCGCGCCCATATGGAAGAGACGCTTGATGCGCTGTCCGCCGAGGTGACGCGCGGCACGATCCGGCATTTTGGCCTCTCGAACGAGAGCGCCTGGGGCACGTCCGAGTGGTTGCGCATCGCAAAAATCAGAGGCGGACCGCGTGTGGCGTCGATACAGAACGAATACTCACTTCTGTGCCGTCTCTACGACACCGATCTGGCGGAACTGAGCGTGAACGAGGATGTGGGGCTTTTGTCCTTCTCGCCCCTCGCGGCTGGGCTGCTCACGGGCAAATACCAAAACGGCGCTGTGCCCGAAGGTTCGCGCATGGCGATCAACGGCGATCTTGGCGGGCGCAAATCCGAGCGCGCTTTTGCCGCCACGCAGGCCTATCTGGATCTGGCCGCAGAGTACGGAATCGACCCGGTGCATATGGCGCTTGCATGGTGCCGCACGCGGCCCTTCATGGCCTCGGCCATTTTTGGCGCCACGACGATGGATCAACTGGACCGCGCCCTCGGCTCAGTGGCCGTCACGCTGGACGAGGACCTTCTGCGCGCGATCGATCACACGCACAAGGCCCACCCCATGCCCTATTGAGCGGGTCAAAGCTCAAACTCAAAACTGGAAACCAGTAAAGAGGCCGAAGCGCCCTTGGCTGCGCGATCCGCGTTGTTGGACCAGCGACGAATCTCCCACATCGCCCGACAGCACGTCATAGCCCGCAATGGCCGTGATCGCTGCGGTTTGGCTGACCGGGATCGTCAGCGACGCACTCAGCCCATAAGAATTGATGCCGCCGCCAGCATTGTAGACAGCAAGGCCCGAGGCCGCCGATTGCGCCGCGTTCACGTCGAAAAATGCGCCGTTGTAGTCGGAGCTTGCGAAGCTGATCGTCGGCCCCACGGCGAAAAACGCAGGTGGGCCGAAGCCGGTAAGCGTGGTTTTGTAGTCAAACCGCGCCGCGCCGATCATCCCGTCATGTCCACCGCCAAGCCCATTGCGCACCTCCAGATAGGCCTCAAACTGGTTCGCGCTATACTCGACGAACCCGCCAAGTTCGACTGTGCCATCCACATCGCCAAGGCCCAACAGATCGTTCGTGCCGCCGCCCGAGATGCGGAACATGCTGTCACCATCTTGATCGCGGCCAAAATCATAGCGCAGGATCGGGCCCGCGCGCAGCGCACCCGTGCGGATCAGGTTGAAACCGATTCCCTCATTGATCGACGCAAAGAGGATATCGCTGTAGCTGATCCGCACACCGGGCAGGGCGCTGATCTGATACTCGTCATCGCCATAGTATTTTGGCGCGGCCAGAAGCCCGAAATCCAAACGGACGTTCCAACCTTGGTCGGTGCGCGATTGCTCGGGGAAGGTTTGCGCCCATCCGGCACCTGCAAGGCCGATTGAAGCTGCGGTGATAGCGGTCAGGGCGCGTATTCGGGCCATGTGATCTGCCTCATATGATTTTGTCTTCTTATACGCAGTTTTTTTGCAAATGGATGCGGTTTTTGAGGTTTTCGTCATTACGGGCGGTTTTCCCCATCCTGCGACAGGTGCGCTTCCAAATCGCGCAGCATATCTGGCACCTCGCAGGCCGAAACTGTGGCTTCGCGCAGAAGGTGGTCGAAATGCCGGGTCAGGGCCTGCACGCGCTCGGTGTCGCGAAATGCCGTCTAGAGCGTATCGCGTTTAACTGGATTCAATTGAACGCGACACGCTTTAATTGCGCTCAATATAGAGAGCTGCCAGCAGGGGCTCGAATATTGTGACTGGCGCGGCTCGCGCATATTCCAGCGGTCTGTGTGGTTTGGTACTGGTCTGGGCTGCGCCAATGCCGCTTTGGGCCTATGTCATCGCGGCCTATCTCGGGCTTTCAGTGCTGAAGATCCGCACCTTTCTGGAGAATAGCGCGCATGACCGATCCAGCGGTCGCACCGTGGTGATCGAGGGTCGCGGTCCGCTAGCGCTTTTGTTTCTCAACAATAATTACCACGTGGTCCACCATATGCATCCCAAAGTCGCATGGTACGCGCTGCCGGATATGTTGCGCAAAACCGCGCGCGTTACATGACGCGCAATGACGGCGATCACGACCGATCCTATGGCGACATTTTCCGGCGGTATTTCCTACGCGCGAAAGACCCTGTGCCGTATCCGCTCTGTCCCCCAGACTAAGTTGTCAGTCCACAGCGGATGGGCTGCGGCCCTTGAGGCGTAGAAAAAGGCTTGCCTCATCGTCATTGCGGTAAAACGGCACCGAAGCAGGCGGGTTTGGGTCATCCACCCGCGCCGCGATCTCGGCCAGAACCACCTCGGTGATGAAGGGCAGGTCCACGCGGCGCATCTCGGCCAAGGGCACCCATTGCAGATGAGACAGTTCCTCGCTCGCGGCGCTGAAATCATCGAGGTCGCTCATCAGATGCTCGGCTTCGACCAAAAAGAACCGCGCATCAAAGCGGCGCGGGCGCCCCGGCGGGGTGATCGCGCGGAAGACGAATTGCAACGGCTTGGCGCTGGGCACATGGCCGGTTGCGGCATAGCTGCGCCAGTCTTCGGGGATATCGCCAGACCACGTCCCCGCGCGGCCCAAGATAAGGCCGGTCTCCTCCCAAAGCTCGCGTATTGTTGCCACGGCCAGTGCATGGCTGAGGTCGCTGGTGCAATCCTCGGTCAGGCGCGCGGCGCATAGATCGGGCAGGGGGCTGGCCAAGGAAATCTCCGCGTCGCCTGCGTCCACCGTGCCTCCGGGGAAGACAAATTTGCTTGGCATGAAAGCGGCTTGCGCACCGCGCTGCCCCATCAAAACGCGCGCGCCACCCGCATCGCGGCGCAAAACGATCACTGTGGCTGCATCGCGAATCTGCGTCTTGTCGAGTGTCATGGCCATCCCTTCTGTCGGTGCTGGATCAGTCGCCATCCCCAAATCCGTGCATCTGCCGCGCCCATTGAAAGGCCACGATAGCGCCTTTCAATCTTGGCAGAAGGTAGAGGGAGAGGGTGACACAGCCAAGCGCAAATACCGCAAAGAGGACCAAAGGTTCGGGCCGGAACTGTACGAAGGCGATGTGCAGCAGCGGAGCCATCAGGTGCCCGACGATCAAAATGGTCAGATAGGCCGGGCCGTCATCTGCGCGGTGTCCGCTGAAATCCTGACGGCAGACGGTGCAGGTGTCGCGGATCTTGAGATAGCTTTTGAGCAGGGGGCCGGAGCCACAATTGGGGCATTTGCTGCGAAATCCACGGCGCAGCGCGGGCCAAAGGGCGCGTTCTGCGGCGGTGGTAGGGTTGTCCGCTTGGGGGGCTGTTTTTTGCATGTGATGCTCCGGGCTTGATACCGGCTACCATCTGCTTTGGTGCGGGAAATGAAAAGGGGGCAGGGTGTCGCGCGATGTCTGGCATGGGTGCGCCGGTGATGCATTCGGCGAGGTGGCAGCCCCTCGACGCAATCGCCTGCTTGAAGGCCGCAGGGCTCAGGCGGCGGGGCGGGCGCAAACGGTGACGGTGTTGCGGCCGCACGCCTTGGAGCCATAAAGCGCGCGGTCGGCCTGCTCGATCAGCGCCTCTGCATCTGTTTGGCCGTGCTTGTCGCTGAACCCCATCGCGACGCCGATGCTGACGGTCACGCCAAGCTCAGGCGCGCCGCCCGGAACGTGCACCGTCCCGGCGGCCACATCACGGCAGAGCCGGCTGGCGGTATCGCGCGCGGTTTGCGCAGAGGTATCCGGCATCACGATGAGAAACTCCTCCCCGCCGATCCGCGCAATGAGGTCATTCTCGCGCAGGCCCCGGCGCAAGAGATCCGCCACATGCACCAGAACCTTGTCGCCCGCCGCGTGGCCGTGATCGTCATTGACGCGTTTGAAATGGTCCAAGTCGGCTACCATGACGGCAAATGCCCTGCCCTGCCCCTGCTGACCTCGCGCAAGCTCAGTGAGGAAGGGCAGGGCGAAGCGACGATTGTAAAGTCCCGTGAGCGGATCAATCATCGCGGCTCGGAGCCCGTCATGCAGACGGTTGCGCAAACCCTCTATCGCCTTTTTGCGCCGCATCTGGTTTTGCAGCCGCAAGGTGAGCTCAGGCAGGTGCAGTGCACCGGTCATCACGTCATCAACACCCATATCCAAGAGGGTCGCCGCCAGTGGCCCCGCATCATCCTGCACCACGGCCACAATACGGCTATGGCGCATATGAGGTGCAGCACGAAGCTCTGCCATCAGCTTTGTCACAGTGTCATCCGCGCCGGGCATGCTGAGGAGGACCACCACATCCGGCCCGCGCACTGCACCGGAATTGGTGAGCGCGCGGGCGGTTTCCATCACGGTGATCTTGTCGCGACAGGTGGCTTGAAGCCGCGCACGCAAGCTCGTAGCATCGCCTTTGTCCACGCTCAGAAGCGCAATTTCGCCGGGGGTCTGGAAACCGCCCTGCGCCTCGGAAAAGCCCGAAGCGCAATCGGGCCCCGCGCTCATCCGCATATCCTGAAGCGTATGGTGCTGGCGCAGCAGGCCGCGCATCCGTGCAAGCAGCATCCGTTCGTTGATGGGTTGCGCGATCACGTCATCCGCCCCCGCCAGAAGGCAGGCCACGCGTCCGGCGCGGCACTCCTCAGGCAGGATCAGCACGATAGGGATCACCGCCAGATCAGGCCGAGCCCGCACGCGGGTGATAAAGTCCTCTGCACCCATGTCGGACAGCTTGGCGTTGGCCACGATCATATCAGGTCGGTCTCTGCGGATGGCCTCCAACGCCTCGGCACCGGAACGGGCTTGTGCCACATCGAAATACGCCGCTGAAAGTTTTACCTTCAGCACGATCCGGTTGGTTGCGACCGTATCAACGATCAAGATATTCCCTGACATGGCCCCCGCCTTTCAGACTTGCCCTTTCCGCTGCATTAACTATCCCTTTAAGAAGTTAACAAAACCTTTCCAGAAACGAGGTCGTGATGGGGCAGTCGCAGGAATCCGCCGAGACGCTAGGTCTGCGCGCCTTGGCATGGCTTGTGGGAAATGATGATCTTTTACAGACGTTTATGGGATCAAGCGGCGTCTCTGAGGCCGATGTGCGCGCCGGAGCGGGCGATCCGGCCTTTCTCGGCGCGGTGCTTGAGTTTTTGTTAATGAACGATGCTTGGGTGATTGAGTGCGCCGATGCGTTGAACATCCCGGGCACGGCCATAGGGGAAGCGCGCGGCGCATTGCCGGGCGGGGAGCAGGTGCATTGGACATGAGAAACACCCGGCACATTGAGGGGATCGTGTTCGACAAGGACGGCACGCTCTTTGATTTTCACACCACCTGGAATGTCTGGACCAGCGATCTCATCCAATCCTTGGCCGATGCGCATGATGTGCCGCCCACCCGGATTGCCGAAGCGGTGCAGTTTGATCTGGCGACCCGCGCCTTTCACCCCGACAGCCCTATTATTGCGGCCACCAACCGCGAGGGGGCAGAGGCCATTGCCTCGGCCTTGCCGGGTGTGTCGGTGGACATGATAGAAGAAGAGATGATGCTCTCTGCGGCCCACGCCCCGCTGGCCCCTGCGGTGGATTTGGCGCCCTTCCTCGATGATCTGAAGGCAAGGGGTCTGAAACTGGGCGTGATGACAAATGACAGCGAATACGGCGCGCGCGCGCATCTGACCAGCGCGGGCGTGCTGGAGCGGTTCGATTTCGTCGCGGGCTTTGATTCGGGCTTTGGCGGCAAACCCGCACCCGCGCCTTTGTTGGCCTTTGCGCGCAGCGTGGGTCTTGACCCCGAGGCCTGCGTCATGGTGGGCGACAGCACCCATGATCTGATGGCGGGCCGCGCCGCGCGGATGGGCACGGTGGGGGTTCTAACGGGGGTGGCACCGCGCGAGGTTCTGGACCCTTTCGCCGATGTTGTTTTGCCAGATATCGGGCATATTCCTCAATGGCTACAGAGGTGAAGCGCGGCAGTGCCTTCGGCCTTGGGCTGGCCACCTTTGGCGCGGTTGTTCTGACACCGGACGCGCTCTTGATGCGCCTGTCGGGGATGGACGGTGCGGCGATGATGGGCTGGCGTGGCCTTGTCATGGGCTCGGTTCTGGTGGCGCTCTGGGCGTTGACCAGCTCTGACCGCGGCGCCGATCTGGCGGCGTTGCGCTCGCGCACCGGGATGGTGGTGACGCTGTGCCATTCTGTGAACGCCGCGCTTTTTTGCATCGGCATCGCCATCGCGCCGGTGGCGATTGTCCTTTTGGGCGTGGCCACGGTGCCGGTTTTCTCGGCGCTTTTCGGCCTTGCCCTGATGGGGGAGCGGACGGGCCGCGCCACATGGATCACCATTGCGGCGGTTTCAGTTGGCATCGTGCTGGCTGTGACGGGGGGCCATGAGACGGGGGCCTTGAGCGCGGCCACGGTGTTCGGGACGTTGGCGGGGCTCGGTGTGGCGGCGGCGTTGGCACTCAACTTCACCATGCTGCGGGCGCAAACCCATCTGCCGATCCTTTTACTGATCGGCGTGGGCGCGTGGATCGCGGGCGCTGCGGGTTGGGCCGTGCAGGGGCCCGCCGCTATGTGGGACGGCGAAGTTTGGGCCATGCTTCTGACCGGATCGGTGGTCTTGCCGCTCTCGTTTTTCGCGCTGTCATTGGCGGCGCGCCACACGCCTGCGGCCAATGTGAGCCTGCTTTTGCTGCTGGAAACGGTGCTTGGGCCGTTTTGGGTGTGGCTGGCGCTTGGGGAGCCGATTACGGCCGCGATGTTGGCGGGCGGCGCAATCGTGGTGGGCAGCCTTGCGATCTACTTGCTGCGGACGCGGCGAAGGACGGCCCCGACCGACTGAACCGACAAGGCGCACTGCAAAAGCGACACATGCTGTCGCAAAGTGGACACCTACCGGCGTGCCTTCTGTGATTGTTTGATCCTCAAGCACCCAAAGGAGAGACAGCGCCATGACCGACGAGACCAAAAAACGCCGCCGTGGTGGCGGCCGCGCAGGCGCTGCGGACCGCCGCGGCTCGGCTGTGATCGAGCAGATGCCCTTTTCGCCGCCACTCAACATCGACCGCCCTATCGAGCCTCTGGGCGAGGAGGGTGTCCTCGCCATTCACGAAGGGGCCATGCGCATCCTTGAGGAGATCGGGATCACGATCCTGAACCCCGAGGCGCTTGAGATTTTCCGCGCCAGCGGCGGCTGCACGATCAATGGCGAGAATGTCCGCATGGGCCGCGATTTCGTGATGGAGCAGATCGCGCTGGCCCCCGAAGAATTCACGATCACCCCGCGCAACCCCGCGCGCAAGCTGACCATCGGCGGCAAGCATATCAACTTCGGCAACGTCTCCTCTCCGCCCAGTTACTGGGACATGAAGATCGGCAAGAAGGTGACCGGCACGCGCGAAATGTGCGCGAACCTCCTGAAGCTCAGCCAGTATTTCAATTGCATCCACTTCGTTGGCGGCTACCCGGTGGAGCCTCAGGACATTCACGCCAGCGTGCGCCACTTGGATGTGCTCTATGACAAGCTGACCCTGACCGACAAGGTGACCCACGCCTATTGCCTCGGCAAGGAACGGGTCGAGGATGTGATGGAAATGGTGCGCATCGCAGGTGGCCTCACAGATGCGGAGTTTGAAGCCCGCCCGCATATGTATTCCAACATCAATTCCACCTCCCCGCTCAAGCATGACTATCCGATGCTGGACGGCTGGATGCGTCTGGCGCGGCGCAATCAGGGCCTTGTGGTCACGCCCTTCACCCTCGCGGGGGCCATGGCGCCCGTGACCATGTCGGGGGCTGTGGCGCAATCGCTGGCCGAGGGTCTGATCGCCGTGGTGCTGGCTCAGTTGGTGCGTCCCGGTGCCTGCTGCGTGATTGGCACGTTCACCTCCAACGTGGATATGAAATCCGGCGCGCCCGCCTTTGGCACGCCCGAATACATGCGCGCCACGCAAATGACCGGGCAGCTGGCGCGGTTCTACAAACTGCCAATGCGCGCAAGCGGCGTTTGCGCGGCCAACGTGCCTGATGGGCAGGCGATGTGGGAGACCTCCAATAGCCTGTGGTCCGGGGTGCAGGCCGGGGCGCATATGATCTATCACGCTGCTGGGTGGCTCGAAGGCGGGCTGATCGCCAGCCCTGAGAAATTCATAATGGACTGCGAAATCCTCCAGCATATTCAGCGCTACATGGACCCGATGCTGACCCAGACCGGCCCGGATGAGATCGCCATCGAGGCGATCCGCGAAGTGGGCGACCAAGGCCATTTCTTTGGTATTCAGCACACCCAAGACCGCTACACCACCGCCTTCTACCAGCCCTTCCTCAGCGATTGGCGCAATTTCGAGGCGTGGGAAATCGCAGGCGCCACATGGACCGCCGCGCGCGCGCACCAGACGTTTCAGGATATCATCGCAAGCTTTGAGCCGCCCCCAATGGGCGTGGCAATCCGCGAGGAACTTGCCGCTTTTGTCGAGCGGCGGAAATCAGAAGGCGGCGCACCCACGGATTTCTGAACCAGTCCTGCCCCACCTTCTTCTTAGCAAAAATACTCAAACACCTCCGCCCTCCCGCGTGCGGTCCAAACTGGCGCGGCAGGCCCGATCCACGGCAGCATGCAGGAGCACGGTAAACACTGCCAGCACGATCAGCGCGGCAAACATCAGATCCGTCTTGGCCCGCCCGTTCGCCAGCAGCATAAGGTAGCCCAGCCCTTTTGATGCGCCCACCCACTCGCCGATTATGGCGCCGATCGGCGCATAAACAGCCCCAAGCCTCAGCCCTGAGGCAAGGCCGGGCAGGGCGGCTGGAATGCGGATCATCCGCATGATCCGCGCATCTGACGCGCCCATGACCCGCGCCATGTCGATCCAGCCCTGCGGCGTGCGCATCAGCGCGTCAAAAAACGCCGAGGTGATGGGGAAGTAGATGATCAAAAGTGCCATCAGGATCTTGGACCCCATGCCATAGCCGAACCAGAGTGTCAGGATCGGCGCGAGGGCAAAGACCGGCACCGCTTGGCTGAAGACCAGCATGGGCCGCACCAGTTGCCGCGCGATGGGCGAAGCGGCTAGCCCGATGGCGGTGAGACCCCCCAGAAGCGCGCCGAGCGCGAGGCCGATGAGAATTTCGGAAGCCGTGGTCACAAAATGCGTGGCCAGAAGAGCGCGGCTCTCGGCCATCGTTTGGAGCACGCGCAAGGGGCTTGGCAGGATGAAATTTGGAACACCCGTGATCCAGATCAGCACCTGCCAGAGGGCGAGGGCGAGGGCGGTTGAGGCCAGTGCTGTGATCGCGGTCTTCATGCGGCGCGCAGCCGCGCAAGAAGCGCGCCTGTGGTGTTTAGCATCGCGGGATCATCCACGGGGCGTGGGGCTGTACCTGATGGCGCGGGCCAGGTGTTATGGCACTCTTCGGTCAGGATGGTGATGTGATCGGCCAGCCTTGCCGCCTCGGCCGGATCATGGGTGACCATCAGCACGGTGCGCCCCTTGAGGAGATCCGCCGTCAGGTCCTGCACCTGCGCGCGGGTGCGCGCATCAAGCGCCGAGAAGGGCTCATCCAGCAAGACAAGAGGCCGGTCCTCCATCAATGTGCGGGCGAGGGCGGCGCGCTGGCGCTGCCCGCCCGAGAGGGCCTCGGGCCGCTTGCCCGCGTGCTCTGCAAGACCCACTTGCTCCAGCAGCGCCTCTGCGCGGGGCGCATCGGGGGCCGTGCCGCGCAGCCGCGCCCCGAGTGTGACGTTCTGCGTGATGGTCAGCCACGGCATCAAAAGATCGCTTTGGGCCATCATCGCGATGCGGCCTTTGAGCGAGGTTGCATCCGTGGCTGTGATGCTCCCATCCAGCGTCACGCCGTCCGCCACCCCCGCAATCAGGCGCAGAAGGGTGGATTTGCCCACGCCGGACGCGCCCAGAAGGCAGGTCCACGCGCCGCCCGCCACTTGCAGGTCAAGCGCTGGCAAGATCTGCGTCTCGCCGATACGGGCGCTGGCCCGGATATTGAGCCCCGGTGCGTTCATTTCGGCAGGTTCATCGCCCAGAAGCCCGCCTCAAGCCGGGTCGCGGTCTCGAACCGCGCCGACAGGGCCGCCCAGCGGGGACTACCTTGCGGATCAGACCCAAGGCGGCGGGCCACTGCGCCATCAATCAACGCGCCCACATCACGGCAGAGGGTTTGCGTGTCGTCACCTGCATAGGTCTCGATCCAGTCTGCATAGGGCGTGGTGGCCGATTTCTCCCGCGCCAGCCGCGCACCGATCTCGCCATAGCCCAGAACGCAAGGCGCAAGGGCGGCCAAAAGGTCCAGAAGATCGCCCGAATGGCCCGCATCCAGAACATAACGGGTATAGGCGATGTTGTGCGTATGCTCACGGGCTGCAAAAAGATCAGCTTCGCTCAACCCTTCGGCGGCGCAGGTCTGGATATGGAGGCCAAGCTCCTCGTCCAGAAGGGAGGTCACCGTGCGCGCGGCGAGGCGCATTTCCTCAGGCGTTTCGGCCTTGGTCACGGCCAGCGCCCATGCGCGCGAAAAGTGGATGAGGAAGATATAGTCCTGCACCAGATATGTCAGATACGCCTCACGCGGCAGGGTGCCATCTTTCAGCCCTTCGACAAAGCGGTGATGGGTATAGGCGCGCCACGCGCCCGAGTGCTCGGCGCGCCAAAGCGCGAAGGTTTTGCCGTAGTCCACCATCACTCAGCACCCAGATCAATCGCCAGAGACGACACGGGGCGGATGCCCTCGATCAGACCCGCCTCCGACAAGAACGCCTCATAGCCTGCATAGCGCGCGGCATCCAAACCCGCAGGGCGCAGCGCGAAGCGGGGCAGGGTGTCGCGCCACGCGCGCTTGTTCAGCTCATCATCCAGCTCGGCCGAGGTTGCGCGGAAAATGTCCCAGCTTTCCTCGGGGTGGTTGACGATGTATTGCGTGGCAAGCTCCGTGGCGCGCAAAAAGCGTTTGAGCATCTCGGGGTTCAGCGTCTCGGAATTGGCCACATAGATCAGCTCGTCATAGGGCGGCACGCCTTGCTCCTCGACGAAGAAGCACTTTCCCGCGACACCTTCGATATCCATCTGGTTCAACTCGAAATTCCGGTAGGCGCCCAGCACCGCATCCACCTGCCCAGACATCAGCGCTGGGCTGAGCGACCAGTTGACATTGACCAACTCGATATCATCCAAAGTCATGCCCTCTTGCGCGAGGATGGACACAAGCAGCGCTTCCTCAACCCCCGCCACGGAAAACCCGATTTTGCCGCCTTTCAGGTCGGCGATGGATTTTACCGGGCCATCCTCCAGCACCAAAAGGCAGTTGAGCGGGCTGGCGATCAGCGTGCCCACGCGAATGAGCGGCAGACCCTCGGCCACCTGAAGGTGCAATTGCGGCTGATATGAGATGGCGAGGTCGGCCTGCCCGGCCGCGACCATCTTGGGCGGCGCGGAAGGGTCGGCGGGGGCGATAATCTCGACCTCAAGGCCCGCATCCGCAAAAAGTCCACGCTCCTGCGCGATGATCAGAGGCCCATGGTTTGGGTTGATGAACCAGTCCAGCAGGACGGTCATCTTGTCTTGGGCGGCGGCAGGGCCGGCGATGAGAAGGGCGGCAGCGAGGGCGGCGAGGCGCATGAGTATGTCTCCGGATGCGGGGGCTATGCCCCGGCTTGGGTGGAGATCAGCAATGGCATAAGGACAAGGCAAGCCGCGCGCGGGTGCGCCTCAGGCTTTGCTCCGTTCCCTACGCCGGTACTGACCGGATCAGGTTCGGTGGGTTGGCCAATGCCTCTCAGCCATGATCGCTCACAGCACCCCAACGGATGCGTTAGACGTAGCAAGACGCGCGCGCTCTGGCAAGCGTATCTGCGTTGCGCGCGCCGCCCGGTGCGTTAGGGTGGCCACGCAGATACGCCAGAAAAGGAGCCACCGGAGATGAGCCAAGAGATGCAAAGCGTGGCCACGCGCCTGTCGCTTGCGGCGATCGGCGCCCTGTCGGGCCTGGCCGTTTGGGGCATGGCCGAGGTGCTGCCCGATCTCGTAGATAATACGCGCGCCTTGGTATTTCTGCTGACGCTTGGTTTTGTGTTCTTTGGCGTGCTTCTCGCCCTCATTGGCCCTGAGCGCCCTGTGCCTGCAAGCTTGGGTGCGGCGGGGCTTGCGGTGCCGTCGGCGGCGCTTTTCCTCTGGGCCAGTTACCGGTTCGAGAATATGGACGCGTTTTTCGACCATTCCGAGGGGCTTCTGGCGCTGGGTGCTGGGCTCTTTATTGCGGTGCCGTTTGTGGCGGCTGGTATGGCCACGCAGGGGGGCTGGCGCGATTACGCGCGGCTCTTTGATACCTCATGGAATATCGTGGTGCGCTACGCCGCCGCTTGGCTTTTTGCCGGGGTGGCATGGGGTGTCGCGATGGCATCTGACGCACTTTTAGGCCTTGTTGGCGTGCATGTGATCGAGACATTGATCGAGATTGAGGTGGTGCCCTACATCTTTACCGGGCTGGTTCTGGGGCTTGGTCTGGCCATCGTTCATGAACTCAGTGATTACATCTCGCCGTTTTTGTTGATCCAGCTTTTCCGGGTGCTTGTGCCCGTGGTTCTAGTCGTTGTGGTGGTCTTTATTGTGGCCCTTCCGCTGCGCGGGCTCGGTGATCTCTTTGGGCAATTCTCAGTGGCGACGATGATGGCGGGGGTCGCGATTGCGTCCATCACGCTGATCACCACGGCGATTGGCCGCGATGACGAGATGTCGGCGCAGGGCGCGGGCATGCTCTTTGCCACACAGGCGCTGAGCATTCTGATCACGGTGCCTGCTGCCCTCGCGCTTTATGCCGTGTGGCTGCGGGTGGACCAATATGGGCTGACACCACAGCGGGTGGCCGCGATGCTGGGCGCGTTTGTGGTGCTGAGCTATGCGCTGGCCTTTGCGGTGTCGGTTGCGATGCGCGGTGATTGGCGCGGGCGGATACGGGCGGTGAACCGTTACAAGGCGATGGCGGTTGTCACCCTCGCAGCCCTGTGGATGACGCCCGTGATCAACGCCGAGCGCATGTCCACCGCCAGTCAGGTCGCGCGCGCCGAAGCCGGTTTGCCGCCCGAGGAACTGGCCCTGTGGGAGATGGCCCATGACTGGGGCAAACCGGGGCGGCGGGGACTGGACCGGGTGGCGGGCTTTGCTGAAGCGTCTGGAAACACAGAGCTTGCGGCACGGATCGACAGCGCCCGAACCGCTGCCAACAGTTGGGAATTCAGCCAAACGGTGCAGGCCGAGGACGTGCCTATGCTGGACGGAACCGTGCCGTTGCGACCTGCGGGCGCGGTCCTGCCGGAGGGGGCATTCGGTAGGCTCAGCGCATTTGAGCAGCGCAGCATTGATGCGGCCTGCAAGCGAAGCCTGCTGGGGGGCTTTCCGGGCTGCGTTCTGGTGATCGCGGGATTTGAGCCGCTGACCCCGGTGCAGGGGGTGATCGGCCTTTACTATCAGGGTGGCGACATTGTGCAGGTAACGGCCTACGAGCTGCATGAGGGCGCACTTATGCGCATTGGGCGCGTGATAACGGCAGACGGGCTTTCGCCGCGCTTGGGGCGGGCCGAGATGATGCAGATTCTTGAGGGCGACTTTCAGATCATCCCTGTTCCGCGCAATGTGTTGGACCTAGGAGAGATGCAGATTTTTCCGCGCAATTGACGCTGTTTGCTGAATATTAACCGGGCTGCACGATACCTGCCGTATTGCATTTTGCGGAGTTGGATATGCACGGGTTGATTAACCGGGCCATTGAGCGATTTATTCGTGACACCTATGGGCGCGACACATGGGGGCGTGTGACGCGGCTTGCCGGGCTCGATTTCACCGAGTTCGAATCCATGCTGACCTATGACGCGGCGTTGACCCAAGATGTGCTTGCCGCCGCCGAAACGGCGCTTGATCGTCCATTGCCGGGAATTTTGGAAGATATCGGAACCTATTTGGTGTCGCACCCCAAGGTCGAAGGGCTGCGGCGTCTGCTGCGATTTGGCGGTGAAGACTTTCACGAATTTCTGCACTCTTTGGATGACCTGCCCGCGCGCGCGCGTCTGGCCGTTGGTGATCTGGTGCTCCCCGAGATGGAGCTGCGCGAGCACGGCCCTGAGCTTTACACGCTGACCTGCCGGGGAAATCTGCCGGGGTTTGGCCATGTTCTCGTGGGGCTCTTGCGTGCATTGGCTGATGATTACGGCGCGCTTGTGATGTTGGAGCAGCAGGGCGGTTGCGAGGGTGTGGAGAGCGTTGAGATCCGCCTGCTTGCCAAGGCCCATGCCACCGGGCGCGCATTTGATCTGGGAGCGGGGGCGGGATGATGAGCGAGAGCGCAAAATACATGGCGGCGATGCTGGATTGTCTTTGCCCCATGCACGTTATTCTCGATGCGGCGGGGCGCATCACCCATACCGGGCCTACAATGCGGAAACTCTGCGGGGCAGGCGCGGTCGGCACCCGGTTCACGGAGCTATTTGAGATCAAGCGGCCCCGCGGCGATGGATCCATGGCCACGCTTTTGGCCACTGCGGGCAACAAACTGCATCTGCAAAGGCGTGGCGGAAAGCGCACGGACCTCAAGGGCATCCTCATGCCGCTGCCCGAAGATGGCTCTTTAGGGCCAAAAGGCGGTGCGATGATCAACCTGTCCTTCGGCATCTCGGTGGTGGATGCGGTGCGCGATTATGCATTGACCAGCTCGGACTTCGCGGCGACCGATCTCACCATTGAAATGCTCTATCTGGTGGAGGCCAAGACGGCTGCGATGGAGGCCTCGCGGATGCTCAATCTCCGGCTCAAGGGGGCTATGATCGACGCTGAGGAAAAGGCCTATACCGACACTCTCACGGGCCTCAAGAACCGCAGGGCGCTCGATTATCTTCTGGGCCGAACCATCGAGTCCGAGCAGGAGTTTGCGCTTATCCATATGGATCTCGATTTCTTCAAGGCTGTGAATGACACGTTGGGCCATGCGGCGGGGGATCATGTCCTGCGTGAGGTGGCGCAAATCATGGTGGATGAAACACGCGGCGAGGATATCGTGGCGCGTGTCGGTGGCGATGAGTTCGTGCTAATCCTGTCGCGGCTGACAGCGCCAGACCGCGTGCATCAGATCTGCCAGCGGCTGATTGCGCGGATCGGTGAGCCGATCCCGTTTGGGGATCATATGTGCCGGATTTCGGCCAGCGCGGGGTCGGCTCTGTCGTGCGCCTCCGCTCATCTCGACGTTGACCGAATGATGGAAGAAGCCGACATCGCGCTTTATGCGGCCAAAGGACGGGGTCGGTCCTGTCATGTCTCCTATGATATCGAGTTGCGCAAGGATGGGGCTGCGTCCGAACCGTCGTGGGGTGGTGCACAAGATGGTGCACGGGGCGCTGCACCGGCGGCTGCGGGCATCGGTGGGCGCGGATAGCACACAGCGCGTGATTCCGGCTTGTGTCTGCCCCTGCGCAACATCCCGCCCCACAGGGTCAGGCATGACGCACGCCCACGGTGTCCAGCCGCCATCAGCGCTTGACCCTCCCGCCGGTCTTTACTAAACGACCCTATCTGCGTAGCCCCGGATTCGTCCGGGGTTTCGCTTTCGTTCATATGAGCGAAACACGCCGGGGACCTTCGGGGCCCTATATCAAAGGGACGGGTTATCATTCCCGCCCGACACATAGCCTCGGATCACTGCCCGGGGCGTTTGCTAAACGGAAGACAGAAAGCATGGCACTCAAGTCGTACAAGCCAACGACGCCGGGCCAGCGCGGGCTGGTGCTGATCGACCGTTCGGAGCTGTATAAAGGACGCCCCGTCAAGGCCCTCACCGAGGGTCTGACCAAATCGGGCGGCCGGAACAACACCGGACGTATCACATCGCGTCGTCGCGGCGGTGGGGCCAAGCGCCTCTACCGGATCGTTGATTTCAAGCGGAGCAAATTCGATATCTCGGCTACGGTCGAGCGGATCGAGTATGACCCCAACCGGACCGCGTTTATCGCGCTCATCAAATATGAGGATGGCGAGCAAGCCTACATCCTCGCGCCTCAGCGTCTCGCCATCGGCGATTCGGTGGTTGCAGGCGCCAAGGTCGATATCAAGCCCGGCAACTGCATGCCCTTCTCTGGCATGCCGATCGGCACGATTATCCACAACATCGAAATGAAGCCCGGCAAGGGCGGTCAGATCGCACGCGCTGCTGGCACCTATGCTCAGTTCGTGGGCCGTGATGGTGGCTATGCTCAGATCCGTCTGAGCAGTGGCGAACTGCGCCTGGTCCGTCAGGAATGCAAGGCCACCGTCGGTGCTGTGTCGAACCCTGACAACTCGAACCAGAACTTCGGCAAGGCTGGCCGCATGCGTCACAAGGGCGTGCGCCCATCTGTGCGCGGTGTCGTGATGAACCCGGTCGATCACCCGCATGGTGGCGGCGAAGGCCGGACCTCGGGCGGCCGTCACCCGGTCACCCCGTGGGGCAAGCCGACCAAAGGGGCTCGCACCCGTAACAAGAAAAAGGCGTCGCAGAAGATGATCATCCGCTCGCGTCACGCCAAGAAAAAGGGCCGGTAATCATGTCGCGTTCTGTATGGAAGGGCCCCTTTGTCGATGCTTATGTGCTGAAAAAAGCCGAAGCATCGCGTGAGGGTGGCCGTAATGAAGTCATCAAAATCTGGTCGCGTCGCTCGACGATTCTGCCCCAATTCGTGGGCCTGACGTTTGGCGTGTATAACGGCCGGAAGCATATCCCTGTAAACGTCAGCGAAGACATGATTGGTCAAAAGTTTGGTGAATATTCGCCAACACGCACCTATCACGGTCATGCCGCCGACAAAAAAGCGAAGCGGAAGTAAGTCATGGGCAAGGAAAAGAACCCCCGCCGCGTGGCCGATAACGAAGCAATGGCAAAACTGCGCATGCTTCGCACGAGCCCGCAAAAGCTGAACCTTGTCGCCGCGCTCATCCGTGGCAAAAAGGTGGACAAGGCGCTCACAGACCTCACGTTCTCGCAAAAGCGGATCGCGGCGGATGTGAAAAAATGCCTGCAATCGGCCATCGCCAACGCCGAGAACAACCACAATCTTGATGTGGACGAGCTGATCGTGGCCGAAGCCTATGTCGGCAAGAACCTCGTGATGAAACGTGGTCGTCCACGCGCCCGTGGCCGTTTTGGTGCGCTGCGCAAGCCGTTCTCGGAGCTGACGATCAAGGTCCGCCAAGTTGAGGAGCAAGTCTGATGGGAAATAAAGTAAATCCGATTGGCATGCGCCTTCAGGTGAACCGCACGTGGGACAGCCGCTGGTATGCCGACACGAAAGACTATGGCAATCTTCTGCTCGAAGATCTCGCCATGCGTGAATTCATCAAGGCAGAGTGCAAACAGGCCGGCGTCAGCCGTGTGATCATCGAGCGTCCGCACAAAAAGTGCCGCGTGACCGTTCACACAGCCCGCCCCGGTGTCATCATCGGCAAGAAAGGCGCGGATATCGAGACGCTGCGCAAGAAACTTGCCGCCATGACCGATAGCGAGCTGCACCTCAACATCGTTGAAGTGCGCAAGCCCGAGTTGGACGCCGCATTGGTGGGTGAGAGCATTGCCCAGCAGCTTGAGCGCCGGGTCAGCTTCCGCCGCGCGATGAAACGTGCCGTGCAGAATGCCATGCGTATGGGTGCCTTGGGCATCCGCGTGAACGTCGCGGGCCGCCTTGGCGGTGCCGAGATCGCGCGGACCGAATGGTATCGTGAGGGCCGCGTGCCGCTCCATACCCTGCGTGCGGACATCGATTATGCGCATGTCGAGGCCACAACGGCTTATGGCATCATCGGCATCAAGACCTGGATATTCAAAGGTGAGATCATGGAGCACGATCCAAGTGCCCGTGACCGCAAAGCCCAAGAACTCCAGGATGGTCCAGCGCCACGCGGCGCCGGCGGACGCCGGTAAAGGGGACAGGACATGCTTCAACCAAAACGCACCAAATTCCGCAAGCAGTTCAAGGGCCGGATCAAGGGCCTTGCAAAAGGCGGGTCTGATCTGAACTTTGGCTCCTTTGGCCTCAAAGCCACTGAGCCCGAGCGCGTCACAGCGCGGCAAATCGAGGCGGCTCGCCGCGCGATGACCCGCCACATGAAGCGTCAGGGCCGTGTCTGGATCCGTATCTTCCCCGATGTGCCCGTCACATCAAAGCCCACCGAAGTTCGGATGGGTAAGGGTAAGGGGTCGGTCGACTTCTGGGCCTGCAAGGTCAAGCCTGGCCGTGTGATGTTCGAGATCGACGGCGTCGCAGAAGACATTGCTATGGAGGCCCTGCGCCTCGCGGCGATGAAACTGCCGATCAAGACACGGGTCGTTCAGCGCGAGGATTGGTAACGTCGTTTCGGCGCAGCCGATAACGACGCGCGGGAAAGCGATTGGCATAGCCAATTGCGGCCGCACCCCGCAGAAATAAAAAAACCCCCGCTTGAATAATCAGGCGGGGGTTTTGCTTTTTTAGATGCTAGAATGTTCGACCGATGAGGCATGACAATGCAGATTAAAGGTTTGACTGCATTTATAGGGATTTCGCTGCCTTTGATTGCCATAGCCGGGTCCGCAGTTGCCTATGTTATAAAAATTTACAGAGAGTCTGCTACAATACGACGAGAGCAGTTTTTCGAGTTAATGAAGCTTCTGGATGACAAAGGAACGATTGCCGCAAAGGTTGCCGCTGTCTATCATCTTAGGCAATTCCCGGAGCATAAAGACTTCATTGTTCGGTTCTGCGAAATTCAGAAAGATAATATTCTGGGAGATCGCGGTCTGTATTTGACTGCTGAAATGCAGCTCACTTTGGAGCATTTTTCAAAGAGATAGCCATCCATGCTTTTGGCCTTGCCAAAGGCAGCGCCCGAACCGCCCCCACGGGGCGGGCGCTTGCACCCACCCCTCGGTTCGGGCGCGCCGCTCTGTAACAGCGCGGAAAGACGTGCCTCAGCCCCAGCTATAATTAAAGCTCACCGAAATCCGGTCATCCTCGGACATGTTCAGCGGCACCTCGTGGCGCAGCCACGATTCCCACATCAGGACATCTCCAACGGCGGGCGCAACATATGTGAACTGACGCAGCTCGGCCCGCGCGTCTTTGACCCGTCCCGGCGCGGCCATCATCATGGGCAGGCGGGGGTCTTCGAGTTTCAGCGCACTCGCCCCTTCGGGCATGGCCACATAGGTCGTCCCGGAAATCACCGAGTGGGGGTGTATATGGGAGGCATGTGTGCCGCCCTCGGGCAGAATATTGATCCAGATATCCTCGAGCTTGAGCGTGCGACCATCCAGATCGAACTCCAGATCCTGGGCAAAGGCCGCCACATGCAGGTCCAGAACCTCCACCAGCCCTTGGAAGATCGGAAACCTCCAGCCAAGGTCCGTCAAAGACGCATAGGACGTATAGCCCGGATAGCCGTTTTCCTCGCACCAAGCCTGCCCGGCCTCGTCATCTTGCGCGATGGACCAGCAGGACGCCTCAAGCTCGGCCGCGTCAACGGGGCCATGCTCGGACAGGGGGGCGCGATAAAGGCGCGTCACGAAAAGTGAGGATATATCTGCCATGGGCGTGTTATTAGCGCAGCGCAAGGGGCATGGCGAGAGGGCAGTGCGAAGATAAGCAGGCAACAGGGGTTGCTTTGCGCATCGAGGGGCGGTATTGCGCACGCTCATCATCCACTCCACTGGAATCAGGGTGACCCGGCGCAGTTTCGCAAAGGGGCCCTCCGGTGATGTTGAAAGGAACGACCGATGGACGCGACCGAGCTTCGCAGCAAAACGCCTGATCAGCTGCGTGAAGAGCTGATCAACCTGAAGAAACAGCAGTTCAACCTGCGCTTTCAGGCGGCCACTGGCCAGCTTGAGAATGCAGCTCAGATGCGCATTGCGCGCCGCAGTGCTGCCCGTGTGTTGACCATCCTCAATGAAAAAGCTGCCGCCGCAGCTTCCGCAGAATAGGGAGCCGAACAGATGCCCAAACGTATCCTCACCGGCACCGTGACAAGCGACGCCAACGCCCAGACGATCACCGTCTCCGTAGAGCGTCGCTTCAAGCACCCCGTTTTGCAAAAGACCATCCGTAAGTCCAAGAAATACCGGGCTCACGATGAGAAGGACGCCTTCAAAGTAGGCGATCAGGTTCGCATCATTGAATGCGCGCCGAAATCGAAAACCAAACGCTGGGAGGTTCTGACGGCGTAAGCCCCAAGAACTTCAAAGTATAATCGAAACCCTGGGGAAAAGGCCAAAGAGGGCCCCCCAAAGGTCGGGAGACATCTAAATGATCCAGATGCAGACCAATCTCGATGTGGCTGACAACAGCGGCGCTCGCCGTGTTCAGTGCATCAAGGTTCTGGGTGGTTCCAAGCGTCGATACGCCTCCGTGGGTGACATCATTGTCGTCTCGGTGAAGGAAGCCATCCCACGTGGCCGTGTGAAAAAAGGCGATGTGCGCAAGGCCGTCGTCGTTCGCACCGCCAAGGAAGTGCGCCGTGAAGACGGCACCGCCATTCGTTTTGACCGCAACGCGGCCGTGATCCTGAACAACGCAGGCGAGCCTGTCGGCACGCGGATCTTCGGGCCCGTCGTGCGCGAGCTGCGCGGCAAGAACTTCATGAAGATCATTTCGCTCGCGCCGGAGGTGCTGTGATATGGCTGCTAAACTGAAAAAGGGCGACAAGGTCGTCCTGCTCGCGGGCAAGGACAAGGGCAAGCAGGGCGTGATCGCCTCTGTTGACCCGTCTGCCGGCAAGGCAGTCGTCGAAGGCGCGAATATGGCCATCCGCCACACGCGCCAGAGCCAGACCAGTCAGGGCGGGCGCATCCCCAAAGCGATGCCCATCGACCTGAGTAACCTCGCTCTGCTTGACAAAAACGGCAAACCCACACGCGTCGGCTTCAAGATTGAAGACGGCAAGAAGGTGCGGATCGCCAAGACCACGGGGGACGTGATCGATGCTTGATACAGCAACTTACACCCCGCGCCTCCGGGCGCTCTATGATGAGACTATCAAAGCCGCGATGATCGAAGAGTTCGGTTACAAAAACGCGATGATGGTGCCTCGTCTGGACAAAATCGTGCTGAATATTGGATGCGGCGCCGCCGCCGTGCGTGACAGCAAGAAGGCGAAATCGGCTCAGGACGATCTGAGCACCATCGCCGGTCAACACGCGGTTGTTACTAAAGCCAAGAACTCTATCGCTGGGTTCCGGGTCCGCGAAGATATGCCGATGGGTGCGAAAGTGACGCTCCGTTCGGTGCGCATGTATGAATTCCTTGACCGTCTGGTCACCGTGGCCATGCCCCGGATCCGCGATTTCCGCGGCGTCTCGGGCAAGAGCTTCGATGGGCGTGGCAACTATGCCATGGGCATCAAGGAGCACATCATTTTCCCCGAGATCAACTTCGACAAGATCGACGAATCCTGGGGTATGGACATCATCATCGCAACCACGGCGAAAACCGACGCTGAAGCGAAGGCACTGTTGAAGCATTTCAACATGCCCTTCAACAGCTGAGCGGCGGGAGGAAAATCTTATGGCTAAAAAAGCAATGATCGAGCGCGAGAAGAAGCGCCAAAAGCTCGTTGAGAAGTATGCGGCACAACGTGCAGCCCTCAAAGAGATCATCAACGACGAAGCCAAGCCGATGGAAGAGCGTTTCCGCGCGACCCTGAAGCTGGCCAAGTTGCCGCGCAACAGCTCCGCCACCCGGCTGCACAATCGCTGCCAGCTGACGGGCCGTCCGCACGGATATTACCGTAAACTCAAAGTGTCGCGGATTGCGCTGCGTGAGCTTGGCTCAAGCGGCCAGGCCCCCGGCCTCGTGAAATCCAGCTGGTAAGGGAGATTTGAAATGAATGATCCTATCGGCGATATGCTCACACGGATCCGGAACGCTCAGATGCGTGGAAAGTCCACCGTCATGACCCCGGCCTCCAAAATGCGCGAGCGTGTGCTCGGTGTTTTGGCGGATGAAGGCTACATCCGTGGCTTTGAGAACGCGACAGGCGTCGACGGCCACCCGGCCATCGAAATCAGCCTGAAATATTACGATGGCGTTCCCGTCATTCGTGAAATGAAGCGGGTTTCCAAGCCCGGTCGTCGCGTCTATCTGGGCGTTGATGACATTCCTTCGGTCCGTCAGGGCCTCGGTGTGTCGATTGTCTCCACCTCCAAAGGTGTGATGTCGGATGCAAGCGCTCGGAGCCACAATGTTGGCGGCGAAGTGCTCTGCACCGTATTCTAAGGAGCCACACATGTCTCGTATCGGCAAACAGCCTGTCGCCCTCCCGGATGGTGTCACCGCAACAATCAGCGGCCAGACACTTGAGGTCAAAGGCCCCAAGGCGACCAAATCGTTCACCGCGACCGATGATGTGACCCTGACCCTTGAAGATGGTCAGATCACCGTCACGCCCCGCGGCAAATCCAAGCGCGCGCGCCAGCAATGGGGGATGACCCGCACGGTTGTCGCGAACCTCGTGCATGGCTCGAACGCAATGTTCAAAAAAGAGCTCGAAATCCGGGGGGTGGGCTACCGTGCCCAGCTTCAGGGTAACGTGATCAAACTGAACCTCGGCCTCAGCCATGACGTGGATTTTCAAATCCCCGATGGCGTGACGGTCACCGCGCCCAAACCGACGGAACTGATCGTCGAAGGCACGGATAAGCAGCTCGTCGGTCAAGTCGCGGCAAATATCCGCGATTGGCGTCCGCCAGAGCCCTATAAGGGCAAAGGCATTCGCTACAAAGATGAGTATATCTTCCAGAAGGAAGGCAAGAAGAAGTAAGGACGCGAGAAGATGGCAAACAGCAAAAGACAACTGTTCCAAAAACGCCGCCTGCGCGTTCGGAACAAACTTCGCAAGGTCAATGCAGGGCGCGTGCGCCTCAGCGTTCACCGCAGCAACAAGAATATCAGCGTTCAGCTGATCGACGATGTGCAGGGAATTACCCTCGCATCGGCCTCGACGCTCGAAAAAGATCTCGGGTTGGTAGGCAAAAACAACGTGGAGGCAGCGGCCAAGATCGGCACGACCATCGCAGAGCGTGCCAAAAAGGCAGGCGTCAGCGAGGCGTATTTCGATCGTGGCGGTTTCCTCTTTCACGGCAAGGTCAAGGCAGTTGCCGACGCCGCGCGTGAAGGTGGTTTGAAGATCTAAGACAGCGTAGGCGGCCTTGGGATAACCCCCCGTGGCCGCCTCGATGATCCGGGGGCATCCTTGCCCACTGGGATCGAGTATATCAGGGCGTGTGCGCCCGCATGAGCTAAGGAAGCCAAATGGCAAGAGATGAAAATCGTGGGGGCGGTCGCCGCAACCAACGTGACGAGACCCCGGAATTCGCAGATCGCCTTGTCGCGATCAACCGCGTCAGCAAAACCGTCAAGGGCGGTAAGCGCTTTGGCTTCGCAGCCCTCGTCGTCGTAGGCGATCAGAAGGGCCGTGTGGGCTTTGGCAAAGGTAAGGCCAAGGAGGTCCCCGAGGCCATCCGCAAGGCCACCGAGCAAGCCAAGCGCCAGATGATCCGCGTGCCGCTGCGCGAAGGCCGCACGCTGCATCATGACATGGAAGGCCGCCACGGCGCCGGGAAAGTCATCATGCGCTCCGCACCCCAAGGTACTGGCATCATCGCCGGTGGCCCGATGCGTGCCGTGTTCGAGATGCTGGGCATTCAGGACGTCGTTGCCAAGTCGAACGGCTCGCAGAACCCCTACAACATGATCCGCGCCACGATCGATGGTCTGCGCAAGGAATCGAGCCCCCGTATGGTCGCGCAACGTCGCGGCAAGAAAGTGGCTGACATTCTGGCGTCCGGTGACGCACCAAAAGCCAGCGGCGAGCAAGCCGCGGCGACTGAGGAGGCCTAAACCATGGCTAAAACGATTGTCGTCAAGCAGGTGGGTTCGCCCATCCGCCGCCCCGCAAGCCAGCGCGCAACGCTGGTTGGTCTGGGCCTGAACAAGATGCACCGCACCCGCGAGTTGGAGGATACGCCCTCCATCCGCGGCATGGTGAACAAGGTCTCGCACATGGTCGAGATCATCGAAGAAAAAGGCTGAGCGCGCGGCGGGTTTGCTCCGCCTTGCGTCAGCGTCCAGCGCCTCGGTCAGACATTGGCCGGGGCGTTTCGCGTTTGATGCAGCCGTCATTGGCGGACCGCGCGCCATTCAGCCGAGAGGATGCACGGAACTGCGCTTATGAGTGGTTGCAAAGCTGCGAGGATCGGATATATGCCGCACGGGTGACAGTGATGTCATCCATATAAAGTCAATGTAAGCCGCGTTCGGCCGCTCCCGTCGCTGGGGGCCGCATCCGGCAAAGGAGAAGCGACATGAAACTGCATGAACTGCGCGATAATGATGGCGCCACGAAGAAACGCAAGCGGGTTGGCCGTGGTGCGGGCTCGGGCATGGGTAAAACCGGCGGCCGGGGTATCAAAGGTCAGAAATCCCGTTCGGGTGTTGCGATCAAAGGGTATGAAGGCGGCCAGATGCCCCTCTACCAACGCCTGCCAAAGCGTGGCTTCAACAAGCCCAACCGCAAGCAATTCGCGGTTGTGAACCTAGGTCTGATCCAGAAGTTCATCGACGAGAAGAAACTCGACGGCAAGGCCGCGATCACCGAGGACGCGCTGGTGTCCGCAGGACTCGTGCGCCGCAAGCTTGACGGTGTGCGTATCCTCGCCAAAGGCGATATCTCTGCCAAGGTCACGATTGAAGTGACCGGCGCGTCCAAATCAGCCGTTGAGGCGGTCGAGAAGGCCGGCGGGACGCTCACAGTTGCGGCACCGGCGGCGGCTGCGGCCGAATAAGAGGTTGTGAGCGGCCCATGTGCCGCTTACATATACCCCACGTTTTTCAAACACGCCGCCGGTCGCTGAAGAACAGCGTTCGGCGGCGTTTTCATATCTAGAGAGAGCCGAATGGTATCTGCAGCAGAACAAATGGCGTCCAATTCAAGCTGGGCTGCCTTCGGGAAGGCCACGGACCTTCGCAAACGCATCGTTTTTACGCTGGGTCTATTGATTGTCTATCGCCTTGGTACCTTCATTCCGGTGCCCGGTATCGACGGGGGAGAGCTTCGCCAGTTCATGGAAGGGGCCGCCGCCAGCATCGGCGGGATGCTCAGCATGTTCACCGGCGGCGCGCTTGGCCGGATGGGTATTTTCGCCCTCGGCATCATGCCCTATATCTCGGCCTCGATCATCGTGCAGCTGATGACGGCCATGGTCCCCGCGCTTGAGCAACTCAAGAAAGAGGGCGAGCAGGGCCGCAAGAAAATCAACCAATACACGCGCTACGGCACGGTTTTCCTCGCAACTCTGCAATCTTATGGTCTTGCTGTGAGCCTTCAGGGTGGCGGTCTTGTGACCGATCCGGGCCTCTTTTTCATCGTCTCATGCATGATCACTCTCGTGGGCGGCACCATGTTCCTGATGTGGCTGGGTGAGCAGATCACCGCGCGCGGCATCGGCAACGGTATCTCTTTGATCATCTTCGTCGGCATCATCGCCGAGCTTCCTGCGGCGCTGGCGCAGTTCTTTGCCAGCGGTCGCAGCGGTGCGATCAGCCCCGCCGTGATCATCGGCATCAGCCTTCTGATGGTCGCGCTGATCGCGTTCGTAGTGTTCATGGAGCGCAGCCTGCGCAAGATCCATATTCAATATCCGCGCCGCCAGGTTGGGATGAAGGTCTATGACGGCGGCTCCAGCCATTTGCCCGTCAAGGTGAACCCGGCAGGCGTTATCCCCGCGATCTTCGCCTCATCCTTGCTGCTCTTGCCCACCACGATCAGCACGTTTTCGGGGCAGGGCGATAATACCAGCCCGATCATGTCTACACTTCTGGCCTATTTTGGGCCCGGACAGCCGCTCTATCTGTTGTTCTTTACGGTGATGATCGTCTTCTTCACCTATTTCTACACCACCAATGTTGCGTTCAAGACCGAGGATGTGGCCGACAATCTGAAAAACCAGAACGGCTTTATCCCCGGCGTGCGGCCCGGCAAGAAGACGGAAGAATACCTCGATTATGTGGTCAGCCGCGTCCTTGTGCTTGGCTCCGGCTATCTCGCGGCGGTCTGTCTTCTGCCCGAAGTGATGCGCGCCCAACTGTCGATCCCGTTCTACTTTGGCGGCACGTCCGTTCTTATTGTTGTGTCTGTGACGATGGATACAATCCAACAGGTGCAAAGCCATCTTCTGGCTCATCAGTATGAAGGTCTGATCGAGAAATCGCAGCTGAGCGGCAAGGGTAAGAAGCGCGCGCGCAGAAAAGGGACTCAACGTAAATGAACATCATTCTTCTTGGGCCGCCCGGTGCCGGTAAAGGCACGCAGGCGCATATTCTCGTGGACGAGCGCGGCATGATCCAGCTGAGCACCGGCGATATGCTGCGCGATGCCAAGGACAGTGGCACC
The DNA here is from genome assembly GCF_020141465.1 of Roseovarius carneus. Lineage (NCBI taxonomy): Bacteria > Pseudomonadati > Pseudomonadota > Alphaproteobacteria > Rhodobacterales > Roseobacteraceae > Roseovarius > Roseovarius carneus. The sequence goes on along the minus strand of NZ_JAHSPD010000001.1, from coordinate 124,813 downwards.
GAGATGGGCAAGGTTGTGGCCGACGTGATGGCGCGCGGCGATCTGGTGACCGATGAGATCGTGATCGGGCTGATCCGTGAGAAGCTGCAAGGCGAGAAGGGCGGCGGCTTCATCTTTGACGGCTTCCCCCGGACGTTGCCGCAGGCCGACGCGCTTGGGGAGCTTTTGGCCGAATGCGGTGAGACGCTTGATGCCGTGATCGAGATGCAGGTGGACGATGACGCTCTCGTGGGCCGCATCACCGCCCGCTCGACCTGTGCAGGCTGTGGCGCGGTTTATAATGACGTGACCAAGCCGATCCCGGCGGATGGTGTGTGCACCAATTGCGGTGAGGCGAAAGGCTTCACGCGCCGCGCGGATGACAATGAGGAAAGCCTCAAGAACCGCCTGATGGAATATTACAAGAAGACCTCGCCGCTCATTGGGTATTACTACGCCAAGGGGATGCTCCAATCCGTGAACGGACTGGGTGAGATTGCGGATGTTAAGTCCTCTATCGCGGGTGCTTTGGACGGTTAAACTTTGAGCAGGGCAGGGGGCCCGCGCCTCTGGCCTAGCCTTCGGGCGCCCTGATTGCCAAGGTGGGCAAGAGCCCCCTTGACGCCCTTGCGGATTCCTCCTAACCAGCACCATCCCGAGAGGGAGTATGATTCCGGTCGCCTTCGTAGATCGCCCCGAATCGATCACCTGAATTCAGCTGCGGCCCGAAGCGCAAAGCCTCGGGCCTACGTTGTGAAAAAAGGGTCTGGTGTTACGGACCCGCAACGAAAAAGGAAGATGACACTTGGCACGTATCGCCGGCGTTAACATCCCGACGCATAAACGCGTCCCGATCGCCCTGACCTACATCACCGGAATTGGCCCCTCGACCGCCAAGACCATCTGCGAATCCGTAAATATTGACCCAAGCCGCCGCGTAAACGAGCTGAGCGATGCCGAGGTCCTCTCGGTCCGCGAGTTCATTGATGCCAATCTGACCGTCGAAGGCGATCTGCGCCGCGACACCCAGATGAACATCAAGCGTCTGATGGATCTCGGTTGCTACCGTGGCCTGCGTCACCGCCGGAACCTTCCGGTGCGTGGTCAACGGACCCACACCAATGCCCGTACCCGCAAAGGCCCCGCAAAGGCCATTGCTGGCAAGAAGAAATAAGGGAGGGCATTTGATATGGCACGCGATACCAAACGCACCAAGAAGAAGGTCTCCAAGAACATCGCCACTGGCGTTGCTCATGTGAACTCTTCGTTCAACAATACCAAGATCCTCATCTCCGACGTCCAGGGCAACGCGATCGCGTGGTCTTCGGCGGGCACGATGGGTTTCAAAGGCAGCCGTAAATCCACCCCCTACGCCGCGCAGATGGCCGCCGAAGATGTCGGCCGGAAGGCACAGGAGCACGGAATGCGCACGCTGGAAGTCGAAGTGCAAGGCCCAGGTTCTGGCCGCGAGTCCGCTCTGCGCGCTCTGGCGGCTGCCGGTTTCAACATCACCTCGATCCGTGATGTGACGCCAATGGCCCATAATGGTTGCCGCCCGCCAAAGCGTCGTCGGGTCTGACCCAGAATTCTACCCTATGGGGCCGCGCGGTTTGCACGGCCTCATTTTCGTATTTTTGAAACCTCGGGCGCTTTGACCTTTGGACATGAGGGCAGAGCAGGAATGGAGGGACCATGATCCATAAGAATTGGGCTGAACTTATCAAGCCAACCCAGCTGGACGTAAAGCCGGGCAATGACCCGCTGCGTCAAGCAACTGTGATGGCCGAGCCGCTTGAGCGCGGCTTTGGTCTGACACTTGGCAACGCGCTGCGCCGCGTGCTTTTGTCGTCGCTGCAAGGGGCCGCGATCACCTCGGTGCAGATCGACAACGTGCTGCACGAGTTCTCATCAGTGGCTGGCGTGCGCGAAGACGTGACCGACATGGTTCTGAACCTCAAAGGTGTCGCGATCCGTATGGAAGTTGAAGGGCCCAAGCGCCTGTCGATTTCGGCCAAGGGTCCGGGTATCGTGACCGCCGGGGATATCTCCGACAGCGCGGGCATCGAAGTGCTCAACCGTGATCATGTGATCTGCCACCTCGACGATGGTGCGGATCTCTTCATGGAGCTGACGGTCAACACCGGCAAAGGCTATGTCGCGGCCGACAAGAACCGCCCCGAGGACGCGCCCATCGGCATGATCCCCGTGGACGCCATCTACAGCCCGATCCGCCGGGTCAGCTATGATGTGCAGCCCACCCGTGAGGGTCAGGTGCTGGACTATGACAAGCTGACCATGAAGATCGAGACCGACGGATCGATTACGCCGGATGATGCCGTGGCCTATGCCGCGCGTATCCTGCAAGATCAGTTGAGCATCTTCGTGAACTTTGAAGAGCCTGAAAGCGCCACGCGTCAGGATGATGATGACGGTCTTGAGTTCAACCCGCTGTTGCTCAAGAAAGTCGACGAGCTTGAGCTGTCTGTGCGCTCGGCCAACTGCCTGAAGAACGACAATATCGTTTATATTGGCGATCTGATTCAGAAGACCGAAGCCGAAATGCTGCGCACGCCGAACTTTGGCCGCAAGTCTCTGAACGAGATCAAGGAAGTGCTCTCGGGCATGGGTCTGCATCTCGGGATGGATGTCGAAGACTGGCCGCCCGACAATATCGAAGATCTGGCCAAGAAGTTCGAAGACCAGTTCTAAACCTATCCGGTTGGCGGTTGCTTCGGTAATCGCCAGCCAGACACGTGTTTTTCGCCTAGCGAAAAACGCGCGGGCATTCCGCCCCAAGGAGAGTGGCTGACACGCATCGGCCACCAGACAAAGCAAAAACGCCCGTAGAGGGCACATTAGGAGAAGAAACATGCGTCACGCACGAGGTTACCGCCGCCTGAACCGAACCCATGAGCACCGCAAGGCGCTTTGGGCGAACATGGCCGGCTCGCTCATCGAACATGAGCAAATCAAGACCACCCTGCCCAAAGCGAAAGAGCTGCGCCGCATCATCGAGAAGATGATCACACTTGGCAAACGCGGCGATCTGCACGCCCGCCGTCAGGCCGCGAGCCAGCTCAAGCAGGACCAGTATGTCACCAAATTGTTCGGCATTCTTGGCCCCCGCTACAAGGACCGCCAGGGCGGCTACGTCCGCATCATCAAGGCCGGTTTCCGGTATGGTGACATGGCTCCGATGGCGATCATCGAGTTTGTGGAGCGCGATGTGGACGCCAAAGGCAAGGCCGACAAAGCCCGTGTCGCGGCCGAAGATATGGCAGCCTCTGAGGCGTAAACCCTCACGGACCCCAAATTTGAACCGCCGCGCAGGGTTGACCCGCGCGGCGGTTTTTCGTTCCGGGTGCGCGCGCTTGCATTTGCCCAAACCGGGGCGCATATCAAAACCTATGGTCACGCTCCTTCCCTCACGCCGTGCGGCGCTATCTCCATGAGCGATCTTTTCGACTCTGGCACGCCGCCTGAGGTGTCAAAAGCCGCGCCGCGCCCTCTGGCAGACCGGCTTCGGCCGCGCAGCTTGGGTGAGGTAATCGGTCAGGCGCAGCTGCTTGGCCCCGAGGCACCGCTCGGTGTGATGCTTGGGTCGGGCAGTCTGTCGAGCCTTGTATTCTGGGGGCCGCCCGGTGTGGGCAAGACCACCATCGCGCGGCTTTTGGCGGATGAGACGGATTTGCATTTCGTGCAAATCAGCGCCATTTTCACCGGCGTGCCGGACCTCAAAAAGGTGTTTGAGGCCGCACGACACCGTCGCTCAAACGGGCAGGGGACGCTCCTCTTTGTCGACGAAATCCACCGTTTCAACAAGGCGCAGCAAGATGGCTTTCTGCCCCATATGGAAGATGGCACCATCCTTCTGGTCGGTGCCACGACGGAAAACCCGAGCTTTGAGCTGAACGCGGCGCTTTTAAGTCGCGCGCAGGTCCTTGTGCTGGAACGGCTGAGCCTTGCGGATCTGGAGCGGTTGGCGCAGCGCGCCGAGCAGGAGTTGGGCCGCAGCTTACCGCTTGATGGCCCTGCGCGCGAGGCGCTTCTGGAAATGGCCGATGGGGATGGTCGCGCGCTTTTGAACTTGGTTGAGCAGGTGGCGGCGTGGAAGACGGACGCAAAACTGACCTCTGACGCGTTGGCCAAGCGCCTGATGAAACGGGCCGCGAAATACGACAAATCCGGCGATGAGCATTACAATCTCATCTCCGCACTGCATAAATCCGTGCGCGGCTCGGACCCGGACGCGGCTCTTTATTGGCTCGCCCGGATGCTGACGGGCGGCGAGGACCCACGATACCTTGCTCGCCGCATCACCCGCATCGCGATCGAGGATATTGGCCTGGCGGACCCCCAGGCGCATACCGTGTGTCTCAACGCGTGGCAGACTTACGAGCGGCTGGGCAGCCCCGAGGGCGAACTTGCCTTGGGCCAAGCGGTGATCTATCTCGCCCTCGCGCCCAAATCCAACGCAGGTTACGCGGGCTTCAAGGCGGCCATACGAAGTGCGGCGGCCACAGGATCCGAGCCTCCGCCAAAGCACATCCTCAACGCGCCCACCGGGCTGATGAAAGAGCAGGGCTATGGCGCGGGCTACGCCTATGACCACGATGCCGAAGACGGGTTTTCAGGGCAGAACTATTTCCCCGAGGCGATGGAGCGCGCAACGTTGTATGATCCCGTGGAGCGCGGGTTTGAGCGCGAATTGAAGAAGCGCATGGCGTATTTTGACAAACTCCGTACCCGGCGCGGATGACCCGGAAAACCGGAATTTTCTCCCCATTTCCCAACGTAATTACCAAAATTTTACCAAGAATTGGCAATAACGGGGGTAGTCGCGCATGGTTTTTCATGTTTTGTTAGGCGTATGTCGCAAAACAGCTGCTCATGCAGACAATATAAAAGAAAAAATGAGAGCGCCCGAAAAGGGAAGCTCGTGCAGCAAAGCTAAACTCACTAAAATCTCAGGGAGAGAACATGACAAAGGTCAAAGATCAAATGATGCTGGACCGTCTGGCCGCAGCTGCCCGCGAAGGCAGCATCTCGCGCCGGTCCTTTATGAATTATTCCATGGCCGCAGGTCTGACGACGACCACGGCCACCGGCCTGTGGACCACGTCAGCCAAGGCCGCGCCGCAACGTGGCGGCACATGGCGCCTCGCGCAGCATGACGGCAACTCGTCCGACACGCATGACCCCGGCACATATGTTACCTTCGCGATGATCAATCTGGCGCATGCCTACCGCTCATTTCTGACGCAGATTGAAACCGATCAAAGCCTCGGTGGCGATCTTGCCTCTGAATGGATGTCGACCCCGGACGCGAAAGAGTGGACATTCAAACTCAAGCCCGGCGTGTTCCACTCGGGCAAGAAGATGACGGCGGCGGATGTGATCGCGTCGATGAACCATCACCGTGGCGAAAATTCCACGTCGGCTGCAACGGCCCTTTTGGCCGATGTTGAGGACATTGTGGATAATGGCGATATGTCCATCACGTTCAAGCTGAGCGCGCCCAACGCGGATCTGCCATGGTTGCTGACGGATTATCACCTGTGCATTTGCCCCGGCAAAGAAGACGGCACGATTGATTGGCAGTCCGGCGACGGGACAGGCCCCTACCGCCTCGTTGAGAACGAATTTGGCGTGGGCGCACGCCTTGCGCGGCATGAAGATTGGCACGGCGAAGGTGCGTATTTCGATGAGCTGGAAATCCTCATCGTGAATGATCCCAACGCGCGTCAGACCGCCGTTGTGACCGGCGATGTCGACTCGGCCAGCCAAATGGAGAACAAGACGCTTGCCTTGCTCCAACGGAACCAGAATCTTGCGGTGGATAACGTGCCATCGGCGGCGGCGGTCACGATGCCCATGCTGACTGGGCAGGCGCCGTTCGACAATCCCGATGTGCGTATGGCGCTCAAGCTTGCGATTGACCGTGTGGAAATGAACGAAAAGATTTCCTTTGGCGCGGCAACGATCGGCAATGATTTCCACCATTCGCCCGCGATGCCCTATTTCCCCGAGAGCATTGAGCAGCGTACATATGATCCTGACCAAGCGCGTGCCTTGCTGAAGAAGGCTGGCATGGAAGGCCTCACAGTTGACCTGAGCACCGCTGATTCGGTGACATCGGGCGCGGTTGATGCGGCGGTTTTGTATTCAGAGCAGGCAAAGGCCGCCGGGATCAACATCAACGTCGTGCGTGAGCCAAACGATGGCTACTACTCCGATGTTTGGTTGAAAAAGCCATGGTGCATGGTCCAGTGGGGCGCACGCCCAACTCCGGATGTGATGTATTCGCTTGCTTATAAAGACGATGCAGCCTGGAACGAGAGCCAATGGCAAAACGCACGGTTCAATGAACTGCTGCTGATGGCCAAAGCAGAGCTGGACGATTCCAAGCGCGCCGAGATGTATACGGAAATGGGCCAAATTGCTCGGGACGATGGTGGCACAGTCATCCCCTACTTCCCCAACTGGGTTTATGCACGCCGCACGAACGTGCAGACCACAGGCGCTCTCGCGGCCAGCTGGCCGATGGACGGGGGCCGCGCGGCACAGCGCTGGTGGTTCGAGGCCTAAACAAAACGAGCCCGGCGCAGATCACTGCGCCGGGTTTCTCGCTGCCCCGCCGCGCCGCTACCGACGCCAGGGGCCAATATTTAAACCGGACAGCCGCGTAAATCGGGACAAGCCGGTAAAAACTGTTCTACCGTGAAAGCCCGCGAGACATAATTCGGGCGCTACGGCGAAAACAGCAGGAGGGATTCATGGGAGATATTCTGGGACTCGTTGCAAAACGGCTCGGACTGGGAGTGGTGATTTTGCTCATCATCTCCGTCATCATCTTTTTCATGGTTGAGCTTTTGCCCGGCGATATCGCCGAGGCGGTTCTTGGCCAGGGTGCAACCGAGGAAAACCTTGCCGCCATGCGCGAGCAGATGGGCCTCAATAAACCTGCCTTCGTGCGATATTTTGAGTGGCTCGGCGGCGCTATCATGTTTGATTTCGGCAGCTCAATTGTGACCCAAGAGCCCGTGATCAGCGTGATTGGCGAGCGGTTCATGAACACGCTTTTCCTTGCCTCCTACGCAGCGGCCATCGCGGTGCCCTTCGCCATCGTTCTGGGGGTGATCGTCGCCCTTCTGCGCAACACGATCTTTGATCGGGTGGCCAACGTGGCAACGCTCACCTCGATCTCCAGTCCCGAGTTTTTCCTCGGCTACATCCTGATCCTGTTCTTCTCGGTCAAGTGGGGCATGTTCCCCGCCATCGCGAGCATTACCGACAGCATGACCTTTCTGGAACTGCTGGAGCGCACATTCCTTCCCGCGCTGACGCTGGTTCTGGTGGTTGTGGCACACATGATGCGGATGACGCGCGCGTCGATCATCAACCTTCTGGCCTCGCCCTATATCGAGATGGCGCGCCTTAAGGGGACGCCACCCTGGAAGGTGATCGTCAAGCACGCATTGCCAAACGCATGGGCGCCGATCATCAACGTGGTGGCGCTGAACCTTGCCTATCTGATCACCGGTGTGGTGCTCGTGGAGGTGGTGTTCGTTTATCCCGGTGTGGGCCAAGCGCTTGTCGATGCGGTGTCCAAACGTGACTTCCCAGTGGTGCAGGCATGCTGCCTGATCTTCGCGGCGACCTTCATCTTGCTCAATCTTGCAGCAGATGTCGGTGCCATTCTCACCAACCCGCGCCTGCGGCATCCAAAGTAAGGGGATAGACATGAGCATATTCGTCATTGGCTATTATGGCCTTCTTCTTGCCGGGTCCTGCGCGGCTTCGTATTTCAACCAAAGATCAGCGTTCATGCTGCTCTTCTCCCTCACTCTGGTGTCGTTTGTCGTCGGCATCATAGGTGGGACAGGCGCATTGCGGTTCATCGCGATTTGCGCAGGCGGTCTGGCCCTCGCGGCCATGGTGTCTTACGCCTTTCGCGAGTTTCTGATCGCCATCGTAGGAACCGAGCTGGCAAAGGAGCTGCGCACCGCGCCGCTCACCGCCGCTTTCGGGATGTTCATCATCTTCGTCTACGCCATCGCGGGCGTCTTCGCGCCCTGGATTGCACCTTATGGCGAGGCCGAGATCATCACCACGGCGTTTGCGCCTGCGGACGAAAATCTGCTTCTGGGCGCGGATCAGCTGGGCCGTGATATGTTCAGCCGTCTGGTTTACGGGACGCGCAACTCAGTGGGCCTCGCGCTTACCGCGACCTGTGCGGCCTTTATCATGGGGGCGGGGGCCGGTCTTCTGGCGGCCACGAAAGGGGGATGGTTCGATCAGCTGATGGGCCGGTTTGCCGATGTGATCATGTCGATCCCGTCGCTGATCTTCGCTCTGCTGATGCTCTCGATCTTTGGTCCGTCCATGCCCGTCATCATCATCGCGGTGTCGATCATCTACGCTCCGCGCGTCTTCCGCCTTACACGGGCGGTCGCGGGCAACGTGGTCGTGATGGACTATATTGAGGCGGCCAAACTGCGCGGCGAAGGCACCGGATATCTCATCCGGCGCGAGATCCTGCCGAACTCCACAGCCCCTCTGGTGGCTGAGTTCGGGCTGGAGTTCTGCTTCGTGTTCCTTTTGGTGGCGGGTCTGTCGTTTCTTGGTCTGGGGATCCAGCCACCGACGGCGGATTGGGGGTCCATGGTGCGCGAGAACGCAACCCTGATTTCATTCGGCGAGATAACACCGCTGATCCCTGCCGCCGCCATCGCGCTTTTGACCGTCGCGGTCAATTTCGTTGTGGATTGGATGCTGCACCGGTCGTCCGGTTTGAAGGAGTAATCAGACATGCCTAAGAAAAAAGACGTCCTTCTGAAAATTCGCAATCTGAAGATTCAGGGCTATTCGGATGAAACATGGGTCGACATCATCAAAGGTGTCGATCTGACCCTCCACCGCGGCGAGGTCATGGGCCTCATCGGCGAGTCTGGCGCAGGTAAGTCCACGATCGGCGCGGCCGCCATGGGCTATGCCCGTGACGGCACGCGCATTACCGAGGACAGCACCATCGAGTTTGATGGGATGGAACTGACCACAGCCACCGAAGGTGAGCGGCGCGCTCTGCGCGGCAGCCGGATTGCTTATGTTGCGCAATCGGCAGCGGCCTCGTTCAACCCGGCGCACAAAATCATTGATCAGCATACTGAGGCCCCGCTTCAGTATCGCCTGAAAAAGCGGATGGAGGCGCAGGAAGACGCGGTTGATCTCTACAACCGTCTGCGCCTGCCCAACCCTGCCGAAATCGGCTTTCGCTATCCTCATCAGGTATCGGGTGGACAGTTGCAGCGCGCGATGACGGCCATGGCCATGTCGTGCCGTCCCGATCTCATCATCTTTGATGAGCCGACGACAGCGCTCGATGTGACCACCCAGATTGAGGTTCTGGCCGCAATCCGCGACATCGTGGAGCAGTTCAATACGGCGGCGCTCTACATCACCCATGACCTCGCGGTCGTGGCGCAGATGGCCGATACGATCAAGGTGCTGCTCAAGGGCAACGAGGTCGAGCAAGCCTCGACCGAGGAAATGCTGAAAAACCCCAAGGAGGAATATACCAAATCCCTCTGGGCGGTCCGCAGCTTCGAGAGCCCGCAACGATACCGTCCCAAGGATGGCACACCGCTTATCACGGTCAAGAATGTCGACGCGGCCTATACCGCTGGCCCCAAGATCCTCGATGGTGTCAGCTTTGATATCTATGAGGGGATGACTGTCGCGGTCGTGGGTGAATCCGGCTCGGGGAAATCCACCTGTGCGCGGGTGATCACCGGGCTATTGCCGCCGCAAAAGGGCGAGATCCTGTTCAAGGGCGAATCCTTCCCGCCGGATTATCGCCAGCGCAACAAAGAGCAGTTGCGCCAATGCCAGATGATTTATCAGATGGCCGATACCGCGCTGAACCCGAAGGTGAAAATCTCCGAGATCATCGGGCGTCCGGCGCAGTTCTATTCGGGCCTCAAGGGCACTGCCCTGAAGGCGCGGGTGGACGAGCTTCTCGATCTGATCGAGCTTGAGCCGTCAAAATACTACAACCGCTATCCGCCCGAGCTTTCGGGGGGGCAGAAGCAACGGATCGGGATCGCGCGCGCGCTTGCGGCGGAGCCGAGCTTCATCGTCTGTGACGAGGTTACATCGGCTCTTGATCAGCTTGTGGCGGAAGGCATCCTGCGTCTGTTGGACCGTCTGCAAAACGAGCTGAACCTTGCCTACATGTTCATCACACACGATCTGGCCACAGTGCGGTCGATCGCTGATGAGGTGATCGTGATGCAGCACGGCAAGGTCGTCGAGCAGGGGCCGAAGGACGACATGTTCAAGCCACCCCACCATCCCTATACGGACCTGTTGCTCAGTTCCGTGCCAGAGATGGACCCCAACTGGCTCACCACCCTTCTCGAAGAGCGGGGCGTGGACAATCTGGGCGATGCGGCTGCGGCCAAGATCAGCCCCGGTGACAAAAAAATCGTGACCTGAGGGCTGTGATAGTTACATGAAAAAAGCGGCGGAGGGGAAACCCTTCGCCGCTTTTTCGTATCGTGTGATCGCGTATCAGATGATGGAAAGCGCCGAGACCGTCATCGCCCCGATGATGATGCCATACACGATCAACAGCCCTGGCAGGCTGCCGGAGCGAGCGCGCAACTCGCGGTTCAACTCCTCGCGTGTCATGACAAAATTCCTTTGGATCGGGCAGGCGCGTATCGGGACAAGCTGCACACAGATTGTGAGGCTGCATTGCGTCAGCCTCAAGTCGTGCGATACTGTCTTTGTGTCTGGGTCAGGCCCGGTCTCAGCGCTTAGGCGGTGATTGCCATTGCGGTGAAGACCATCGTGCCGATGAGCAACGCATAAACAAAAAGCACGGCCGGGAAGGTGGCACTATGCATACGAAGTTCGCGGTTCAATTCGTCCCTGGTCATGGGTGCCTCCTTTAGATTTCGTGCGGGTGTTACGGTCTCAGATCCGGCAAGCTCACCTTGCCTTGATCCGCAAATAGCTATTTCCCCAAATCTTGCAATACCGAAACACCTAAAAATCCATGCAGTTATTGCATGGCTGATCCGGGGTTATGGCATGGCTTTAGTGGAGACCTTTAAGTATTTGATTTTGAAATTAAAAAGTTAAATGAAAATTGTTTCAAGAAGGTGCTGCGCGCGTGTCTTATGTGACGAAGACAGGATGTCGCAGGCCTTGGGTGCTGAAAAGCCACACTCCGGCCTGCTGAAGAGGTCTGATCAGGCCCCGGCGCCCTGAAGCGGCATGACCTGCAAATCACCCTCGCGGCGCGCTTTCATTGCTTGTGCAGTTGCCAATGCGGCGGCGGCAGTGGTGAAATACGGGATCTTGTCATAAAGCGCGACCGAGCGGATCTCGCGGCTGTCTTCAACTGCGAGCGCCCCCTCGGTTGTGTTCATCACCAGAGCGATCTCGCCATCCTTGAGCATATCGACCACGTTGGGCCGTCCCTCATAAACCTTGTTGACCACTTCGCAGGTGATCTCGCTTGTCGCGAGGAAGCTGGCCGTGCCGCGTGTGGCCACGATGGAGAAGCCAAGGGACACAAGGATCTGCGCCGTCTCGATCAGTTGAGGGGTCTTGTCGCTGTCTTTGATGGAGAAGAAGACCTTGCCACCCTCGGGAAGATCCACGCCTGCGCCCATCTGCGCCTTGAGGAAGGCACGCGGGAAGCTGGTGTCCCAGCCCATGACTTCACCGGTGGAGCGCATCTCGGGGCCGAGGATGGTGTCCACACCCGGAAAGCGCGCAAACGGCAGCACGGCCTCTTTCACCGAGAACCACGGCATGCGGTAATCGGCCAGCGTCATTTGGTCCGCCATGGGCAGGCTGCCCGGAACCGCGTGCTCTGGGTAGCCACCGCGATGCGGGAAGGCGCTCAGCGGCTCTCCGGCCATCAGGCGGGCGGCGATGGACGCGATGGCGCTGTCGGTGGCCTTGGCCACGAAGGGCACGGTGCGCGACGCGCGAGGGTTTACCTCGATGAGATATATATCATCGCCCTTGACCGCGAATTGCACGTTCATCAGGCCCACGACCTTGAGCGCGCGGGCCAGCGCCACGGTCTGGCGCTCGATCTCTTGGAGCACGCTGGCCGTCAGCGTGTAGGGCGGGATGGAGCAGGCGCTGTCGCCCGAATGGACGCCCGCCTCCTCGATATGTTGCATGATGCCTGCGACATGGACGTTCTCACCATCGCAAAGCGCATCCACATCACATTCAATCGCACCCGAGAGGTAGCCATCGAGCAGGACGGGGCTATCGCCGGACACGACGACCGCCTCGGCGATATAGCGCTCCAGCTGCGCCATATCGCGTACGATCTCCATCGCGCGCCCGCCCAGAACGTAAGAGGGCCGGATCACGAGGGGGAAGCCAATACTCTCGGCAATCGCCAGCGCCTCGGCATCGGTGGACGCGATCCCATTATGGGGTTGCTTGAGGCCAAGTTTGGTCACCAGCGCCTGAAAGCGCTCACGGTCTTCGGCCAGATCAATCGCGTCGGGCGAGGTGCCAAGGATTGGGATACCTTCGGCCTCAAGCGCATTGGCGAGCTTGAGCGGGGTCTGCCCGCCAAATTGCACGATGACGCCGTGCAGCGTGCCATTACGGCGCTCCACGTCGAGAATTTCCATCACATGCTCGAATGTCAGCGGCTCAAAATAGAGCCGGTCCGAGGTGTCGTAGTCGGTGCTGACCGTCTCGGGGTTGCAGTTGATCATGATCGTCTCATAGCCCACATCCGTCAGGGCATAGCACGCATGACAACAGCAATAGTCGAACTCGATTCCTTGGCCGATCCGGTTGGGACCGCCACCAAGGATCACGACTTTCTTGCGGTCTGAGGGCCGTGCCTCGCACTCGACATCGCCCATCATCGGGGCCTCGTAGGTGGAGTACATATAGGGCGTTTGCGCCTCGAACTCGGCGGCGCATGTGTCGATCCGTTTGAACACGGCTGTCACACCTGCGGCGCGGCGGGCGCGGCGCACGTCAGTCTCTGACTGGCCGGTCAGCTTGGCCAGACGCGCATCGGTGAAGCCCATCATCTTGAGACGGCGCAGCCCGGCCTCGTCGCTCGGCAGGCCGCTTGCGCGGACCACCTCCTCGGCCTCCACAATCTCGCGGATGCGGGCGAGGAACCACGGATCGAACATGGTGACCGCGTGGATGTCGTCATAGCCGAAGCCGTATCGCATTGCCTGCGCGATCACGCGAATTCGGTCGGGAGTTTGTTGCGCAAGTGCACGATTAATTGCTGGCCTGTTTTTTGCGAGCCACGTTTCATATTCGGTGCTGATTTCGCGAAATCCGTCTTCGCTCAGGACAGCAACCCCATTAAACGGGAAGGTGTCTATGCCTTCAATCTCGATCTCGTCAAACCCCGTGAGGTCTGTCTCCATCGACGCAAGCGCCTTTTGCAGAGACTCGTGGATCGTCCGGCCAATCGCCATCGCCTCGCCCACGGATTTCATGGCCGTGGTGAGATGTGGCTCGGAGCCGGGGAATTTCTCGAACGCGAAGCGCGGGATTTTGGTGACGACATAGTCGATTGTCGGCTCAAAGGACGCAGGCGTCACGCGCGTGATATCGTTGTCCAACTCGTCCAGCGTATAGCCCACGGCGAGCTTCGCCGCGATCTTGGCAATCGGGAAACCCGTGGCCTTGGACGCCAGCGCCGAGGAGCGTGAGACCCGCGGGTTCATCTCGATCACCACCATGCGCCCGTCGGCGGGGTTGATCGCCCATTGCACGTTCGATCCGCCCGTCTCGACGCCGATCTCGCGCAGCACGGCGATGCTTTGATTGCGCATGATCTGATATTCTTTGTCGGTGAGCGTCAGGGCCGGAGCCACTGTGATGCTGTCGCCGGTATGCACGCCCATCGGGTCGACGTTTTCAATCGCACAGACGATGATCGCGTTGTCGGCGGTGTCGCGGACCACCTCCATTTCAAACTCTTTCCAGCCCAAGAGCGACTCGTCGATCAGGATCTGGCTGACGGGCGAAGCATCAAGCCCCGTTTTGCAAAAATGCTCATAGTCGTCGCGGTTGTAAGCCACGCCGCCGCCCGTGCCGCCCAGTGTAAAGGCAGGCCGGATGATCGCAGGCAGGCCCACGTAATCAATCGCGGCCATGCATTCTTCCATCGTGTTGGCGATGGTTGCTTTGGGGTTCTCAATGCCCAGACGGTCCATCGCTTCACGGAAAAGCTTGCGGTCCTCTGCCATCTCGATGGCCTTGCGGTTGGCCCCGATAAGCTCCACGCCGAATTTCTCCAAAACGCCCATATCGGCCACCGCGAGCGCTGTGTTCAGCCCGGTCTGCCCGCCCATCGTGGGCAGCAAGGCATCGGGGCGCTCTTTCTCGATAATCTTGGCCACGATCTCGGGTGTGATCGGCTCGATATAGGTGGCATCGGCGAGGCCGGGATCTGTCATAATGGTTGCTGGGTTGGAATTTACCAGAATGACCCGGTATCCCTCTTCGCGCAGCGCCTTGCAGGCTTGTGCGCCGGAATAGTCAAACTCACAGGCCTGTCCGATGATGATGGGGCCCGCCCCGATGATCATGATGGAGGAAATATCGTTTCGCTTCGGCATGTCAGGGTCCCTGGGGCAGCGCGCGCGCAGATGGGCGCAAATTGGAGGCGGTTATATCCTCAAGGGCCGCACGCGCAAGGGGGCAGGGCGGAGGCTCATGCGAATTTTCCCTGTTTTTCTGTGCCCCCGCGCACTACCTAAGCGGCGCAAGCTTGAGAAGGAGCGCGCGGTTGCAGATTCGCTTTGATCATGGCCCCGGTGGCGGCCCCCGCAGCTTTGCCGCGCCCACGCGGATTATCGAGGCGTGGGAGCCTGCCGATGTGCCTGCCGCCTTTGCCGATTTGGAGGCCGCGCGAGCCGAGGGGCTATGGCTTGCGGGGTTTGCGAGCTATGAGCTTGGCTATGCTCTGGAGCCGCGCCTCGCGCCTTTGATGCCTGCGCGCCGTCGCCTGCCGCTGATGCGGTTTGGGGCTTACGAGGCGCCCGTGGAGGCACCCGCTTTGGCCACTGGCCCCGCCTCTTTGGGCAAGATCACGCCAGAATGGAATGCCGCGCGCTACGCCGAGGCGTTTGAGGTCGCGCACAAGCTGATCTGTGCGGGCGATATCTATCAGGCGAACCTGACCTTCCCACTCCATATGACGGCCACGGGCACCGCGTCCGCGCTCTACGCCGCTCTTGCCGCCGTGCAGCCTGTGCGCTTTGGCGCGTTGGTCGAAGGGGATGGCCCCGCCCTTCTGTCCCGCTCGCCCGAGCTTTTTTTCCGCACCGATGGGCAGGGCGGTATCGAGACCCGCCCGATGAAAGGCACCCAACCGCGCAGCGCCGATCCCGCCGAGGATGCACGCCGCCGCGCGTTTCTCTCGGCAGATGAGAAAAACCGCGCCGAGAACCTGATGATCGTGGACCTTCTGCGCAATGATATCTCGCGCGTGTGCCAGCCGGGTAGCGTGAAGGTGCCCGATCTGTTCACCGTCGAGACCTATGAGACGCTGCACCAGATGACCTCGCGCATCACTGGCGCGCTGATGCCGGGCGCAAGCCTCACGGATATCTTCCAGGCTCTCTTCCCCTGCGGCTCCATCACCGGCGCACCCAAGCTCCGCGCGATGCAGATCCTGGCCGAGCTGGAGCCTGCCCCACGTGAGATCTACTGCGGCACCATCGGCTGGGCCGCTCCCGACGGGCGGGCCGAGTTCAACGTGGCCATTCGCACGCTTTTGCTGGAGCAAGGGCGCGCCACGCTCAACGTGGGCGGCGGCGTGGTCTATGACAGCACGGCCGCGGCGGAATATGAAGAAGCCCTCTGGAAAGCGCGGTTTGCGGCGGCCCTCGCGCCTGCGCCTGCCTGAGCGCCCCTTGACTTTACGCGTCGGGCAATGTGTATCGGCCCCTACCGAATTCCGTGTCCCCGAAGGACGCAAAAAGGGGAAAACGATGCACGCATATCGCAGCCATACCTGCGCGGCCTTGAGCAAATCCAACGTGGGCGAGACGGTCCGCCTGTCGGGTTGGGTCCACCGGATCCGCGACCATGGCGGGGTTCTCTTCGTCGATCTGCGCGATCATTACGGTATGACGCAACTGCTCTGCGATCCTGATAGCGCGGCGTTTGGCGATGTGGAAAAGCTCCGTTCCGAATGGTGCATCCGCATTGATGGTGAGGTGAAGGCGCGCGATGCGTCTCTCGTGAACGGAAAAATTCCCACCGGCGAGATCGAGGTGTTTGTTCGCGCGGTTGAGGTTCTGGGTTCCGCCAAGGAGCTGCCTTTGATCGTGTTTGGCGATCAGGAATATCCTGAGGAAACGCGCCTCAAATATCGCTATCTCGACCTGCGCCGCGAGGTGATGCAGCGCAACATGACGCTGCGCTCGGACGTGGTCGCCTCCATGCGTCGCCGCATGTGGGACCAAGCGTTCCGGGAATACCAGACGCCGATCATCACCGCCTCCAGCCCCGAAGGCGCGCGCGATTTTCTGGTGCCCTCGCGGTTGCATCCCGGCAAATTCTACGCCCTGCCGCAGGCCCCGCAGCAGTTCAAACAGCTGATCATGGTCTCGGGCTTTGACAAATATTTCCAGATCGCGCCGTGTTTCCGCGACGAAGACCCCCGCGCCGACCGCTCGCCCACGGATTTCTACCAGCTTGATCTTGAGATGTCCTTTGTCGAGCAACAAGACGTGTTCGACACGATCCAGCCGGTGCTCACCGGCATTTTCGAGGAGTTCGGCGGCGGGCGCACAGTCGATCAGGAGTGGCCGGAGATTTCCTACGCCGACGCAGCCCTCTGGTATGGCACCGACAAGCCCGACCTGCGCAACCCGATCAAGATGCAGGTCGTCTCCGAGCATTTCGCAGGCTCCGGCTTTGCGATCTTTGCTAAATTGCTGGAGCAGGAGGGGACGGAAATCCGCGCCATCCCAGCGCCGGGCGGAGGGTCGCGCAAGTTCTGCGACCGCATGAACGCCTTTGCGCAAAAAGAAGGGCTGCCGGGGATGGGGTATATTTTCTGGCGCGATCAGGGCGAAGGGATGGAAGCCGCAGGCCCCCTCGCCAAAAACATCGGCTCAGAGCGCACGGAAGCCATCCGCCAACAGCTTGGCCTTGGCGTGGGCGACGCGGCGTTCTTCCTTGGTGGCAAGCCCAAAGCGTTTGAGACCGTCGCGGGCAAGGCGCGCGTGGAGATTGGCAATGAGCTTGGCCTGACCGACGAGAACCGCTTTGCCTTTGCGTGGATCGTGGACTTCCCGATTTACGAGCGTGACGAGGAAACAGGCCGGATTGATTTTGAGCATAACCCGTTTTCCATGCCGCAAGGCGGGATGGAGGCGCTTGAGGGAGATCCACTGAAAGTGCTGGGATATCAATATGATCTGGCGTGCAACGGCTATGAGCTTGTGTCAGGTGCCATTCGGAACCACCGCCCCGAGATCATGTTCAAAGCCTTCGAGATTGCCGGATACGGCAAGGACGAGGTCGAAAAACGCTTCGGCGGGATGGTCAACGCGTTCCAATACGGCGCGCCGCCGCATGGGGGCTGCGCCGCCGGGATCGACCGGATCGTGATGCTTCTGGCCGATGAGGCGAATATCCGCGAGGTCATCATGTTCCCGATGAACCAGCGCGCCGAGGATCTGATGATGAACGCACCGTCAGAGCCTGCAGCGGATCAGCTGATGGACCTGAATCTGCGCGTCATCCCGAAAGACTAACGCGTTGAAAGAAGAGGATCTTCCCCGCCGCGCACAAGGCGGGTGAGATCGCTCAGCCGCTCGCGCTGCTGCCCGTCCGGCCCGAAATTCGACGGATCAAGCCAGAGCCGAAACGCCTCGTCCAGCGCGGGCCATTCGCCGTCAATCGCCGCAAACCACGCCGTGTCGCGGTTGCGCCCCTTGACCACGGTGGCCTGCCGAAACACCCCCTCATAGGTCAGCCCAAGCCGCTGCGCCGCGCGCCGCGAGGGCCGGTTGAGCGCATCGCATTTCCACTCATACCGCCTGTATCCCGCCTCAAAAGCCCATTTCATCATCAGATACATCGCCTCGGTCGCGGCCCGCGTCCGCTGCAAGCCGGGGGCCATGGCGATCCAGCCCACCTCGATGGAGCCCGCCGCAGGTTGTATGCGCAGGTAAGAGGCAAAGCCGCTGAAAGCGCCGCTTTCCTTGTCGAATATCGCATGAAACACGAAATCCTGCGAACCCGTGACCTCCTTCATCCAGCGGTGAAACTGCGCCGAGGAGGCAAACGGCCCGGCAGGCATGTAATCCCAAACCCAGTCATGCCCATCAAAGGCCCGAAACAGCAGGGCGGCATGGGTGTCCGCATCCAGCCGCTCCAGCCGGACATAGCGCCCGTCCATCATGGCCCCGGTCGGCGCGGGTGGCGGCGTCCACCTGGGGAGGAGGGGGCCAACGGGGCGGGGATCTGTCATTACGATATCCTCAGTATGCTGGGTGATGATAGGCAGGGCAGGGCTGAGAATAAAAGCGGATTTTCAAAAGATAATCCGAGGGTCCGCCCCCATATCAAGGCCCGGGAACACGGTGCGGGTGAGATCGGCCTCGGATACGTCAAACATCGGGCGTAGTATCCAAGCAAGATGCGCGCGCAGGTCTCGCGTGGGCCGCAGATCGCGGCGTTGGTAGAGATCCGCCTCGCTCAGGCCCGGCCAATCGGTGATAACGCGCCCGCCATTCAGCGCACCACCTGCAAGGATCATCGCGCCCGCCGTGCCGTGATCCGTCCCGCCCGAGCCGTTGAGCCGCGCGGTGCGGCCAAACTCCGTCACCGCGACAATCGCGGTTTTTTCCCAGACCGTGCCGAGGGTCTCTTGGAGGGTAAGCACCGCCTCGGTCAGCCGCTCCAGCGCGCGGGGCAGGTTGCGATCCTGTCGCGCATGAGTGTCAAACCCGGCTAGCGAGAAGGCCGCGATCCGCGTGTCGCCGCGAAGCCGGGAGGCCGCGAAACGGGCGATCTCCGTGGGGGCGGCTGCGCGCTGCGCGCGGCGGCTGCTTTGCGCCATCGCGTTCATCATATCGCCCTCGGTGATCTCCTCGCCTTCGGGCAGACCCGCTTGGGACAGCGAAATTGCCTCCAGCGCCGCGATGCGAAAGAGCGGGTCGTCATGCAGCACGCGCTCCAGCAACATCTTGGCCTGCGGGCTGAGCGTGAGGGCCGCATCGGGGGCCCAATTGGCCACCGGGGACGCGCCGCGCGTGAGCAACATGTCTGCGCGGCCAATCGCATAGGCCGTCTCGGCCTCGGCGCCGGGCATCAGGCTGAGCAAGCGGTTTAGCCAGCCATCGCGGGTTTGCCCCAGCGCGTCCATCCCCATGCCCGCCTCCAAAAGATCCTGCCCGTCGAAATGGCTGCGCCTGTCGCGGTAGGGGGTGGAGACGGCATGCACGGCGCTCAATTGGCCCTTGGTCCAGAGCGGGAGGAGCGGGCTGAGTGCAGGGTGCAGGCCGAAAAAGCCATCAAGATCAGCGTCTTTTCCCATACCGCCCCGTAAGGTGGCAAGGCCGGGATCACCTATGGGACGCACCGCATCAAGGCCGTCCATCGCCCCGCGCAGGATGATCACCACAAGGCGGTTCTCTCCCGGTGTGCTCGCGAAGGTGACGGGCGTCATCAGGGGGCTTGCGGCGGCGGAGCATCCAAGGGCGAGCATGTGGCGGCGGGTAAGTTTGGGCATGGCTCAGACCCTCTGAAATGCTGGGGACGCGAGGATAAGGCCGATCCCCTCGGCGCGCGTCTCGGCCCCCAAGGCGGCGGAGCGGACGGGGGCGGGGATATCTATGCCAAGGGCCGCGCGGGCAAACTCCTCGGGCCGGGGCAGGGCGCGGCGGATCTGGAAGGGCGCTGTCATGGCCCAGCTGATCCGCGCGGCCAGACGCTGTGGTGTGATCCAGTCGAGATCGTCCTCCGCAAAGCCATCGGGGCCGGGGGGCTGGCCCGGCGGCTGGCCCATAAGCGTCATGGGTGCGGTAAAAAGGGCGTCCATCTTGCGCGGGGCAGTGAGGGGGATGTGGCGCGGCACCAGATCGAGGGCGCGCAGCGCGCTGCCGATGAAATCGACCGGGCGTTTCACGTTACGTGCCTCGGGCTGCCACGCGGCCGGGTGGGTGAGCAGCGCTTCGGTCAGCGCGGCCAGATCGCCATCCGTCGATTGAAATACACCACTCAAAGCATCCACCAACGCCGCATCTGGCCTGTCCGAGATAAAATGCACGGCCAGTTTGCGCGCAACATGCGCAGCCGTTGCCGGGTGTGCGGCAAGTGCGTCAAGCGCGGCATAGATATCGGCCAGCCGCGCGGTTTCACCGCCATAGCTTATGCCAAGCACCGTCTCTGCCCCCGGCTCTGCCAGATTGGGCCGAAACTCGAACCCGCGCTCCATATGAAAGGTGAGGCCGGTCAGCAGCTTGGCAAGCTCGGTCACATCAGCCTGAGTATACGGACCATCTGCGCCCAGCGTATGCAGCTCCAGCATTTCGCGCGCGAGGTTCTCGTTCAGCCCGCGCCCACGCGCCTGCCCGATGGGGCTGTTTGCCCCGGCGGAGCGATGCTGATCGAGATAGCTGAGCATCAACGGCTGGGTCATCACGGCGCGCAGCATGTCCCCGAAACGGCCCGTCACGTGGGGGCGCACGGCCTCCTCCACGTATGGCAGCTGCACAAGCCCCCAAAGCTGCCCATCGCCGCGCGCGGTGAAATGATCGGCCCAGAAGGCGGTGAGCCGTTCGCGCAATCCGTCGCGGGTCAGTGCGCGGCGCAAAAGCACATGCCCGCCCCAGCGCGTGGCATCAAGGCGGAGCGCTTTGCGGAGCGCCCGGTAGCTCTCAAGCGTCTCGGCGCGCGCCGTGTCCGTGGCGGTGGTCCTACGGGCCTGACGTGCCAGTTGTAGACCCCGCAGGCGGGGCAGCACTTGGGAAAAGGTGGGGATGGGAAAGGCCGCTGCCGCCTCGTCGGGCGCGCGCAGGCGCTCCATGATCTCGGCCGCGCTTGCTGGCCCCGCAATGCCGGGTGCCAAGCCGCAGCCAAACCGCTTTTCCGCGCGCTCAGGGTCAAACACCGCACCGCTCCTCTCACCCACCCAAACGCAATATAGGCAGGGGGCCGCGCGATTGCACCTATTCGCGAAAGGGTGCGCGCCTACATCACAGCGCGATCATTCAGCCGCTCCTGCACGAGGCCCGCAACCCGTGCCAGCCGCGTGTCGAGCCCTGATCCGTCACTGCCGGCCTCGCTGAGTGCGGTGGCGGCGGCGGCGAGTTGCGCGTCTTCGGCTGAGCGTGCAACGCCGCAGATGAATTGCGCGAGATAGCGCACCACGCGCTTGTCCGGGGAGGCATCGAGCAGGTTTGAGACGTGAATCATGTCGTCGCGGTAGGCCATCGGGTCGGGCGAGATCAACTCATCACGAACCACGCGCGGCCCGGACGGGCGGCGATCCTCGGGCAGGGTGGCCAGAACGGCCTGTTGAAACGTCCCGAGATTGAGAACAGGCTTGGGCAGGAAACCATCGGCCCCCGCCGCCAGAGCGGCCACACGGGCTGTATCTTCGCCGCTGGTGGCCAGAATGGAGATGACACGGGGCCGCGCATTGGCCAATTCGCGGATAAGCTCCACACCTGAGCCATCGGGCAGGCCCACGTCAATCACCACCGCAGAGGGGCGATAGACCTGAAGGTGACGCCGCGCGGAGCGCAGACAATCGGCCCGCCGGATACGCGCCCCGCTATGAAGGCACATCAGCCGCATCGCATCGCACGCATAAAGGCTATCCTCGACCACCAGAATCGTCATGCCCAAAAGGGGGCGCGCCGCAGTGGGGCTGAGTGTCGGGGCAAATCCGGCAAGATCGTCCATGTCTGTCTCCTGTCGCTACATAGGTCCCAATCGTTACGTCTCGTTGGCTAACGAGCGGTTAACGCGCACGACTAAATTTGAAACGAATTGTTTGGCGCGCACCCCCTGTCCTTGTCTTGGCCCCCCTGTCGCCCCATAACGTGACACAGATATGAAGGAGACAGCCATGATCGGACGCCTGAACCACGTTGCCATCGCCGTGCCAGACCTAGAGGCGGCGGCGAACCAATACCGCAGCGCTTTGGGTGCAAATGTGGGCGCGCCGCAGGATGAGCCGGACCATGGCGTGACCGTGATTTTCATCGAACTGCCCAATACCAAGATCGAATTGCTCTACCCGCTGGGCGAGGCCTCTCCCATCCAAGGGTTTTTGGACAAAAACCCCTCGGGCGGCATCCACCATGTCTGCTACGAGGTGGACGATATCCTCGCCGCGCGCGACCATCTGCTGAGCGAGGGCGCGCGCGTTCTGGGCGGCGGTGAGCCCAAGATCGGGGCCCATGGCAAGCCTGTTCTTTTCCTGCATCCCAAGGATTTCAACGGGTGCCTTGTCGAGTTGGAGCAAGTCTGATGGGTCCCGTCTCTGGCATCGTTCTTTATGCAATCATCTGGTCGATGACATATCTCATCGCGATCCCGATCAAGCTTCAGACCCAAGGTGAGGCTGGGACCACCGTGCCCGGCACGCATCATGGCTCACCGCAGCGGCATGATCTGAAGAAAAAGGCGTGGATCACAACGGGCATATCCTGCGTGCTTTGGGCGATCCTTGCGTGGATCATCCTTGGCGGCGTGATCAGCCTTGATGATATTGATCTTTATGCGCGTTTTGGCCCCGGCCCGTTTGAACCGAATGGAACAGGTGAGTAAACGTCGCGGCCCCTAAAATGGGGATCACGAGATTTACGAGCGGAATAGAAAGCGGCATTGCCATCAGCACCCCGGCGAGCCAGATTTTGCCACGGTTGCGCTTGGCCAGCGCCTTGGCATTTGCCCGCCCGATCCGGCGCATCGCGGCCAACTGAAAATACTCGCGGCCCAGAAGATAGCCGTTGAGGCCCCAGAAGATCACAATCGCGGCGAAGGGCAGCAGAACATAGAGCAGCAAGGCCGCGATATTGGCTGCGATCAAGATGCCGAGGAAGCCCACCGTATCGCGGAGCGCTTCGCTCCAGGGAACGCTCGGTGCGGGCGGCAAGCCGGGATAGTGCCTATCCTCCACCGCTTGCGCCACATCCTCCAAGAAAAGCGATATGATCGCTGAGGCCACGGGCACCATCAAAAAGACCGACAGCACCAGCATCAAGGCCAGCCCGCCCCAGCCCAGCACGTCGTTGACCCATGTCACCTCCCCGATCAGGGGCAGGGTACTCGTCTCGCCCGTGAGCCAACCAATCAGGCCCAGCACGCCCGCTGTGGCCGCCACCAAGAGCGCGATCGTCAGCCCAACACCCATCACCAAAACCCGGCGAAAGCGCGGGTCGGTCATCTGCGCCAAGGCCTTGAAAAACGAGGTGAAGATCATGCGGAGAGCCATGTTGTGATCGCGTCCATGTCTGGGCGTGGACGCTCGGGCGGCTGGGCGGTTTGCGTGCCGATATGGATCATTCCCGCGACACGCTCATGCGGCGCGAGGTCAAGCCCGGCTTCCACGAAGCCGCGGTCATGGCTGGGCCAGCCGCTGAGCCAATTTGCGCCCCAACCGCTGGCCAGCGCCGCATTCAAAAGTGCCAGACACACGGCCCCGGCGGAATAGGTCTGCTCGATTGCGGGGATCTTCTCTGAGGCGCGTTCTACCGCGATCACCGCCACGGCCAGATGCGCCTGCGAATATTGCCTATCTGCCTTCTCGATATCCTCGGGCGTGCGCCCCAACGCGGCTCCGCAAGGTGCCACCAAAGCGCCCAACCGCTCCAACGCGGCACGCTCCAGCACGATAAACCGCCACGGCTCCAGCTTTCCATGATCGGGGCTGCGCGCGGCCATCTCCAGCATCGGCTTCAGCGCGGCCCGGTCCGGCACAGGCAGGCTCAGCGTCTTGGCCGGGCGCGAGCGGCGTGTGGCGAGGAAATCAAGGACGGCGGGATTGGGATCGGGCATAGGGCCTCCGGGATGCTGCGCTGGCCTTCTATGTCTGCATGAACGCTGCAAGGGTCAAGGGCCGTGCACCGCGAAGTTGGGGGCTTGAAGATGGGTGGCTTAAAGACCGCGCAAAGACCCTAGAGGGATCGACCAAAGCAACCTTAGCCGGGGGCGACCCGCGCATAGACCCCCTCGGGCAGATCGAGTGCGGCTGCCAGATCACGCATCTGCCCAATCGACAGCGTAATCTTCTGCACGCGTCCTGTGCGCGCATCAAATTGCTCTACCGTGATACATTCTGAGAACGCGTTGATCACGACGTCTTCCTGCAACGGCTCAGCGCCCTCATCCACAAGGGTCACAACTGTCGCATCAAATTCATGCTCAATGGAAAACATGAGCCAAACCCTAGCCGATTGGCAGCTCTTTGCAAGCCATGCGCGATGCGTCTGGCCCTTACCCGCAAGACGGGTTAGCATATCTTGGTAGGTTCCAATGAGGCTGCGTCATGCGCTCTTTTGCCCCCCTTCGCTCCCCTTTGATCGCGCTGGCCTGTGCGCTCTCGCTTGCGGGCTGCGTCACCACGACCCAGCCCCCGAGCCAGCCCCGCCCTGCCGCCCAAGCGGCGCCAAAGCCCACGCAGCTTTCCTCTGCCTCCATTTCGCAATTTCAAGCGGTCGTCGCAGGGGTCGAGCCCGTGGCCGAGCGTGAATGCATGGCCCGCACCCAAGGGCTCAACTGTGATTTCAAAATCGTCGTAGATGATCGCCCGAATCAGCCCGCCAACGCATTTCAGACACTGGACCGGGACGGGCGGCCCATTATCGGCTTTAACGTGGCGCTTATTGCCGAGATGCAGAACCGTGACGAGATCGCTTTTGTTCTGGGCCACGAGGCGGCGCACCACATTCGCGGACACCTCGCGCGCAAGCAGCAAAGTGCGGCGGCTGGCGCGATTTTGATGGGCGGCCTCGCGGCGATTGCAGGCGGCGGGCAACTGGCCGTGGATCAGGCTATCAACATGGGCGCGTCCGTGGGCGCGCGCACCTATTCCAAAGAGTTTGAGCTTGAGGCGGATGCGCTGGGCGCGGTGATCACCCATAAGGCTGGCTATGACCCGGTACGTGGCGTCGCCTATTTTGATCGCGCCGCCGATCCTGGTGATCGGTTTCTGGGCACGCACCCGCCCAACGCGCAGCGGATCGAAACGGTGCGCCGCGTCAATGCCGGGCTCTGATCTGCGCGCGCACTGATGCCCCTGCGCCTGAACCAGTTGACCGGTGTGATCACTGATCGCGGATCGAAATACGCGGTATCGGGAGGTCCTGCCACATCGCGCGTGGCAGTGGAGGCAGCCCTTAAATCCCTCAAAAAAGACAAGAAATTCGCCAAGGCCACGCATAATACATGGGCGGTGCTTCCGTCGGAGGGCGCGCCACTCAAGGGCGATGACGGCGAGGCGGGTGCGGGTATGGTGATCCTGCGCATGCTGGAGCGGGAGGGGCGCATGGATCATCTGATCATCGTCACCCGCTGGTATGGGGGTAAGCACCTGGGCGGTGACAGGTTCCGCCATGTGCAGGACTGCGTGCACGCCTATCTCGCCGCTTTCCCGGTTTGATCTGGATCAAGGCATGGGTCGCTCACGCCTCTAGGTTGGGATGCACTTTAGAGCGTGTCGCGTTCAATTGAATACAGTTAAACGCGCCACGCCCCAGATGTGATCCAGCTAAGGAGTCCCCTAATGCCACATACGACCCAACTTCGCCGTCACGCTGATCTTGTTGATCGCATGGCCGATACCGTCGGTGTCGATTTGGAGGAGATGATCCTGCGGGCACAGCTTCAGGTCAGTACGCTTGGCGATGCGGTTTTGAGCTGCACCGGATGCACCGCACCGGGGGCTTGTGAGAAATGGTTGGCAGCGCAGGAGCACACCGTTGATCACGCGCCAAGCTATTGCCGCAATGGCGATCTTTTCGAGACGCTCAAATCCGGGCAATCGGCCTAAAGCGCCACGCCCGCCGTCACGGCGGTGCTGATCCCAAAGAAGAAACACGCGGAAGCGGCGAGCACGAAGATATGGCACCCCAAAGGCGATAGGGTGGAAAAAGATTTTAACTTCGGTGAATTAGGCGATCAATCTCAGGTAAGGCGCGCGCCCCATAGGTCGTATTCGCCTGCCTCGTCCACCGTCACGCGGACCAGATCACCCACGGCAAGCCCCTCGGTGCCTTCGTCGATAAAGAGGTTGCCGTCGATTTCGGGCGCATCGGCCTTGGTGCGACAGGTGGCAATGCCATCTTCGTCAATATCGTCGATGAGAACGTCTTGCACAGAGCCAACCTTGGCTGAGAGCTTATCCACAGAAATGGATTGTGCCTTTTCCATAAAGCGATCCCAGCGCTCTTGCTTGACCTCCGCTGGCACGTGATCCGGCAACGCGTTGGAGCGCGCGCCATCCACGTTCTCATACTGAAAACAGCCCACGCGGTCGAGCTGCGCCTCGTCCATCCAATCCAGAAGCGTCTGGAACTCCGCCTCCGTCTCGCCGGGATAGCCCACGATAAACGTGCTGCGCAGGGTGATATCCGGGCAGACTTCACGCCAGGCCGCAATCTCATCAAGGGTTTTGGCCGCCGCCGCAGGCCGTGCCATGCGGCGCAGCACGTCCGGATGCGCATGTTGGAACGGGATGTCCAGATAAGGCAGCACAAGCCCCTCGGCCATAAGCGGAATAAGCTGCCGGACATGCGGGTACGGATAAACATAATGCAGCCGCACCCATGCGCCGAGCGACCCCAGATCGCCCGCGAGGTCCGTGATATGGGCTCGGTGCCCTTTGGCCTCGGCATGGCGGATATCGACCCCGTAGGCAGAGGTATCCTGCGAAATCACCAACAGCTCCCGCACGCCGCTCTCGACCAGCTTCTCGGCCTCACGCATCACCGCATGGGCCGGGCGCGAAGCCAGTTTGCCGCGCATATCAGGGATGATGCAGAACTTGCACTTGTGATTACAACCCTCGGAAACCTTGAGATAAGAATAGTGCCGAGGGGTCAGGCGCACGCCCGATGCGGGCAGCAGATCAATGAAGGGATCAGGGCTGGGTGGGACGGCGGCATGGACCGCATCGAGCACCTGCTCATATTGGTGCGGGCCGGTGACGGCCAGAACGCGGGGATGCGCGCCGGTGATGTAGTCCGCATCCGCCCCAAGGCAGCCAGTAACGATCACCCGACCGTTTTCCTCAATCGCCTCGCCAATGGCCTCAAGGCTTTCGGCCTTGGCGCTATCGAGAAATCCGCATGTGTTGACAATCACCGCATCCGCACCCGCATAATCGGGCGAAATCCCATAGCCTTCGGCGCGCAGCCGCGTCAGGATACGCTCGCTATCCACCAGCGCCTTGGGACAGCCGAGGCTGACCATGCCGATCAAAGGCTGCCCCTTGCGCCGCAGGGAACCGGATGCACCCACCTGCGTTTGCAATGAGGCGCGGGCGAGATCGGGGCGTAGCTCAGGGGGATTTGTGCTCATTGCGCTCCTATAACGCCCCGCGCGGCGCCCGAAAAGGCCAAACGCATGTTGCGCGCGGGCCCTGCGCGCTTACACTAGTCTCAAACGTCGAAAGGCAAGCTACGCATGAAATTTCTCGCCAAACTCATCGGTTTCGCCCTCGTGATTGTCTTGATCATGGTCGGCGCGCTGTTCTTCTTGCCAGGGGACAGGATTGCCCGCATCGCCGCTGATCAAATCAGCAGCATCACGGGCCGCGATGTGACAATGACCGGCGACACCGAGATCAGCTTCTATCCCGTCCTCGGGATCAGCACCGGCCCCACCACCATCGCCGGGGCGGAGTGGTCCGATGGGCCTGCGATGTTGGCGGCGCAAAGCCTCAAAGTGGGTGTGGACCCGCTGGCGCTCTTGCGCGGGGATATCCGTATCACGGGGCTGGAGGTGGTGGAGCCTGCGATCTACCTCGAACGCGGTGCCGATGGGCGTGTGAACTGGGAGATCGGCGTGGAGGGCGTAGCGCCTTCGGGGCAGTCGGAGGGCGCGGTCTCTGCGACCAACGAGCGGCTTGCCCTGACGCTGGACCGTGCCGTTATCCGTGAGGCCTCACTCATTTTCGTGGATCGCGCAGCGGGGACGCGGACAGAGCAATCGGGCATGGATCTTGACCTGCGCTGGCCCGATTACGAGGGCGAGGCGACGTTTGAGGCGACTTTGCGCCCCAAGGGCAGCGCGGTCTCAATAGACGGCAGCATCGAGAAGGTGGGGACGATGATCGAGGGTGGTGTCTCGGGCCTGTCGGCCACCATCAGTACCAATGGTGGCACAGTAGAATTTGTCGGGCGCGGCAGCTCGGCGCCGCAGCTTGACGGGCGGCTCATCGCAAAGCTGAGCGATACAAAGGCCTTCTTCGCAAGCCTTGGCGTGGCGGCTGCGGATATCCCGCGCGGCTTCGGGCAGTCCATTGATGCGCAAACGCAGATCACCGTAACGGGTGGCGATCGCATCGCCCTGCGCGACCTTGGCGTGACGCTGGACCAGAACCGCCTGACCGGAGCCATAGATATCAATTTGGCCGGGGACCGCCCGCGCATCACGGCGCAGCTCAACGCAGGGGCGCTGGACCTTTCGTCGCTCGAAAGCGGCTCCAGCGCCGAGGCCTCGGGCGGCGGCGGCACAGCGGTAAGCGACGGTTGGTCCAAGACCCCGATTGACGCCAGCGCGCTGGGACTTGTCGATGCGGAGATGTCGCTGAGCGCCGATAGCCTCGACCTTGGCACGCTGCAATTTGGCGCCACGCGCATCCTTGTCACGTTGGACCGTGCGCGCGGTGTGTTCCAGTTTCAAGAGCTTCAGGGCTATGGCGGGCGCATCACGGGGCAGTTTGTGGCCAACAACCGCGCGGGCCTCTCCGTCGGCGGGGATCTCAGCGCTACAGGCATGGACATGGAGCGGCTTTTGACGGATGCCGCCGGGATCACCCGCTTTGCCACCACGGGGGCTGCCAGCCTTGATTTTCTGGGTGTTGGCGGTTCGATAGATCAGATCATGAAAAGCCTCCAAGGCAATCTCAGCCTCAGCACGGGCCGGGGCGTTATCTCGGGCTTTGATCTGGACAAGCTCATGCGGTCGGGCGATGGCACAGGTGGCACCACGGTGTTCGATGCGATGAGTGCGAGTTTTGCGATTGCGGGTGGCAATATGCTGGGTGACGATCTCAGTATGTCACTGCCTTTGGCCACCGCCACCGGCAAGGGGCGCATCGGGCTTGGCGCGCAGGATATTGATTATGTCTTTACGCCCGTCCTGCTTCAGGGCGAAAGCCGTAGGGGGCTCGCCATTCCGGTGAAAATCCGCGGGCCATGGGCTGATCCGCGCATCTGGCCTGATCTTGAAGGCGCTTTGGACCTCAATTTCAAGGAAGAGGCGGAAAAGCTTGAGCAACAGGTCAAGGACGAGGTGGACAGGGAAGTGGACCGCTTTGTCGAAAAGGAACTTGGCGTGACCCGCCAAGAGGGCGAATCCGTCGAGGACGCGATCCGCAAAGAGGTGGAGGATACGGTCGTCAGAGAGCTCTTCAAGCTCTTTGACTGACCTTGCCCGGTTGTTAACCTGGCGGGGTTATCGCCGCCGGTCGCGCCGCGCGCTCATGGGTTGGAACGCCACGCCCACATGCGCCTCACAATATGGTTTTCCAGCCTGTGTAGGCAGGCCGCAGAACCAAAAATCATCCGTCGCTGGATCACCGACAGGCCATTTGCATGTCCGCGAGGTCAGCTCCATCAGATTCAGACGCTTAGCCTTCTTCTCAACCTCCGTCACCTTGGCGAGCGCTTTGGGATCGATCTCGTTGGTGGAGGGCTGCGGCGGCAAAGGTTGCCCCGCTGGAATGATCGGTTTGATCCGCGTGACGGGCGCCGGAACAGGTACGGGTGCCTCTGAGGCGGCAGGAGCGGCCTCGGCCTTGGGCGCTGCTTTGGGCTTGGCGGGCTTGGCCGCTTTGGGCGCGGGCTTGGCCTTCGCCTCGGTGCTTGCTGAGGCTGTGCTGCTGCCTCCCCCGCCATTGCGGTTCGACAGGCCCAAGCGGTGCACTTTGCCGATCACGGCATTGCGCGTCACCCCGCCCAATTCTTTGGCGATCTGGCTGGCCGACTGACCTTCGCCCCACATTTTCTTGAGAAGCTCTACGCGCTCATCACTCCAGGACATCCGTCATTCCAATCCAAAAAGGTGGCCCGACCCGCGTGCCACCCTGTCAATTTCAGTCAGGACCTATTCTAATCACTCAAGCCTGAGTTACAAGGCTTCGAATCACTGAAGCAAAGGCCACACATATGCACGACATCTCGCAAATGGGCACGCGGCGGTTCGGGGCCGTCAATTGGCTGGGGCTCTACACTCTCTGCATCCGCGAATGGCAGCGGTTTTTGTCGGTCTGGACGCAAACCCTTCTGGCCCCTTTGGTGACGGCGGGGCTGTTCCTGATAATTTTCACCATCGCCATCGGGCCACGCCGGGGCGATGTGATGGGTGTGGATTTCACCACCTTCATCGCACCGGGCATCCTGATGATGACGGTGATCCAGAACGCCTTTGCCAACACTTCCTCGTCCATCGTGATCGGTAAGGTACAGGGCAATATCGTCGATACGCTCATGCCGCCCTTGTCGCCGCTGGAGCTGGTTCTGGGCTATCTTGCCGGGGCCATTGGGCGTGGGCTTGTGGTGGCTTTGGGCCTCTCGGCGGGGCTCTGGCTGAGCCTGGGGATCTTGCCGCAATACCCTCTCATGGCGCTGGGCTATGTGGTGCTTGGCGCGGCCCTTCTGGGGGCGTTGGGGATCTTGGCAGGCATCTATGCCAACAAGTTCGACCAAATGGCGGCTGTCACCAATTTCGTTGTGACCCCGCTCGCGTTTCTGTCGGGCACGTTCTACTCGGTCGAGGCGCTGCCGCCCGTGCTGTGGTATATTACCCATTTCAACCCGATGTTTTATCTGATCGACGGGCTGCGCTTTGCCGTGATCGGCGTCTCCGACAGCCCGCCCGCACTCGGTGCCGTGATCGCGATTGCAACAACACTGGCGGTTTGCACCTTGGCGTTTTGGATGTTCACGCGGGGCACACGGCTCAAGGCCTGAGCCTACGGGCCCCGCCTGCGGAGGGACATTTTCGTTGACAGGCTAGCGCCGCTCGGGCAGGTCAATGCCCTTGATCCCGAAGTGAGAGCCGCCATGATCCCCTCCATCCTGCCCACCTATAATCGCGCGCCGCTCACCTTCGTGCGCGGCGCCGGAAGCTGGCTCTTTGAGCAGGATGGCCGTCGCTTTCTCGATCTGGGCGCAGGGATCGCGGTGAACGCGCTGGGCCACGCCCATTCCGCACTTGTCGAGGCGCTGACCGAGCAGGCGGGCGCGCTTTGGCACACGTCCAACCTCTATAAAATCCCCGCGCAACAAGAGCTGGCCGACCGCCTGACGGAGGTGAGTTTCGCCGACACGGTGTTCTTCACCAATTCCGGCACCGAGGCCTGCGAATTGGCCGTCAAAATGGCCCGGCGGCATTTCTTCGACAAAGGGCAGCCGGAGCGCACGGACATCATCGCCTTTGAGGGCGCGTTCCATGGCCGCTCCGCCGCAGGGATCGCCGCCGCAGGCTCTGAGAAGATGACCCACGGGTTCGGGCCGCTTCTGCCGGGTTTCAAACACCTGCCTTGGGGCGATCACGACGCGTTGAACGCCGCGATCACAGACACGACCGCCGCCATCCTGATCGAGCCCGTTCAAGGCGAGGGCGGCATCCGCCCACTGCCTGACCCGTGCCTCAAGGGCTTGCGCGATCTGTGCGACAGCCACGGCATCCTGCTGATCCTCGATGAGGTGCAATGTGGCATGGGCCGTACGGGGCGGCTCTTTGCGCATGAATGGGCGGGGGTGGAGCCAGACATTATGATGGTCGCCAAAGGCATCGGCGGGGGCTTCCCTCTGGGCGCTGTTCTCGCGACTGAAAACGCGGCCAGCGCCATGACCGCCGGAACACATGGCTCGACATATGGTGGCAACCCGCTGGCCTGTGCCGTGGGCAACGCCGTGATGCGCCACATTGCCGATCCTGCTTTCCTCGCGGATGTGCGCGCCCGCGCGGGCCTGTTTCGCCAAGGGCTTGAAGGTCTGGTGGCCACGCATCCGGATGTGTTCGAGGCCGTGCGCGGCAGCGGCTTCATGCTGGGCCTCAAATGCAAACTGCCCAACACCGATGTGGTGAGTGCGGCTTATGATGCACACCTGTGCACCGTGCCCGCCGCAGACAATGTGGTGCGCCTCTTGCCCCCGCTGACCATCGACGCGGATGAAATTGCCGAGGCGCTGAACCGTCTGGACACTGTGGCCCGCGCCCTCTCATCTTCTTGCTAGAAATATCCTCGGGGGTCCGGGGGCAGACAGCCCCCGCGCCATCGCTTGCAAAAGGCATATCGCCATGAACCATTTTCTCGACATCCACAAAACCGATCCCACGGCCTTGCGCGGCATCATCGACACTGCTGCTGCCATGAAATCTGCGCGCCAAGGCCGCGCGCGCGGCGCGCCCGATGATGACCGTGCGCTTGAGGGCCAGATGGTCGCGTTGATCTTCGAGAAGCCCTCCACCCGCACCCGCGTCAGCTTTGATGTGGGGGTGCGGCAGATGGGCGGGCAGACGATGTTGCTGTCGGGCACCGATATGCAGCTTGGGCATGGCGAGACGATTGCCGACACGGCCCGCGTGCTCAGCCGCTATGTGGATCTCATCATGATCCGCACCTTTGACGAATCCGTGCTGATTGAGATGTCCGAATATGCCGATGTGCCCGTGATCAACGGTCTCACCGATCGCACGCATCCTTGTCAGATCATGGCCGATATCCTGACGTTTGAGGAACATCGCGGTCCGATCAAAGGCAAGAAGGTGGTCTGGTCCGGGGATGGCAACAATGTCTGCGCGTCCTTTCTGCATGCAGCGGGGCAATTTGGGTTCGACCTCACTTTCACCGGCCCCAAACAGCTCGACCCGGAGGAAGAGTTCATCGGTCTTGCGCGCAAGGCCGGCAGCGCGATCAAGATTGAGCGTGATCCTCACAAGGCGGTCGAGGGTGCGGATCTGGTCGTGACGGATACCTGGGTCAGCATGCATGACAGTCAATCGGCCAAGGAACGGCGTCACAACATGCTGCGCCCCTATCAGGTGAACGAGGCGCTGATGGCCTCGGCCAAACCGGATGCGCTCTTCATGCATTGCTTGCCCGCGCACCGCGAGGAGGAAGCGACAAGCGCGGTTATGGACGGACCCAACTCGGTTGTCTTTGATGAGGCTGAGAACCGTCTGCATGCGCAAAAGGCGGTTATGCGCTGGTGTCTGGGCCTCTGAGAACAGCACGTTCCAATCCCTGCGGGACATTCCGCCGACACACGCTTTGCAAACGGCGCGATGCGCCTTAGGCTACGGCTCACATAGCGGGGAGGATGGCCGTTTGGGCAAGGCGCAGATCGGCGTATACGGGCTTGGCACGATGGGCAGCGCCTTGGCGCTCAACATGGCCGAGCAAGGCTTTGACGTGGCCGTGACCAATCGCGAGGCAGGCTGGGTGGCGCCGTTTCTGGCTGAGGCGGGGGCGTTGACCCAAAAGCTCCAAGGGTTCGAGGCGCTGGAAGCGTTTGTCGCAGCGCTTAAAACCCCGCGTGTCATCTTGTTCATGATCCCCTCCGGCGCGCCGATGGATGCGATGCTGGAGACGGTCGCGCCCTTGCTCGCTGAGGGCGACACGGTGATTGACGGCGGCAATGCCAATTTTCACGACACACGGCGGCGCGCAGCAGCGCTTGAGGCGCAGGGGCTGCATTTCGTCGGCATGGGCGTATCTGGCGGTGAGGCAGGCGCGCGGCACGGCCCTTCTATGATGGTGGGCGGCAGCCCGCATAGCTGGGCGCAGCTGGAGCCCGTTTTGACCGCGATCGCGGCGCGCTATGAGGGCGACGCGTGCGTCGATCACCTTGGCTCCGATGGCGCCGGGCATTTCGTCAAGACCGTTCACAACGGCATCGAATACGCCGATATGCAAGCGATTGCAGAGGTTTACGGGCTTGAGCGCAATGGCGCAGGACGCAGCCCCAAAGAAATAGGTGCGATGTTCACCCGCTGGAATGAGGGGCCGCTCCGCTCCTATCTGGTGGAGATCACAGGGCGTGCGCTGGGCTATGATGACGTCATCACGGGAGGCCCCATAGTGGACGTGATCCGCGATGCGGCAGGCCAGAAAGGCACAGGCCGCTGGAGCGTGGTGGAGGCCGTGCGGTTGGGCCAATCAGCCAATATGATCGAGGCCGCTGTGGGCGCGCGCAGTTGGTCGTCTGAGCTGTCCGTGCGCGCCGTGGCGCAAGAGGTTTTGGGCGGCGACAGAGGCGCGCTTGGCCTGACGGAAGCGCAGCTTTCAGAGGCATTTTTGGCGGCGCGTATCTTAAGCTATGCGCAGGGGTTCCGTATTCTCTCGGCGGCGTCTGAGGAATATGACTGGCAACTCGATTTCGCAAGAATTGCAGAGATTTGGCGCGCGGGGTGTATCATCCGCTCGGCGCTGCTCGATGATATCTCGGAGGCGTTTCGCGGCGAGCTTCCGGGCGGTCAGCTGATCCTTGCGCCCGCCATGGCGGCGCGTCTGGGGCAGACGATACCCGCGCTTCGGGCCGTGGTGGCGGGGGCCGTGACCCAAGGCCATGCGGTGCCTGCGATGGCGGCGGCGCTCAGTTGGTATGACACGATGCGACAGGGGTGCGGTACGGCGAACATCATTCAGGCGCAGCGTGATTTCTTCGGGCGGCATGGGTTTGAGCGGCGCGACAGGCCTGGCAAACATCATGGGCCTTGGTGGGATTAAAGCGTTTCGCGAAAACCTGAATCACTGGTTTTTATAAAATGCGCACATCATTTGAGCGTTCCGCGCGTTTTGCCTCAATTGAGTGCCTCAAGTTTAAGGCGAAACGCTTTAAAGCCGGGCCGCGTTACTTGCGCGGTTTGGCCCGCAGGGTCGGGTCGGCCTCACGCGGGTTTTCGGGCCACGGATGGCGCGGATAGCGCCCGCGCATATCCTTGCGCACATCGCTGTAGGAGCTGTTCCAGAACCCCGGAATATCGAGTGTGGTCTGCACAGGCCGCCCGGCGGGCGACAAAAGCGTGACGCGCAGTGGCGTGCCGCCCACATCCGGGTGGCGGGTCTGGCCGAACATCTCTTGCAGGCGCAGCTGGATTTCGGGCGGCTCTGTTGCGTAGTCGATGGGGATCTTGCGGCCCAGCGGCGTGGTGAAATACGCAGGCGCGCCCACATCGACGCGCCGCATCTGGTCATAATCGAGCCGGGCGCGCAGCGCGTTCGTCATATCAAACCGTTTCCAATCCTCCGCCGAGCGCAGCCCGCCCAGATACGGCAGCAGCCAGTCGGCGGCGCTCTCCATCAGGGCTGCGTCGGACAGATCGGGCAGGTCCGGATGTTGCGCGCGCAGGAGACGCACGCGGGCGGCAAAGAGGCGGGCAGGCGCGCTCCAACTGAGGCCGAGGCTGCGGATACCGTCCAGCATGGCGCGTCTATGGGCCGCGTCGGGCGCGTCTTTCCAGTGGCGGTCTTGCAGGGTGATCGCGCCGAAACGCTCTTGGCTGCGCGCGCGGATGCGGCGGTCGCGTGCGGACCAGTCGCAGATATCATGCCACGCGATCTTGTCTCCAAAAAGCGCACGCAGATCGGTCTCGGGCAGGGGGATGGCCTGCCGGATGCGGGCCTCGCGGGGGTTGCCGTCAAGCTCCGTGGCGACCAGCAGGCGGGTGTTTGCGAGGGTATCGTCAGAGGCCAGATGTGCGCCTTTGCCACCCGACAGAAGATAGCGCGGATCGTCGCCGGGGCGGCGCAGGCTGATACGGTCGGGATAGGCGAGGGCGGCCATGGCGGCGTCCGAGAGGGGCGCGGGTTTAGGCCCTGTGCGTGTGGTCTTCGCACTGCTGCTCAGGCGTTTGGCCTCTGCCGTGATGCGTTGGAGCGTGGCGCGGTTGGGGGTATATGGGTGATCGGCCTTGGGCCGCCGCAGCGCTTTCAGGCGCAGCGCGAGGTCCGAGGGCGCACTGTGCGGCAGCGGATCACGCTCGGCGAGGAGCGCCGCAAGAAGCGCCCCGTCCGGCCCTGCGAGGGCCAGCATATGGGCCAGCCGAGGGTGCAGCGGCAGACCCGCCAAAGCGCGACCATGGTCTGTGATCTGCCCACGCGCATCCAACGCTCCTAGCATCTCCAGCAGCGCCTTGGCCTCGGCATAGGGGCCCTGCGGCGGCTGCGTGAGAAAGGGCATCGCCTCCGGGCGCGCGCCCCAAAGGGCCAGCTCGAGCGCGAGCGGGGCCAGATCCGCCGTCTCGATCTCGGCGGGTGGGAAGGCCGGAAGCGCGCCTTCCTCGGCGCGGGTCCACAGGCGATAGCACGTGCCGGGGGCCACGCGGCCCGCGCGCCCCTGCCGCTGCGTGGCCTCGGCCCGGCTCACAGGCTCCGTCACCAGCCGCGACATGCCCGCGCCCGTCATGCGCGCGCGCCGGGCGAGGCCGCCATCGACCACGGCTCGGATATCTTCGATCGTGAGGGACGTCTCCGCGATGGAGGTTGCGAGCACCACCTTGCGGCCAGACGGCGCGGGGGCCATGGCCGCGCGCTGGGCTGCAAATTCCATAGCGCCGAAGAGGGGGCGGATATGGGTGCCCCCCGGCATGCGGTCTTTTAGGAGGGCGGCCAGCCGGGTGATCTGGCCCGCGCCGGGCAAAAAGACGAGCACGCCGCCTGTGGTTTCGTCCAACGCGCGGCAGGTGAGATCGGCCAGTGCCGCCTCGCGCCTTTGCGCCTTTGGGCGCGGGCGATCCAGATGGACCGTGGTGACGGGATAGGTGCGACCCTCCGATGTGATCACGGGGGCGTCGTCCATGAGGGCTGCAACGGGTGCCGCGTCCAACGTGGCAGACATTACCAAGAGGTGCAGATCCGGGCGCAGGGCGGCGCGGATCTCAAGGCAGAGGGCAAGACCGAGATCGCTGTCGAGGCTGCGCTCGTGAAATTCATCAAAGAGAACCGCGCCTATCCCCTCCAGCCCTGGATCGGACTGTATGCGGCGCGTAAGGATGCCTGTCGTGACCACCTCAATACGGGTGGCGGCACTCACTTTGGCCTCGCCGCGCACGCGGTAGCCCACAGTCTGGCCCACAGGCTCGCCCAGTGTCTCGGCCATCCGCTCAGCGGCGGCGCGGGCGGCAAGGCGGCGCGGCTCCAGCATCACGATACGGCCCGATATGCCGTGCTCCAGCAGGGCCAGCGGCACCACGGTCGTCTTGCCCGCGCCGGGGGGGGCTTGCAGCACGGCGCGGCCCTTGGCGCTGAGCGCGGCCAGAAGCGCGGGCAGGGCGGCGTGGATGGGGAGTGTTTGGGCCATGGGGGCTGCTTATCGGCGCAAAAGCTCGGCGGTGCCATAGCTGGAGCGCACCGTGACACGTTGCGCCTGCATCCGCGTGCCGTTGGGCGCAAAGGTGACCGAGAATGGATAGACGGTCTGTCGCTCAAGCTCGCGCGCGGAAAAGCCATCGAGCCGGGTATAGGCACCGGAGCATGTGACCGTCGTGCCGTCTTGGCTACGATTGGTCATAGCGAGGCGCGACCGGCGCGCGCCGTCGAAAAGGACCACATCCACATCGCAAAGCGCCACATCGGCCCGGTCATGCAAGGCCGCAAAAAGTGCGCTCAGCGGATCGAGCGTGCCGCCCTGGGTGCTTGGATCGAGCAGGTTTTCCTTGGCCGCGAGCGTGCCGCCCACCACACGGGGCACCCCGCCTGAATAGCGCAATTCGGCCGAGGATTGGCGGCGGCCCGTGTCAATCCGCTCGGAATAGCTGATGGGGCGGAAGAGGCGCTGGGCCAGCCCGCCGCGCGCCGCAAGGTCAAATGAGACCCGCGCGATGGAGCCCACGCCCGTCGTCGCAAATTCTGAGCGCACCACATAGGCACCATCCGCGATGCGCCCGGCCAGCGTCATCCGCCCCATCTTGAGGCCCAAAAGCCGCACGTCGAATACAGCCGCCGTGTCGCCTTCGGCGCGGGCGTTTGGGGCGAAGGCCATGAGGCCCAGAAGTGCTGCGATGAGTATCGTCCTGCGCATCCTGCGCCCCCCTTTTTCAAAACCCTTCCGTCGGGCTGGACTTAGCCCGCCTCAAAAGGCATCAAGGTGCGCAACCTTTTGCCAACTGGGGCGCCCCATGGACATTGCACAACTCGAAGCGGGAATTGTCAAAGGGGATCGGCGTGCGCTGAGCCGGGGCATCACCTTGGTCGAGAGCAGCCGGGCCGATCATCGCGCCGCCGCTTCCCAATTGCTGGAGCGTCTGAAGGGGAATGGACGGCAGGCCTTGCGCATCGGTCTGTCCGGCACGCCGGGTGTCGGAAAATCCACGTTTATCGAAGGGTTTGGCACCATGCTGACCCAGATGGATCAGCGTGTGGCGGTTCTGGCGGTTGATCCCAGCTCCACCCGTTCGGGTGGCTCGATCCTTGGCGACAAAACGCGGATGGAACTTTTGAGCCGCAACCCTGCGGCCTTCATCCGCCCCTCGCCCAGCCAGACCCATCTGGGCGGTGTGGCGCGGCGTACGCGCGAGGCGGTGGCGCTGTGCGAGGCGGCGGGTTTTGACGCGGTGCTGATCGAGACGGTGGGCGTCGGACAATCCGAGACGGTGGTGGCGGAGATGTCGGATCTCTTCCTGCTGCTTCTGGCCCCTGCGGGCGGTGACGAGCTTCAAGGCGTCAAGCGCGGCATCATGGAGATTGCCGATATCATTCTCGTGAACAAGGCGGATGGCGATCTGAAAGCAGCGGCCACACGCACCTGCGCGGATTACGCAGGCGCGCTCAGGCTTTTGCGCAAACGCCCGCAGGACCCCGAGGGGTTCCCCAAGGCGCTGATGGTGTCAGCCTTGGAGGAAACCGGGCTCAAGACGGCATGGGACGAGATGTGTGCCCTGATCGACTGGCGGCGCACGCATGGACATTTTGACGGGCGCCGCGCAGCACAGGCCGAATACTGGTTCGGCGAGGAAGTGCGCCGCGCACTTCTGGCGCAATTGGACACGGGCCCCGCGCGCGCCGCGATGAAACGGTTGGGCGCGCAGGTGGCGGCGGGCGAAATGATCCCGAACGTGGCGGCAGAGGCGCTGCTGCGGGAGATTGGTAAGGGCTGAGCTTTAACTCGGTGCGGGCGGTTTCGCTGATCTAATCTAATGAGCGCTGGCAAATCAGTTTAATGCACCAACCCAAATTGCCGTACAATTAGGGCGTTGTCGTAATAGTCGCGACCTTAATCACTATTGCGTCCTTAACTTTCATAACCGAACAAGGGCGGACTTCGGCCCGCTTTCCGGTTGATGCGAAATCCCCAAGGCTTGAACGCAGGACTTCAGTATGTCTGCCTGTATTGCAAAACTCTACTATTGCCCAGTTCCGGCATTAACTGACCGTTACGTTCTCGACCTCGCAAAGCTGGTCGGGGAAGGCTTCGCGCAAGCGATAATAATCCGCCTTATACGCTGCTTTCCCGACCAGCTTTTCGCCACGCGCGATATCTTCAAAGCCACATTCGTCTGAGATCACCTTTGCGCCGCGATCCGGGGTGTGGATACCCCAAGAGGCGTGAAGCCGGCGAACCGTTTTTCGACAGGATGCATGATCAGATCATCTCTTCGCCTGATGCGACCAACCACCCTGTGACATTTTCTGAAGCTACCTCAGTGACGTTTCCCCAACAATTTCAGAACGTCACGCCTAATCCTTGGGCCCTCAAATCGCCATATCATCCAGCGATTTTCCAGCCTCAAGCGCGGCAATAACCCAAGCCGGGCGACGTCCACGGCCTGTCCATGTTTGGGAGGTATCTGCGGGGTTGGCGTATTTCGGCGCGGCTTTCTGGGTTGGTTTCTTCGGAGCTTTCGCGGGCATCGTGCCACCGGTCAATTCGTTCAGCGAAAAGCCCAGCTTCTTGGCATGCTCTTTCAATTCCGCCAGCGCTTTCTTTTTCTCGCGCTGCTCAAATTTGCCAATTGCCTTGGCAACTTTCTTCTCTAGCGATCTGAGCTCGCTCAGCGACATCGCATTCAGGTCCGCCGTAGACATTTTCGATGGTTTTTTCATTTCCACATTCCCTTTGTAATGAAATGTGCATTACGCGCAACGAAAGCAATTTGCCATCATTATTACTCCAAAAATGTTGTGAATAGCACATTTGGTTTTAGTCCAGCTTTACCGCAATACGCCCACAACTGAAAAGGATCAAAACCAAGCTGCCACCCCGCAGTGCCTTTCCATACAAGAGCTATAGACGCCGCCAATCAATAAGGTGACACCCCGCGCCGCCTGCGCTACCAAGCTTAAGGGCTGCATCTCGTGCCCGCGCGCTACGCATATTCCTTGTCCCAAAGACATTTCGCAGGCCGCTCTGCGCGCCATTCTAAGCGAGTTGGGGCCAATTGAACCGCTTTTCCAAAGGCGCCCATGATGTATAATTTGTGATGTATAAAAAGTTCGAAGATCTGATTGACCCATTCGCACCGACCTCGGGCGAGACGCCTCCAGCGACACTTTGGGCTTATCTCAAATCCCATTATGGCCCATTCCGCAAATGGATGGTGGCACTTGCCTGTAGCGGCATCCTCGTTGCGATGATCGAGACCGGGCTGATTTTCTACACGGGCCGGGTGATTGACCTTCTGGGGGCCAACACGCCTGAGACGCTGATGGCCAATCATGGGGCTGAGTTGATCCTGGTAGGGATTTTCATCCTCACGCTGCGCCCTTTTGCGTTTCTGCTTAATCACCTCCTGCTGGAGCAGATGCTGGCCTCAAACCTGCAAGAACAAGTCCGCTGGCGCGCGCACAGACACCTTCTGGGGCAATCTTCGGCGTTCTTTCAGAACGATTTTGCTGGCAGGCTGACCAACCGGGTGATGCAGCTGGGCGATGCGGTGCAAGACGCCACGTATATGGCCTTTGAAGGGGTCTGGTATTCGATCACCTATGTGGTGGGCGCGTCGCTGATCCTGGCCAGTGTCGAGCCTTTGCTCGCGCTGCCGCTGATCGCGTGGGCGGTGATCTATGGGCTTTACGTGCGCTATATCGCGCGGCGGGTGGGGGAGGCATCGGAGAAATGGTCCGATGCGCGCTCCACCACCACGGCGCGGATCGTTGATGCTTATTCCAACATCGAGACGATCAAACTCTTCGCCGATGAGGGCACGGAGGAGCGCTATGTCCTGTCTGCGTTCAAACGCCTGCGCCTGCGGTTCCAGAGGTTCCTGCGGCTGATGACGGAGCTGAGCTTTGGGCTGAACATCATCAACGGCATCCTGATCCTCGGCATGCTGGTGCCGGCGATATGGCTCTGGACCGAAGGCCGCGTGAGCGTGGGCGAGGTGGCGGCGGCCACGGCGCTGACCATCCGGCTCAACGGGATGTCGGGGTGGATCATGTGGGTGATCATCCGGCTGTTTGAGCATGCAGGCGTGATCCGCGAAGGGCTGCGCTCGGTCTCTGTGCCGCACGGGGTGGTGGACGCGCCCGGCGCAGTGCAATTGCAGGTGCGCGAAGCAGCCATCGCCTTCAAGGGCGTGACACATCATTATGGCAAAGGCCATGGCGGCCTGAACGGGGTGGATCTGAGCATCAAGGCGGGCCAGCGTGTGGGCCTTGTGGGCCGCTCAGGCGCGGGCAAGTCGAGCCTCGTGAACCTGCTTTTGCGGTTCCGCGACGCGGAAAAAGGCGTGATCGAGATCGACGGGCAGGATGTGGGAGGTGTCACACAAACCTCGCTGCGTCAAGCCATCGGAATGGTCAGCCAGGACAGCTCGCTCCTGCACCGCTCGATCCGCGCCAACCTGCTCTACGGGCGCATGGACGCCACGAAAGAGCAAATGATTGCAGCCGCCAAACGGGCCGAAGCGCATGACTTCATACTTGATCTGCAAGACCCCGAGGGCCGCAAGGGTTACGCCGCCCAAGTGGGCGAACGCGGCGTGAAGCTGAGCGGGGGGCAGCGACAACGCGTGTCCATCGCGCGGGTGATCCTCAAGGACGCACCCATTCTGGTGCTGGACGAGGCCACCTCTGCTCTGGACTCGGAAGTAGAGGCCGCCATTCAAGACACGCTTTTTGGCCTTATGGAAGGTAAGACCGTGATCGCCATCGCCCACCGTCTCAGCACCATCGCGCAGATGGACCGTATCGTGGTGATGGATCAAGGCCGCGTGGTCGAGGATGGCACGCATGACGAATTGCTGGCGCTTGGCGGGGTTTATGCCGGGCTCTGGTCGCGACAATCGGGCGGCTTTCTGGGGGATGAGGCGGATTAGGGGGCGCTGCCCCCGGCAAAAGCTGTGCCAGCTTTCACCGCCCCCAGCCTATTTTAGGCAAGAAGAATGAAAGGCGAGGCAATCATCTTCTTGCTTCAAATATCCTCGCCGAAGGCACAAATCTCTTTTGGTCTTACAGGGGCAAAAGACGTGCCGGGCTCTTGACGGGCCAAGCGATTCCGCCTAGTCACACTCAACGGATTTTGGGGCGGCGCCTTTGGCGGTGCCCATTTGTTTTTAGACGGGCCTTTTAGGCCTTGCATGAAAAGACGAGGATAACGCCATGTCGCGCCGCTGTGAACTTACGGGAGTTGGCCCGATGGTCGGGAACAACTCGAGCCACGCCAACAATAAAACCAAGCGTCGGTATCTGCCGAACCTGAACGATGTGACGCTGCAATCGGAAGCTTTGGGGCGTGGTGTGAAGCTGCGGATCACTGCGGCGGCCTTGCGCACTGTGGATCACCGTGGTGGCCTTGATGCGTTTCTCGCAAAATCCAAGGATACGGAGCTGTCGGCTAACGCGCTGAAGGTCAAAAAAGCGATATCCAAGATCGGTAATGCTGCTGCTCTGAGCGCCGACGCCTGATCATCCGGCCCTTACGGGACAGATTAGCAGCCCTGCCGGTTTCTCGGCGGGGCTGTTTTACGTTTTGGGGCTGGGCAATGAGGCCCTGCCATCCCATATAAGTCCCAGAGAATTTGGCAGATGAGGAGCCCCCCAATGATTTCTACACGTAACCTTATGGCTGGCCTCTTGGCCGCTTTTATCGCCGTGCCAGCCTTTGCTGCAGATATCAAAGTGATGGATGCCTATGCGCGCAGCGCGTCGCCGGGTGCCGTGACTGGCGCTGCGTTCATGCATGTTATGAATACTGGTGCGGAGGAAGACCGTCTCATCGCAGCCGCCTCGCCTGCGGCGGAGAAGGTGGAGCTTCACACTCATGAAGAAGACGCGAATGGCGTGATGCGGATGATACATGTCGAGGAGGGTTTTGTCCTTCCGGCGGGAGAGACGTTGATGTTGGAGCGCGGGGGCAAGCATGTGATGCTGATGGGGCTGACCGGGCCTCTGGCGCAGGATGACATGGTGGAGATCACGCTGACCTTCGAGCAGGCGGGCGAGATCAAGATCGAAGTGCCAGTGGATCTTGAGCGCCAAGGTGGCCATTCGATGGACCACGGCTCTGATCATGGCGCGAGTGACGGAAGCTAAGGCGGCGTCTGCGGCACTGATGGGTGTTTTGCGATTTTGCGAGGCGCGCTAGATCTCACGACTGATATACGCGATCCTGCGTGGTCGTTTTGTTGTCTTGCCGTGCCGGAGCGCGCTTCAGGCGGGTGCGAAAACGTTCGCGCTGCCTTGCAGCACGGCATATCACTCTACACGCGCTGTCGAGCAGACCGCCAAGCCGCTGTTTCTCAATCTAATTGGTGTGCCACCAACAGCCTTGATGGCCTCACCGCCGCTACCCCGTAGGTTGCGCGCTTAGCTGCAGGTGGCGCTGGCGCGTCTGCCGTATTCCACATACGCGTCCCAGAACACTTCGTCGCTGTTGCGGTCCGATTGCCGGATTTGCTGCGCTAGATGCGGGTCGGAGTAGAACTTCACGGCGCGGCGTTGCTGCGAGCTGGTCAGCGTCTGATCGGCCACGGCCTGAATGCAGCGGCAGAGTGGGCGGCTGCGTGCCTTGCGATCCGAGGTGAGGCAGGCCGTGCTGATCGGCCCTGTGGCCCGCGGCGCAGAGCGCGGAATGGAGGATGTGTTCGAGGACGCGCCCCGGTCAGTCATTTTGAAACGGTCGCCGCCACCGCAGCCCGCCAGCGTCAGGATCAATCCCGCAATCAGAAGGTTTTTCATCGCTCTTGCCTCATATCGACGGGTCTTTTGATGGGGTGATATCCCCCTTGCCCGCGCCATTTTGCCAATAGTGCCCCAGCCGTGGAGGTTTTTCAATTCAGAACATGTGTGTGGCCACACCGAAAGGGCCATCCCGCGGCCATGCGTCCCGGCACTCTATCGCGCTTGACCAACCCCCCAAAGCGCATCATATCCAAGCCCATGACAGACCTCGCACATATCCGGAACTTCTCCATCGTGGCGCATATTGACCACGGTAAATCCACGCTTGCCGATCGCCTGATCCAGCAGACCAACACGGTCGCGGAACGGGACATGAAGGAGCAAATGCTGGACAGTATGGACATTGAGCGTGAGCGTGGCATCACGATCAAGGCCCAGACGGTGCGCATCAACTATACCGCCCATAATGGC
The DNA here is from genome assembly GCF_020141465.1 of Roseovarius carneus. Classification (NCBI taxonomy): domain Bacteria; kingdom Pseudomonadati; phylum Pseudomonadota; class Alphaproteobacteria; order Rhodobacterales; family Roseobacteraceae; genus Roseovarius; species Roseovarius carneus. The sequence goes on along the minus strand of NZ_JAHSPD010000001.1, from coordinate 80,073 downwards.
GAGGAGTATGTGCTCAACCTGATCGACACGCCCGGCCATGTGGATTTCGCCTATGAGGTTAGCCGCTCGATGCGCGCGGTTGAGGGCTCTCTTCTGGTGGTCGACAGCACGCAAGGCGTGGAGGCGCAGACGCTGGCCAATGTATATCATGCGATTGATGCGGATCATGAGATCGTGCCGGTGCTGAACAAGATTGACCTGCCCGCCAGCGAATGTGACCGCGTGGCCGAGCAGATCGAGGATGTGATCGGCATTGACGCAAGCGGTGCCATCCGGGTGAGCGCCAAGACCGGGGAAGGCATCACCGAGACGCTGGAATCGATCATCGCCAACCTGCCCGCCCCCAAGGGGGATCGCGACGCGCCGCTCAAGGCGATGCTGGTTGATAGCTGGTACGATTCCTATCTCGGCGTGATTGTCCTTGTGCGGATCATGGACGGCGTTCTGAAAAAGGGCGACCGGGTGCGGATGATGCAAAACGGGTCCGTCCATCAGGTGGACCGTATCGGCGTCTTCCGCCCTGCGATGACGGTGATCGACGAGCTTGGCCCCGGCGAGATCGGCTTCATCACAGCCTCGATAAAGCAGGTGCGCGACACCAAGGTGGGCGATACGATCACACATGACAAACGCTCCTGCGAAGCGCCCCTGCCGGGGTTCCAGCCTTCGGTGCCGGTGGTGTTCTGTGGGCTTTTCCCGGTGGACAGCTCGCAATTCGAGGACCTGCGCGACGCGATTGAGAAACTCGCGCTCAATGATGCGTCCTTCAGCTCGGAGATGGAAACATCTGCGGCGCTCGGGTTTGGCTTTCGGTGTGGTTTCTTGGGTCTTTTGCACCTTGAAGTGATCCGCGACCGGATCGAGCGTGAATACGATATCGAACTCATCACGACCGCGCCCTCGGTCATCTATCATATCTACCTGAAAGACGGCACGATGGAGCCGCTCCATAACCCCGCCGACATGCCCGACATGAGCACGGTGGACCATCTGGAGGAGCCGCGGATCAGGGCGACGATCCTGGTGCCAGATGAGTATCTGGGCGATGTGTTGAAGCTCTGCCAGGACCGGCGCGGGATTCAAGAGGATCTGACCTATGCAGGCAGCCGCGCGATGGTGGTCTATGATCTGCCGCTCAACGAGGTGGTGTTTGATTTCTACGACCGGCTGAAATCGGTGACCAAGGGCTATGCATCGTTCGATTATCAGATGGTGGGCTACCGCGAGGATCACCTCGTGAAAATGTCTGTTCTGGTGAATGATGAGCCGGTGGACGCGCTGTCGATGATGGTGCACCGCGACCGGGCCGAGCTGCGCGGGCGGGCGATGGTCGAAAAGCTCAAAGACCTCATCCCGCGCCACATGTTCAAGATCCCCATTCAGGCGGCAATCGGCGGGAAAGTCATTGCACGCGAGACATTGTCGGCGATGCGCAAAGACGTGACGGCGAAATGCTATGGCGGGGACGCGACCCGCAAGCGCAAACTGCTGGATAAGCAGAAGGCCGGGAAGAAGAAAATGCGCCAGTTTGGCAAAGTGGATATCCCGCAGGAGGCGTTTATTAGTGCGCTGAAGATGGACAGCTAAGCTGTTCGATTTTTAGGGCGGGTGCGGGTAAGTGATTGGCGTAGCCAATTGCGGCCGCACTTGGGCTGTATGTTATGTATAGGTGAACGTGGATGGCTAGAATTCGGCAAACTTTGGCCAGAATAGGGTCGGGAGCGGCGGCCATAGCTGCGCTATGTTGGTTGTTATGGCCTTCTGATTTAAAAGAGGTTTTATCAAATCCCGAGGCTATTTTTGCTTTTTCTACCCTTTTAGTGGTCTGGGTTTTTACCGAGTTTAAATTCAGTGAAGAAGTTCAACTTAGAGTATCAAGTCCAAATGATATTAGGGTGGCAAGAGATTTTATTAGGCTTCACTCAAACGAATTTAGATACTTGCTCAAAGATACGGATTTGTTCCAATTTGTTGACGCGAATCTATACTCTCAGGTCAACAATTTGCGACGCCGGCATGAAACAGGAAAATTAGAATTCCAGCATAAAGAGCTCAATGAAAAGCTCTCAGCCTTTGTCGCGGATCTTGAAGTATTAGGTCTGTTTGTCGCGCAGCATACCGTGCCAGAACTGATTGGTGGGGTTTTGAGAACAGGATTTAAGCCTTGCGAAACTGTCACACAAGAAGAGTATGATCAACTGATTACGTTGTCGCTGGAAGCCAATGACTTGGCATCAAAGGCGTGGGAGCGGTTGGATGCCTTAGTAGCCATGATTAAGAAAAGTGTGCCAGAAGCATTAGATATCGAGATTTAGGGATGCCTCCTAACGGCATCTTTGAATTTTGCGCTGGTCTTTTTCTTGGACCGTTATTGTAGCGATCTTACCAAGTGCCAAATCTCTGATTTGGCAGCGCCCGAACCGCCCCCACGGGGTGGGCGCTTTGCACCCACCCCTCGGTTCGGGCGCGGTGTGTTATCCTAACGTGCTTCCTCGCTGCAATCTGACCTAAATCAAAGCCGCTTCGCCTCGGGCCTGATAGCTGTGTGTCGAACCACAGGAGGCACATATGTTCTGGCTCACATTCACGTTGCATCTTTTCATCGGATCGACCCTTGCGGGCACGGCGATCATCGCGGCGCTGGTGATGGGATATGATACCGTATCCAACCTTTTGATCGCGGCGGGCGCAGGGTTTGTGCTGGCGGTCCCGGCGTCGGTGATGTTGGCCAAAACGCTGACGAAATTGCGCTGAGTATCGCGGTGTAGACGCGGCAGGGGAAGGGTTTGCACAGCGCGCAGAGGATAAGAAATTGACAGGTCCGCAGGCTTGTTTAGCATATCTGTCAATGATTGGTGGCACAGTAACAATATAATGAGGGACGCAATGCGCATTTTGACGACCATTTCCACCGGGATCGCCTTGGCGATGCTGAGCACAACACCCGCAGCGGCAGGTGATGCAAAGATCTATGACGTGCCGTCGCATGAGAATTTCTGCCCCACCGGGCTACAGCCTGTGACAATCTCGGGTGTGATCTGCTGCGGCGTGCCGAACCAGCATCAGACCTATCAACAGGTGATGCAGCATCCCACGCCCAAGAAAAAAGTTCACAAGCACTATTCTGCGCGGGCCCATTGCCCCGTTGGGACCAAAGGCTGCTCATAACGCGCAGCGCTTCAAAGACTTCAGGGCGTGCCAAAGGGCACGCCCTTTTTGTATCCGCCACAAGCATGACCGAGGCAGGGTTTCCCAGAAAAAATGCGTAAAATCCATTCCACCGGCGCCGCGATGTTTTGCGACCCGGAAAAACTTCCTACCCTTGCGCCGCAATCGTGCGACGTCAAAGAGCCCTGTCAGAGCAGCGTCAGATCCGACGCCATCTCCCGCCCATCACGGCCTTCCTGAAGCTCGTAGCTGACCTTCTGGTTATCCGCGAGGCCGGTCAGCCCCGAGCGTTCTACGGCCGAGATATGCACGAACACATCACTGCCGCCTTGGTCGGGTGCGATAAATCCGTACCCTTTGGTTGTATTGAACCACTTCACGGTGCCACTGGGCATGCCGCTTCTCCTTCTTGTCTTCGTCCCGGTCCAATTGCCGGTCATGCAGTTTTAGGTTTGCGCGTGGGCGGAGCCGCGCTTGAGTTGCACACCCAGCCTGCACTATTAAAGATTGCATGGAGTGTGTAAAAATCAAGTGAAAGCTTGTGCCGCCTTGTGCGGTGCAGGGGGCGCGAGGAAGGATGTTTTGATGGTTCTTTATGGTCTGAAAAACTGCGACACCTGCCGTAAGGCATTGAAAGCATTGCCGAGCGCGGAGCTGCGCGATGTCCGCGCCGATGGCGTGCCCGCAGATGTTCTTGCGCGGGCCTATGCTCAATTCGGCGACGATTTGCTGAATACGCGGTCAACCACGTGGCGGGGCCTCAGCGAGGCGGAGCGCGCCGGCGCGCCGTTGGACCTCATTGCGGCACATCCGGCGCTGATGAAGCGTCCACTTATCGATGCGGGTGGCACGCTTTATCTGGGGTGGGGCAAGGACGTGCAGGCAGCACTCACGGCCTAGTCACGCACGGGCTAGTCCTTGGTCGCCACGCGCTCTTTCAGGATGCGATCAAGCGACAGCGCGCCTGCGCCTTTGACCACCAGCACGAGGAGGAGGAAGACCCAGAGCACGCGCTGGTCCATGATCATCGAATCCGGTGCTTTGTCGAACCACGCGCCGACCGTTGCCGCCTCGGACGCCACACCGTGGCCGATGAGATCGGTGGCTGTCTGCACAGCAATAAAGCCGACCATGCCAAGCGCGGCAAGGCGTGTGAAAAGCCCGATGATGATCAGAATGGGCAAGATGAACTCAGCCCATGTGCCAGCCAGAACGACGATCGTGTGGAAGAAGGTAAGCTGGCTCGCGTCATAGCCAGCCGCTTCCATCGCGCGCGGGAAGATCTGCGCATAGGCCCCGAGCGATGGGCTGAAGAGCCCGAAAAATCCGTCGCCAAGCTTGGTCAGACCCGACACCCAAAAGTATATGAGAAAGATCGCGGCAAACAGGAAACGCGCCAGCAGGCTGAGCGCGCCATCCGCTTGATGAAGTCTCCCGAAGACGGAGTTATGCAGGGAAATCAGCGTATTCATTATATGTCTCCGGGGGTGATCTGGATGATGGCACGGCCTGTGATCAGGGCCGAGAGGGTTGGGGTCAGGTCGAAATCAGGGGCCTCGCTGGCGGCCTCAAAAGCGGTGCCAAAGGTTTGGCCCTCGGCCAGTGCGGCGATGAACGCAGCCCCGCCCGAGGGCAGGGGGGCGGCGACGGGATCAAACTGAGGACGCGTCACGAGGACGTCTTGCGCGCCGCCCGTGGGCTTGGGCGCGCCATCCTCCATATTATAAGCCCAGATCTGATGCACGGGCCACTCTGAGCGGATAAGGTGAAGTGCGGGCGCAAGCGTAAGATGCGCACCCATCAGGGCATCCGGTGCAAGGCTTTGCAAAAGTGCGGGGTCAATCGGGTCCGCATCTGCCGAATGATAGGATTCGCGCAAAGCCTGTTCCAGCCGTGCGACATCGGGGAGGTATCCCAGATGGTTGAGCTGCGAGAAACCCTCGATAAAGCCGGGCAGGGCGTCGCCATATTGGCTGATCATCGGGGCGGTTGGCGGATGCTGGCGCAAGAAGATGCCCATCAGCCCACGAAAATTCTCATCCCCGATCAGTTTGCGGATTGCTGGAAAGCTGACCTCCAGCGCCTCGGTCAGGCTGACGGCCACATTGTTGCGGTAGACAGAAAAACGCGGGCCCGCGGGGCGGCCCTGACCGTCGGTGAGGCCTTCGGGCACGGCTTTGGTATTGTCCAGAAGGGCCGCGCGAAAGGCGGATTGGGTGACGCTCACGCCGGGACCTGCGCCAACGCTTTTGCGGCGCGCTGCGCCTCAGCGGCAAGGACGGGCCATTCGGGCACATCGGCATCCCATTCAATCAGCAAAGGGCGCGGGCCGGAGCGTTCGAGCGTATATTCAAGCAGTGCCCAGACAGGGTCGGCGACCTCACACCCATGGCTGTCGATCAAAAGTGGTGCGCCGTGGTCTGCGTCATCCTCGTGATGCCCGCCAAGATGGATTTCCCCCACCTTATCAAGGGGAAAGGCATCAATATAGGCGCGTGGATCGAGCCTGAGATTGGTGGCGGAAATAAAGACGTTGTTCACATCAAGCAGCAAGCCGCATCCGGTCCGCGCAGAAAGCTCGGCCAGAAATGTTGTCTCCTCCAACGTGCTTTCCTCAAACGCGAGATAGCTCGATGGGTTCTCCAAGAGCATCGGGCGGCCAATCGCCTCTTGCAGCGCGTCGATGTGATCCGCCACGCGTGTGAGGGTTTCGGCGGTGTAGGGGAGGGGCAAAAGGTCATTCAAATAGGCGTTATCATGGCTGGACCACGCCAGGTGTTCTGAAAAGCTTGCGGGGTTCACCCAGTCGCAGAGCGTTTTGAGCCGGGCAAGGTGGTCGGGGTCAAGCGGGCCTTCGCCGCCAATGCTCAGGCCAACCCCGTGCACCGAGATCGCGAAGCGCTCGGAGAGGTGGCGTAGCTGTGCTATCGAGCGACCACCATCGCTCATGTAATTCTCGGCATGGATTTCCAGCCACTCTACCGGGGCAGGGTTGTCCATTATGGCCGAATAATGTTGGGGTTTGTATCCAACGCCCGGGCCGGGGGGCAGGGCGGAAAAGTGGCGGGCGTCCAACATGGCAGGCTCCGGGATTAAATAAAAAGGGTGCGCAAGGAGACCCCTGCGCACCCCTTATCATAATTTAGGACGGCAGGTCACGGTCCAGTGGCTCAAGCGAGCCCATGCGGTCGCCATCTTTGGACATGGTCACGCAGGTGCCCGCGTCAACAAGCTTCCAGGCGTTGCCCTGATAATCGACGGTCGAGGAGCCCGCACATGTGGTGCCAGCTCCTGCTTTGCAGTCGTTTTCGCCAGCAAGCGAGATACCGTAGCACTTTTCCTGATCCATGGCTTGGGCTGTGGTGGTTTGAGCGGCCAGAGCGGCTGTGACGGCGCCGGCGATTGCGACGGTTTTCATGATATTCGACATATTGGGTTTCTCCCGTTGGGTTCTTGTTTCAGATCGCCTGCTATTTTGACTGTGGGGCTATAGATGTCCCGACCAGCCTTTTGTGGCGATGAGGGAACCTTAGCGGGGAAAGGTAGTAGAACGCCAATCACAGGACTGTTAGACACGCGTGTGTCAAGGCCGCGTTATGAGGTGCTGAGACTGCGCCATTGAAAACATGGGGGAATTTCCCGGTTTGTGAGGGGTCTGCACGCAATCCTGCGCACTTCTCCGCCGCAAACCGGGCAAATGTTACAAAAGATCGGGCGGTGTTGATGAACGCGCGAGCTCAATTGTTACATCCTCAAGGCTGGCCATTGAGGTTTGTTTTTCGCCAAGGCGGCGCACAGACACGGTGCGGTCCTCCACTTCGCGCATCCCGCAGGCGAGGATCACGGGCACTTTGCCAACCGAGTGTTCGCGGACCTTATAGTTGATCTTCTCGTTGCGGATATCGGCTTCGGCCCGGATGCCTTGGGCACGCAAGGTGGCGACCACCTCGTTCACGTAATCATCTGCGTCCGATATGATGGAGGCGACGACAACCTGGCGCGGGGCCAGCCAGAACGGCAGCTTGCCCGCGTGTTCCTCGATCAAGATGCCGATGAACCGCTCAAATGACCCAAGCGTGGCACGGTGCAGCATCACGGGGCGGTGCTTCGCGCCATCCTCGGCGATATAGTTGGCGTCCAGACGCTCAGGCAGGACGAAATCCACCTGATGCGTGCCGCATTGCCAATCGCGCCCAATCGCGTCGGTTAGGACAAACTCCAGCTTGGGGCCATAAAACGCGCCCTCACCGGGATTAAGCTCAGGCTCGATCCCTGCCGCGCGCGTGGCACTCAGGAGCGCCGCCTCGGCCTTGTCCCATACCTCATCACTGCCCGAGCGTTTTTCAGGCCGGTCCGAGAATTTCACGTTGAAGTTTTCAAACCCAAGGTCCTTGTAGACCTCCGACAGGAAGCGGATGAACTCAGCCGTCTCCGCCTCAATCTGATCCTCGCGGCAGAAGATATGCCCATCGTCTTGGGTAAACCCGCGCACACGCATGATCCCGTGGAGCGCGCCCGATGGCTCATAGCGGTTGCACGACCCAAACTCGGCCATGCGCAGGGGCAGGTCGCGATAGGACTTCAAACCTTGGTTGAAAATCTGCACATGGCAGGGGCAGTTCATGGGTTTGAGCGCGTTCACAGCCTTTTCGCGGGCGTGATCTTCGTCGACCTCAACGATGAACATGTTCTCTTGGTACTTCTCCCAATGCCCCGAATCGACCCAGAGCTGGCGGTCCACCACTTGTGGCGTGTTCACCTCGACATAGCCGCCCGCGCGTTGCTTGCGGCGCACGTAATCCTGCAAAAGCGTGTAGATGGTCCAGCCATTGGGGTGCCAGAAAATCTGGCCGCGCGCCTCTTCTTGCATGTGAAAGAGGTCCATCTCGCGGCCCAGCTTGCGGTGATCGCGTTTCGCGGCCTCCTCCAGCATATTCATATGTGCCTTGAACTTTTCCTTGGAGGTAAACGCCACGCCATAGATGCGTTGTAGCATTTGGCGGCTGCTGTCACCGCGCCAATAGGCCCCCGCGATGCTCATCAGCTTGAACGCGTCCGCAGGCAGCTGTCCGGTATGTTGCAGGTGCGGACCACGGCAGAGATCCTGCCACTCGCCATGCCAATACATGCGCAGCGGCTCATCGCCGGGAATCGCCTCGATCAGCTCCACTTTGAAGGGCTCGCCCGCGTCCTCATAATGCTTCACTGCGCGCGCACGGTCCCAGATTTCGGTGCGCACGGGGTCGCGCAGGTTGATAATCTCGCGCATTTTCTTCTCGATGGTGGCGAGGTCCTCGGGAGAAAACGCCTCTGCGCGGTCGAAATCGTAATACCAACCGTCCTTGATCACGGGGCCGATTGTGACCTTCACATCGGGCCAGATTTCCTGCACCGCGCGGGCCATCACATGGGCCAGATCGTGGCGCACAAGCTCATTGGCCTGCTCTTCGTCGGCCATGGTGTGGATGGCGATCTGTGCGTCGGCTTTGATGGGCCATTGTAGGTCCCAGTGCTGGCCGTCCACTGTGGCGGAAATAGCTTTCTTGCTCAAAGACTTGGAGATGTCGGCGGCAACCTCAAAAGGGGTCACGCCGGGCGCGAAACTGCGCGCATTGCCATCGGGAAAGGTGAGAGAGATTTGGGCCATTTGTGGCGCTCCTCGTCGGTTTGGCGCCTACAGGTGCGCCCGGTTGCGGGTGAGCGCTCTGTTTGGCTGCGCGGGCGGTGCAAGTCAAGCCGTCACGGACCGATAACTGCCTTACCGTGTGCAATTGCATGCGGTCCATTGTGTGCATTTGTATGCGAACGCATATGTAACTATTTGACGCACAACGATTTTTATCTTGGAAAGCGCGAACGGGTAGGCTAGGACTACCCATCAGAGCGGTTCACTGCGGACCGGGTAAAAGGAGCGATGATATGCCTAAGTTTAATTCAAATATTGAGCTTTCGATCGAGGACATGGACCTGATCGAGGCCGCGTTGCGCCAAACCAAAGCGGAACTGAGCAGCCAGCTTATTCAAGCGGAAGCGCCGACAAACGAGATCGAGCCGGAGCGCCGGGTGCGCAAGATCCACAACCTTCTGGGCCGTCTGCACAATCAAAAGGTCTTTTATCGTCCGTCCAACACCTACGTGGGTGGTTGATCCGGCTGTCTTGCCAATCGGCGCGCATTACGGGAGGGTAATGCGCGTAGGGATTTAGGGGCAGGGCATGAGCGAGATCAGTTTTCTTGAAACCCAGACGGGTAGGCAGATTGCCTATCACCAGACGCCGGGCACATCGCCCGGCGTTATGTTTTTGGGCGGTTTCAAGTCCGACATGAATGGAACAAAGGCCGTCGCACTTGAGACTTGGGCGCGGCGCACCGGGCGCGGTTTTGTCCGGTTTGACTATTCCGGGCACGGCGCGTCCTCGGAGGCTTTCACGGATGGTTGTATCGGAGATTGGGCCGCGGATGCGGGCGCGGTCTTGGATATGTTGGAGGGGCCGCAGCTTCTGGTGGGGTCCTCCATGGGCGGCTGGATCGCCCTCTTGCTGGCGCGCGCACAGCCTGAACGGTTGGCAGGGCTTGTGACCATCGCGGCGGCCCCTGATTTCACCGAAGATAGCATGTGGGCGGGCTTTGACGTGGCCCAACGTGCAGCCCTTGAGGCGGACGGGCAGGTCAGCCTGCCCAGCGATTATGATGAGCCCTATATTATCACGCGGCGGCTCATTGAAGACGGGCGGGATCACCTGGTTCTGCGCAGCCCGCTGCAATTGCCCTTTCCTGTTCGATTTCTACAAGGCACCGCAGATGCAGATGTGGATAAGTCGGTAGCCTTGCGGCTTTTGGAACACTCTGAGGGGGCGGACATGCGGCTTACTCTGGTTGACGGGGCGGACCATCGTTTCTCCGATGAGGGCTGCCTTAAGTTGATTGAAGCGGCTGTGACAGAGGCTCTGGAGCTTTCAAAAACATAGCTGAAACAATCACCTATATGTCAAGGTTGATTAAAAAATGACTAAAGGGGCAGCATCGTGAAGCGACCAGCTAGCATGAGATCGCTCGAAGATCTTGGGCGGGTCCGGCTGTCCAAACACTTCTTCATGCGCGATTTTCTTTATTCCGAGATTGGCAACATACATTGCCTTCAAAACGTTCCTGAAAACCCTGATATAGCAATCAAAAATGGCAGAGGCCTTTGTGAAAACCTGCTTGATCCGTTGGAAGAGACCTTTGGCCGGATCGCCATACGGTCGGCCTATCGCAGCCCAGACCTCAACCGGTTTGGCAACGAAAACGGCCTGAACTGCGCGCGCAACGAGGCCAATTACGGCCACCATATCTGGGATATGGGTGGCCCCGAAGTACAGGGTGCTTGCGCGTCCATCGCTATCCCGTGGTTCGCAGACCGCTATGCCGAGGGGCGCGATTGGCGCGATCTGGCGTGGTGGATCCATGACCATCTGCCCTATTCCGAGATGTGGTTTTTCCCCAAGCTCGCGGCGTTGAACCTGACATGGCGCGTGCGTCCTCAGCGCACGATCTCCAGCTATATCGCGCCCAAGGGCAAGCTGTTGGTGGCTGGGGCCGAGCCGTCTGAAAAACAGGCGGAGCGGCGCGCAAGATATGCCGATTTTCCGCCTTTCCGGGGCATCGCCTACCCATGAGCGGTTGACCCGAGGGGGCGCTGTGCCAAGGTGGCGCCGGGCAGTTATGAAGGAAAAGCCGCGATGAACGAGCCATTGGTATTTGTGCCGGGCATCATGTGTGATGCGCGGGTGTTTGGCCCGCAGCTTGCGGCGTTCAGCCCGCATCACGCCGTCACGATCGCGCCAATCACCCAAGGCGAGCGGGTGGAGGAGATCGCCTCGGGCTTGCTGGATGTGCTGCCGCGCCGCTTCGCGCTGGTTGGACATGCGCTCGGGGGGATTGTGGCGATGGAAATCCTGCGCCGCGCGCCCGACCGGGTGGGGCGGATCGCGTTGATGAACACGAATGCCTTTGCCGAGACCCCGCACAGCGCGGCGGATCTGGAGCCGCTGATTATCAAGCTTCGCTCGGGCAGTGTGGAGGGTTTTGCGCAAGGCATGTTGCCGGCCGAGCATCTTGCCCCCGGCCCGATGCGCGCGGAAATCATCGCATTGGTGACCGATATGGCCGATCATCTGGGCTCTGACACTTTGCTCCGGCAGGTGCGGGCGCAACAACGCAGGCGCGATTATCAGGCGGTTCTGCGCCGCTGCAAGACGCCCGCCTTGGTGCTCTGCGGCGAACATGGCGGTCCTGCACCGATCAAGCGCAACTCGTTTCTGGCTGATCTGATTCCCTACGCACAGCTCAGCGTGATCGAAGCGGCGGGTCATCTACCGATGCTGGAGCAACCAGACGCCACGACCGAGGCTTTGCGCATCTGGCTCAAACAGCCGCTCATGCTGCAATAACGCAAAGCGGCTCGGAGTTTCCCGAGCCGCCTAGGTGCATATCTGCAAGATTATATCAAGCTGCGTTCTTGTTTGCGGGCTTTTTCCTGCTCGCCTTCTTGGCGGATATCGGGCCGCTATTGGCGTCCATGAAATCCAGAACCAGAGGGCGGATATTTTCGCGCCAGCTGCGCCCGGCGAAGATGCCGTAATGGCCCGCGCCATCCTCAACATGGCTCGCCTTTTTGGAATCGGGGAGGCCCGTGCAAAGATCAAGCGCCGCAATACACTGGCCCGGCGCCGAGATGTCATCCTTTGAGCCTTCGACGGTTTTCACCGCGACACTGGTGATCTTGCCCATATCAACCTGATGGCCGTTCACGACAAATTCGTTCTTCGCGACTTCGCGCCCTTTGAAAATACGCTCAACCGTGGAGAGGTAGAACTCGGCAGGCATGTCCATCACGGAGAGGTATTCGTCGTAGAACCGGTTGTGACGGTCATTATCGCTCGCTTCGCCGCGCGCGACGCGTCCGATCTGATCCATGAACGCTTTTGTGTGCATCTCAGAATTCATCGAGATGAAGGAGCTGAGCTGCAAAAGGCCGGGGTAGACCAAGCGACCCACGCCGGGATATTTGAAGCCCACGCGCTGAATCATCGTCTCTTCGAGCTGTCCCATCGTCACGCGGCGGCCAAAGTCAGTCACATCCGTGGGCGCGGCGTCAGGATCAACAGGCCCACCAATGAGGGTAAGCGAGCGTGGTTGTGCCTCTGGCTCAAGCTCTGCCAGATAGGCGGTTGCGGCCAGCGCCAGTGGGGCGGGCTGACAGACGGCGATCACATGGGTGTCCGGCCCCATCGCGCGCATGAATTCCATCAGATAAAGGGTGTAATCCTCAACGTCGAACTTTCCCGCGCTTACGGGAATGTCGCGTGCATTGTGCCAGTCGGTCACATAGACCTCGCAATGTACCAACAGGCTTTTGACAGTCGAGCGCAGCAGCGTGGCATAGTGTCCGGACATGGGCGCTACCAAGAGAATCCGTCGCTTCATGGGCTTGCGGCCCGGTACCGAGAAATGGATGAGATCGCCAAAGGGACGCTCCACCACTTTATCAATGCTTACCAGATGGTCGCGGCCATCTTCGCAGGTGAAGGTGCGGATGCCCCAATCGGGCTTGGCTGACATGCGCTGGAACGTGCGCTCCGTCACTTCGCCCCATGCGGCCATCATCTGAAATGCGGGGTTGGGTGTTAGGCTGAAAATCGGGTATGATGCAAAGGAGAGGGCGGTTGCGCCCATCCATTGATTGGCGTTGCGGAGGCTTTCCATCAGGTCGTAAGTGGCCATATAGCGCATTGTCGTCTCCTTGGGGCATTTGCCCGGCTTTATCGCCGCACTGTCCCTCCCGACGACACGACTTTATGCTGCATAGCAGAAAACGTATTGGGAAAACAATAAAATGGCAACGCAACACGATGATGCGCCAGAAAATTTGGAAAAGATGAACGCCAATCTGGCGCGTGTTGAAGAGCTATCCCAGCGGCTGATCCAGGCTCTTGCCGCCAAGAATAACCCCGCCAACCCCACCCTGAACGGGCCGGGGCAGGACCTTTTTGCCAAGGCAGCCCTTTCGTATTGGAACGAGGCGCTGGAGAACCCCGGCAAGATTTACGAAACGCAGCTTGAGTATTGGGGCAAATCGGTGCGCCACTTCATGGAAGCGCAACAAATGCTGCTGACCGGATCGCATGCTGAGGCACCGATTGAGGCCAAGAACGCACTGCCCGACAAACGGTTCTCCAACCCGCTTTGGGAGACCAACCCATATTTCAGCTATGTCAAAGAGCAGTATTTTCTGAACGCCGAAGCGATCCGGGCCGCGGCGGATGAGGTCGAGGGGCTGAACGCCAAGGACAAGCGCCGCCTTGCGTTTTTCTCGCAACAGATCGTCGATATGATGTCGCCGACCAACTTTCTGGGCACGAACCCCGATGCGTTGGAGCGCGCGGTGGAGACTGAGGGCGAATCGCTGGTGAAGGGTCTGGAGAACCTGATCTCGGATCTGGAGGCGAATAACGGCGAGATGATCGTGCGCCTTGCGGATGAGGCGGCGTTTGAGCTGGGCGGCAACATCGCCACGACGCCGGGCGATGTCGTCTTTCGCAACGAGATGATGGAGCTGATCCAATACGCCCCGGCCACCGATGAGGTCCACGCGATCCCCATCGTGATGTTTCCGCCCTGGATCAACAAATTCTACATTCTCGACCTCACGGCGCAAAACAGCATGATCAAGTGGATCACCGAGCAGGGCTATACGCTCTTTGTGGTGTCTTGGGTCAACCCCGACAAATCCCATGCAGATGTCGGGATGGAAGATTACATCATAGATGGTTACCTCAAGGCGTTTGAGGTGACCAAGGCAATCACGGGCCAGAAGCAGGTCAACGCCGTGGGCTATTGCATCGCGGGCACGACGCTTTGTCTGACGCTCGCCCTGATGAAGGCGCGTGGCGACAAGAGCGTGAAGTCCGCGACACTCTTCACTGCGCTCACAGATTTTTCCGAGCAGGGAGAGTTCACGCCCTTCCTGCAAAATGATTTCATCGACGGGATTGAGGCCGAAGTGGCCGAGCAGGGCATTCTGCGCTCCTTCATCATGGGCCGCACGATGAGCTATCTGCGCTCCAAAGACCTGATCTATTCGCCCGCCATCCGCAGCTATATGCTGGGCGAGGCACCACCTGCCTTCGATCTGCTCTATTGGAACGGCGATGGCGCAAACCTTCCGGGGCGCATGACGACGCAGTATTTGCGCGGCCTTTGCCAGCAAAACGCCTTTGCCGAAGATGGGTTTGAGCTTTTGGACACGTGTCTGAAGCTCTCGGATGTGGATGTGCCGCTCTTGGCGGTGACCTGTCAGACCGACCATATTGCGGCGTGGAAGGATTGTTTTCGCGGTGTGCAAAAGATGGGGGCGAAGGACCGGACGTTTATCCTCTCGGAATCGGGCCATATCGCGGGCATCGTCAACCCACCCTCCAAGAAGAAATACGGCCACTATACCAATGCCGATCTAGCGGGCAGCGCAGATGCGTGGCTTGAGGGTGCTGCGCGGCACGACGGAAGCTGGTGGCCGCGCTGGGAGGTATGGTTGCGCAAACGCTCGGGCAAGATGGTTCCGGCGCGTATTCCAGGCGATTCGGAGTATAAATCCCTTGAGCCTGCGCCCGGATCTTATGTGCGGGTCAAGGCAAGCACCTGATTCCAAGCCAGATTTGGGCTTATGCCGCAGTGCAGCATAAATGACTTGATTTTCTGCACTGCGGCATACATATTGTTTGCAGTTGCAGAAACAGCGGACCAACCCGCTCAGATCCGGAAGGGCAAAGAAAATGGCTAAAGCACAAGATATGAACGCCGTCATGAAAGACATCATGGGCGCATTCCCCGTCGACACCAAATCCATGGAAGACGCTTTCAAGAGCCATGCTGCTCTGAACGAAAAGCTCTCCGGCGTTGCTCTGTCCGCTGCTGAGAAATCCGCAGAAATTTCCAGCGTCTGGGCCAAAACCACATTGGCAAAAATGTCGGACATGGCCAAAGCGAAAGCCGATCCCGCCGATTACGCCAAAGCGATGACAGATTTTGCATCCGCCAACGCCGAAGTCGCCGCCGAGAACATGGCCGCCTTCGCCGAAGTGGCGAAAAAAGTGCAGATGGAAACAGTTGAGCTGATGATGGCCGCTGGCAAAGACATGCAAGAAGACGCATCCAAAGCCGTCAAGAAAGCCACAGACGACCTGACCGCCGCCGCGAAAAAAGCAGGCGTGAAATAAGCAGATCAGTTAGCACCGCCTGTCCCTCCCGATAGCGCTGCGTGAGACTGCGGAAGGCGAGCCATTGCGGCTCGCCTTTTTTCGTCCTTGCGCCCGCCAAGCCATGGCATCCGCGCGCCCTTTCTTTTTGGCGCACATGCAGCTAGGGTTTGCTGCACCGCTGCATTTCCGAGGAGGGACCTCCGTGGCTGACCCCATAAAACCGTTGCTGATCAAGCGCTATGCGAGCCGGCGTCTGTATAATACCGAGACCTCCGATTACGTCACGCTGGAAGATATCAGCCAGTTCATCCGCGATGGCCGCGAGGTACAGATCATTGATCTGAAATCCGGCGATGACCTTACGCGGCAATACCTTTTGCAAATCATCGCCGAGCATGAAAGCCGTGGTGAAAGCGTGCTGCCGACCAATGTGCTCAACGATCTGGTGCGCAGCTACACGACCCAAGCCACGTCCGTGGTACCCGAATTTCTCGCCGCCAGCTTCGAGATGCTGCGCGATGGGCAATCCAAAATGCTGGACAACATGACAAAGGCCAATCCGATGTCGGCCATGCCGGGCATGGAGGCGATGCGCGCGCAACAAGAGGCGTTCATGAAGGCGATGACGGGCAGCATTCCCGGCATTATGCCCACGAAAGCCGACGACGAGCCGGCTGAAAAACCGAAGCCCGCCGATGAAAACCTCGACGAGATCAAGGCCCAACTGGCGGAGCTTCAGCGCAAATTGTCCACACTGGGCAAGTAGGCCATGGTCGACAGTCCGGGCCGGATCACCCTGTGGGGGATCGAGGTGTTCATGGCCGCCGCCGATGAACGCTCGATCAGTGCCGCCGCCCGCCGCCTTGGGGCCAGCCCCTCTACGATCAGTCAGCAATTGACCAATCTGGAGACCGCTATTGGCGCGACATTGCTGGAGCGCAGTGCCCGCCCCATCCGCCTGACCCGCGCGGGCGAGATCATGCACCGCCGCGCGCAGACCATTCTCAACGAGGCGGCTCAGGCCCGCGCTGAGATGGCGATGCAGGACCTGTCGGTGCTCACCCGCTTCCGCCTCGGCATGATCGAGGATTTTGAGGCTGACGTGACGCCCCAATTGCTGACCCACATGGCTGGGCGTCTCAAGACCTGCCAGTTCCTTCTGGAAACCGGGGCGAGCCACACGCTCTATGATTTGCTGGACGCCCGCGCGCTCGATGTCATTGTCGCAGCCGAGCTGGGCGGGGAGGCGGATTGGACCGAAGTGCACCCTCTTTTGCGCGAGGGCTTTGTCGTGGCCGCTCCCAAAGGGCAGATTGACCCCAATTCAGACCTGCTGACGCAGCTCAAGACCCTGCCGCTTATCCAATATACGCAGCGGCATTATATGGGCCGGATGCTCACGGCACATCTGGCGCGGCAAAACCTCTCGATCCCCTTCCGGTTCGAGATTGACAGCTATCACGCAATCCTTGCCTTGGTTGGCCAAGGCACAGGGTGGAGCATTCTTACGCCGCTGGCTTTGCGCCGGGCGCGCCGTTTTGCCGATCAGATTGATGTGCTGCCATTGCCCGGCGCGCCGCTCAGCCGCACGATCAGCCTCAAGGCGCGCAAAGGCATCTTGCAAGACATGCCCGCCGAGGTGGCGGCCACGCTCAAACCCATCCTGCAAAGCGCCATCGTGGACCCGGCGATTGACCGGCATCCCTTCATAGCGGCGGACCTCACGGTCCTCTGATCAGGTCAGGCCAGTTCAGGTCCCATAAACGCGCTTGGGTCCGGTCACGTCGGTGATCGCGTCCAGAATGGCCCCCGCAATCACGTCCAGCTCAGCGCGCTTGAGGCGCGCGGGCAGGCGGGTGTCGCAGGCCATGCGCAGCATCGCGCGCGTTTTGGGAAGCTCCGGGATGCCGCCCGGCAGGAAGTTCCAGTTCCAGAACGCGCGTGCGTTGTCTTGGCTCAGCCCGAAGACCTGCACCTTGACGCCACGCTCTGCCGCTGCATCCGCAAAGGCGCGCGTGTCGGCGTCGCTCATGCCCACAAGGTTGAACTGAATGGAATCGGGCGCGCGCAGCTCACCGGGGAGGGACGCAGGCACATCGAGCCAAGGGCATTCGTTGAGCAACCCGGCCACGTAATCATGGTTCGCACGCCCATCGGCCACGCGCCGTGGCACCTCGGCCAATTGGGGGCGGATGATCGCCGCGCTGAGGTTGTTCAGGCGCAAATTATAGAGGGGTAGCATGTTCTGATGCGTGGCAAAGGCTGCCTCAAGCGCCACATCCGCGCCGCTCATATGCTTGGCCCAGTTATGCTCATATGCGCCCGACATGATCACCGCGCGCGCCACCAGATCCGCGTCATCAGTGATCAAAATCCCGCCCTCACCGGCATTGACCAGCTTGTAGGATTGAAAGCTGAAACAGCCGACCTTGCCGATTGTGCCGATCTTGCGTCCGTGCCATTCGGTCCCGAGGGAATGGGCCGCATCCTCGATCACCGGCAGGCCGCGCGCCTCGCAAAGCGCCATAATAGCGTCCATATCCGAGGTATGACCGCGCATGTGGCTGATAATCACCGCCTGCACATCGTCGAGCTTGGCTTCAAAATCTGCCAGATCAATGCGGTAATTCTCGCCCACCTCGCACAAAACAGGAATGCAATCGGCATGAACGATTGATGATGGCACGGCGGCGAAGGTGAAGCCGGGGATCATCACACGCGCATCGCGCGGCAGGCCCAAAGCCTTGATCGACAAGAACAAAGCCGCCGAGCAGCTGGAGACCGCCAGTGCATAGCGCGTGCCCATCATCGCGGCGAATTCCCGCTCCAGAAGGGCCACAGGCGCGTCCTGAGGGGCTGTGTAACGGAAAAGGTCGCCCGATTGCAGCATTGCCTCAACGGCGGCGCGGGCCGCTTCGGGGATGGGTTCTGCGTCATAGGTATTGGGGGTCAGAGCGGCGTGTGGGGACATAAAATTCACCTTTTCCGAAATCTATTTTCGGGATTATTTAAAACATCCCACCACACCACACCAGAAAAATCTTTCGCAGCGCTTACTTTCGGCGCTCTTAAACCCAAGCGCTAAAATGTGGGCGGCGTGCAGGCGCTGATCACCTCGCAGGGCTCCGGGCCGACCTGGCGAAACCTGTGCGGCTGGCGGCTGTCGAAATAATACGCATCGCCGGGGCCAAGCACTTTGCGCGCGTCGCCCACCCAGACCTCGACCCGGCCCGAGACAACGATACCGCCCTCTTCGGCCTCATGGCCATACATCACGCGGCCGGTGTCTGCACCGGGCTGATAGGTCTCCTTGAGAATCATCATCGCGCGGCCCACAAGGCTGTTGCCGACTTGCTTGAGCGATAGCCCCGTCTTCCCGATCTCGGTCAGTTCCTCCGCGGCGTAGAATACTTTGCGCTCAGGCTCGGGCGAGAAGGCGAAGAAATCCGACATGCCCACGGGCACCCCTTCGAGGATGCGTTTGAGCGCCCCCACCGACGGGTTCACCTTGCCGGCCTCGATCAGCGAGATCGTGGAGTTGGGGACGCCTGAGCGCTTTGCGAGGGCGCGTTGCGACAGGCCTGCCCGCTCGCGCACAGCGCGCAGGCGCAGGCCCAGGTCATCGTCATCTTTGTTCGCCATGTTCAATCCTTTGAACGTTTATGTTCAGTATCTTGATATTTCAACAACTTGCCCTGTGCAAGAAATCGTCTTTTTAGGTTCGGCATTCCGGCGTATGCTGGGATAGCAAACCCCGGCCTGCTTGCCGCACAAGGATTACCGATATGTTGAACGCCGAAATCGCAGAACGCCGCACCCACGCTATCAGCCAAGGTGTTGGCATGATGACCCAGATCTATGTGGACCACGCCAAGAACGCCGAAGTGTGGGACGTGGAGGGCAATCGCTATATCGATTTTGCCGCCGGTATTGCTGTGGTCAACACCGGCCATTGCCACCCCAAGGTGATGGCCGCCGTGGCAGAGCAGGCAACGCGCTTCACCCACACTTGCCATCAGGTGATGCCTTACGAGAATTACATCCGTCTGGCCGAGCGTCTGAACGAGAAGGTTCCCGGCGATTTCGAGAAAAAAACCGTGTTTGTCACAACCGGCGCCGAGGCCGTGGAGAACGCGATCAAGGTCGCGCGCGTGGCCACGGGCCGCCCTGCTGTCATTGCCTTCGGCGGCGCGTTCCATGGCCGGACCTTCATGGGCATGTCCCTGACCGGCAAGGTCGCGCCCTATAAAAAGGGTTTCGGCGCGATGATGCCGGATGTCTACCACGTGCCCTTCCCGGTGGAATTGCATGGCACGACGCCCGATCATGCGATGGGCGCGCTGGAGAAGCTCTTCAAGGCCGATCTGGACCCCGACCGCGTGGCCGCCATCATCATTGAGCCCGTGCAGGGCGAGGGTGGCTTCTATCCCGCACCTGTGGAGCTGATGCGCGGGTTGCGCAAGCTGTGTGATGCGCATGGGATCGTTCTGATCGCGGATGAGGTGCAGACAGGCTTTGCGCGCACCGGGCATCTTTTTGCGATGGAAGGCTATGACGTCTGCGCGGATATCACCACGATGGCCAAGGGCCTGGCCGGTGGTCTGCCGCTTGCCGCCCTCACAGGGCGCGCCGATCTGATGGATGCGGCCATGCCAGGCGGTCTGGGCGGCACATATGGCGGCAATCCTCTGGGGATCGCTGCGGCCAACGCCGTGCTGGATGTGATCGAGGAAGAGGACCTTTGCAACCGCGCCAATGAGCTTGGCTCTCGTCTGCGCCAGCGGCTGGAGCAGATCCGCGCCCACACGCCCGAGATGGTCGATGTGCGCGGACCGGGCTTCATGGTCGCGGCGGAGTTCAACACCCCCTCCGGCGACGCGCCCAACTCCGATATGGTCAACCGCATCCGCGCCGAGGGTCTCAAGCGCGGGCTCGTGCTGCTGTCATGCGGTGTCTATGGCAACGTGATCCGCTTCCTTGCGCCGATCACTATCCCGGACGAAGTGTTTGCCGAAGGTCTTGATATCCTTGAGGAAAGCATCAAGGCCGCGCAAGCCGCCTGATTGTCTCCACGCCGCAATAAGGCCCCGCAGCGCAGGTTGCGGGGCCTTTTTCGTCTCCACCCTTGCATTGCACGCCGCTTGGGTCACAGTCAGTCTATGACCGATTTGCTCCATCTTTGCGCGCCGCTGCACACGCTCAGCGACGAGGCCATGATCTTAGAGGGTGTCGATACGGTTGTGATGTCTCTCGGCCATGTGTCGCAAACCGCGCTTGCCGATGCGTTGGTCGACTGGCCGGTCGAGATGTATATGATCGGCGATTGCCTCAGCCCGCGCACTGTGGAGGAGGCGATCCTTGAGGGGCTGGGCGCAGGTCTGGCGGTCTAGTGACGTCTTGCATACTTGCTCAAAGCATCGCGCAGGCGGTCCTGAAACCTGCCCGCAGCAATGCCCATCGGCACGCCCCGTGCGGTCACCATCGCCTGCTCATGCAGCACGCTGGGCGCGAAGGGCCGTGCGACCACCCCATCTTTCAACGCGGCTTTTGCATTGACGGGATCAATCAGCGCAAGCCCCGCGCCCGCCGCCACCATGTTGCGCGCAATCGCGTAGAAATTGGCTGATCCCACGTGGTTAAGCACCGCCCCCGCATCCGCCATCGCTTGGCCCAGCTGCCGGTCCACGGGATGGTCACCCATGATTGCAATTACCGGGCGCTGGTCGAGATCGGCGGGCGCGATCACCGTTTTGGAGGCCAGCGGGTCCGCCTTGGGCAGAACGCACATGCACTCCATCGCAAACACTTCCGTGCTCAGCCCCCCGACGGGCACGGGCGCGTCCATCAAGCCGATATCAACCTGCCCGTTGCTGACCCATGACGCGATCCGCCGCGAGCTATGCACGCGCAACTCCACATGGGTGCCGGGGAAATCGCGCTGAAACTCCGCAATGATGCGGGGCAAGAAATTCAGAGCCATCGCCCCGTTGGTGCCGACCACGATACTGCCCGCCGCACCCGAGCGTATTTCGGCGGCGCGTTGATCCACCCGCGCGATCGCAGCGAGGCTTTGCAGCACCTCGACATGCAGCAAGAGCGCCTCGCTGGTGGGGGCGAAAAACCCTCGATCCCGGTGGAACAGGCGAAAGCCAAGCTCACCCTCCATATGGCTGAGCGCGATGGACACGGCTGGTTGCGACAGGCTGAGCCGTTCTGCCGCGCGGCTCACTGACCCCGCCTCGAAAAGCGCTGTGAAAACTTCAAGGTGGCGCAGTTTGATCCGCATGGGGCCTCTGGATTTTTGTATAAGTAAATCTAATAAAGGTATTATCCATATTAAGTTGCTTAATTCAACTGGCTTTCCTAACGTCAACTTCTGAGGGTTGGGGGATCAGGACTATGGCGCAGGCTTTGGCACGTGCGGACGCGCAGATTTGGACGCCGGACTGGAAGGGCACGTCTTTCTGGCTGGACGGCCTCGCGCCTCGCGACGCCGCCCAAATGCCGCTGCCCCGGAACGTGGATGTGGCGATCGTCGGCTCGGGCTACACAGGCCTCAACGCCGCGATTGAGACCGCGCGGGGCGGGCGCAGCACGCTGGTGTTGGAGGCAGGCGATCCGGGCTATGGCTGCTCCACCCGCAATGGTGGACAGATCAGCACCTCGATCAAACCATCCCTGGACAAGCTGACCGCGAAATATGGTGCGGAACGGGCGCAAGCGATCCGGGGGGAGGGGGCAGCTGCGCTGCAATGGATTGAAGACCGGATCACCGGCGAGGGGCTGGACTGCGCCTTTAATCGCGGCGGGCGGTTTCATGCGGCCCATATGCCAAGCGCCTATGAAGAGATTGCCCGCGACGCCGAAAAGATGCGCCGCTCTGAGGGGATTGACGTGCACGCCGTGCCGCGCACCGATCAGCTGAGCGAGTTGGGAAGTCCGGTCTATCATGGCGGTGTGGTGTTTGAGGCCCACGCCTCGGTTGATCCCGCGCGCTATCATCGCGGCCTTCTGGAGACGGCGGAGGCGGCGGGTGCCACGGTGCGCGGCCAATCGGCGGTGACGCAGATCACGCGCGGCGCGGATGGCTACACGCTGACCACGGCGGCGGGCATCGTGCGGGCGCGCGACGTGGTGATCGCCACCAACGGATATACGACGGCGCTCACGCCTTGGATGCGCCGCAGGGTTATCCCCATTGGCAGCTATGTGATTGCCACAGAAGAGCTTGCTGCGGACCTTATGGACCGCCTTTTCCCGAAAGACCGCGTGGCCAGCGACACCTGCAAAGTGGTCTATTATTATCGCCCCTCGCCGGACCGCAAACGCATCCTCTTTGGTGGCCGCGTCTCGGCCACGGAAACCGACGCGCGCGTCTCGGGCCCGCGTCTTTACGAGGACATGTGCCGGATCTTTCCGGCCCTGCGCGGGACGCGTATCTCGCACAGCTGGTCCGGGACTGTGGCCTACACATTCGACGAATTGGCCCATACCGGCACTCATGACGGCATGCATTACGCCATGGGCTATTGCGGGTCGGGCGTGTCGATGGCCAGCTATCTTGGGATGCGCATGGGCCAGAAGGTTCTCGGCCTTGCCGAGGGGCGCACCGCGTTTGACGATCTGCCCTTTCCCACCCGCCCGCTTTACGCCGGGCGGCCTTGGTTCTTGCCCGCGGCGGTGGCGTGGTATCGTTGGCGCGATCGGCGCCAATACGAGCGGGCGTCTACGCCGGCACACGGCTGACACCTATACCCGGAGGCACAGAGCGCCGCTGTGTTCCGGGACGAGACATCGGCGAAAGAGTGCGCTTCGATCCGGGGGGCACCATCAACACTGGAGGAGATCTGAGATATGAAAAAAACACTCGCAATGGGCTTTGCTGCCAGCCTGATGGCCAGCACCGCGCTGGCCGCAGACAAGACGGTGACCATCGCATCGTGGGGCGGCTCGTACCAAGAGGCGCAATCCAACGCTCTGTTTGAGCCTGCGGCGGCGGCCATGGGCTTTGACGTGAAGCAAGAGACCTATGGCGGCATGTCTGATGTGCGCCTTCAGGTGAACACGGGTCAGGTCAGCTTTGATATCGTGGTGTCCGGCACCGGCAGTGCTGCACGTGCCGCCGAAGAGGGGCTTCTGGAGAAGCTGGATTATTCGGTGATCGACGTGTCGAACTTCATGCCCGGCTCCTACTCTGACTATTGCGTGGGCGGCGATGCTTTCTCGGTAGTGTTTGCCTATAATACGGAGACTTACGGCGATAACGGCCCGCAAACATGGGCTGATTTCTTCGACACCGAGGCGTTTCCCGGCAGCCGTGCCTACCGTAGCAAGGTGTCCGGCGCGCTTGAGCCTGCCCTGCTGGCCGATGGTGTGGCGAAAGAAGACGTCTATACCGTTCTCGACAGCGAAGAAGGCATCGAGCGCGCGATCAACAAAATCCGCGAGCTGAAGCCGAATATCTCCGTGTTCTGGTCTTCGGGTGCACAGCATGCGCAGCTGATGAAAGACGGCGAGGTGGACATGTCCACGGGCTGGAACGGCCGGTTCGACAATGCGCAGAAGGATGGCGGACAGCTGAACTTTACCTTCGAGGGTGCCTTGATGGATTTCGACTGTTTTGCAGTGCCAAAAGGTGCGCCCAACAAGGAAGCGGCGATGGAATTCCTCGCGGAGATTTCCAAGGCGGAGTATCAGGACGATCTGCCCACCTACATCATGTATGGCCCGCCAAACCTTCTGGCCTATGAGACCGGCACGATCACGCCCGAAGTCGCGGCACTGCTGCCATCCGCGCCTGAAAATGCGGCCAAGCAGCTGCTGATCAAGACCGAATGGTATGCGAAATGGGAAACCATCGCAGAGGAAATGTATCAGGAAATGCTGACCGAATAATCGGCGGCACCTAAAGCTGCGGGCAGGCGCGTCCTGCCCGCAGACACCAATGACTGATATGGGCGGGGATGATATGAGTGATACGGGCCAGGGCGCGCTGCCAATTACAGTGCGAAACGTAACCAAGACCTATGGCGATGTCTTCGCGCTGAACGATGTGTCGCTGGACGTCAAAAGCGGCGAGTTTCTCACGCTTCTTGGCCCCTCTGGATCGGGCAAGACCACGCTTTTGATGGTGCTGGCCGGGTTCACGCGCCCCGATAGCGGCAGCCTCAAATTTGGTGAGGATGAGATGATCCGCACCGCACCGCATCTGCGCGATGTGGGCATGGTGTTTCAGAACTACGCGCTTTTCCCGCATATGAGCGTGGCGGCCAATGTGGGCTACCCTCTCAAGCTGCGAAAAACCCCCAAGGATGAGATGGACCGCCGCGTCGAGGCGGCGCTGGAGACGGTGCAACTGGGCGGCTATGGCGAGCGCGGGATTACCCAGCTTTCGGGCGGGCAAAAACAGCGCGTGGCGCTGGCGCGCTCCATCGTGTTTGCTCCGCGTATTCTGCTGATGGATGAGCCTTTGTCGGCGCTGGACAAAAAGCTGCGCGACCGGATGCAGATCGAGCTGCGCCACCTGCACGAGAAGCTGGGCATGACCACGGTCTACGTCACCCATGATCAGCGCGAGGCGCTTACCATGTCCGACCGGATCGCGGTCGTGAACCATGGCCGGATCATGCAACTGGCCACCCCGCAGGAACTCTATGAGCAGCCCGCGAACCGTTTTGTGGCCGACTTCATTGGCGATTCCACCTTCCTTGACGTGACGCGCTCGGGCAGCGCCCTTGGTGCGGCGGGCACGACATTGAAAACCACGCGCCACGTGCCTGATGGTGACGGGCTGAGCCTGATGATGCGGCCCGAGCGGCTGCATCTGATCAGCGGCAAACCCGCCAAAGACGAGAACGTTTTTGAGGCCAAGGTGAGCGAGCTTGTCTATCAGGGTGAGAGCTATCTTCTTTATGCGCACCTTACCGATGGCACTGAAGTGGCCGTGCGTGGCGCGATGCGCGCGGGCACGTTCGACGCGCTGCCCAAACAGGGCGACACCGTGCAGCTTGGCCTTGGCGTGGATGATACCGTACTCCTCGCCGGAGAGGACGCATGAGCGCCGCCGCGACGCTTAACTCCGATGGGCTTGCCCGCGACGAGCGGCTGGAACGGCTGAGGCTTTTTGGCCTTGCCTCCCCGGCCATCTTGCTGGTGATGGTGATCCTCGTGATCCCGGTGGGCTGGCTTTTCTACGTGTCGTTCCTTGGTGCAGATGGCAGCTTCAGCCTTGAGAATTACGAGCGGATGATTGAGCGTAAATCCTATGCGCGCATCTTCTATACCACGTTTGAGGTCAGCATCCTGACCACAATCCTGTGCATCGTGATCGGCTATCCTTTGGCCTATTTCATGTCACAGCTACCCAATAAATGGGCCAATATCTGTCTTGTCACCGTGCTTTTGCCGTTCTGGACATCGCTGTTGGTGCGGACCTATGCGTGGCTGGTCCTGTTGCAAAAAAGCGGGCTGGTGAATGAATGGGGCATGTCTCTGGGCCTTTGGGAAGAGCCTTTGAGGCTGGTTCATAACATGAGCGGGACGCTGATCGGGATGGTGCATATCATGCTGCCGTTCCTGATCCTGCCGGTCTACAGCGCCATGCGCCAGATCGACCGCGACTATCTCAAGGCCGCTGCAAATCTTGGCGCAAGCCCGCGCCGTGCCTTTTGGACGGTGTTCTTTCCGCTCTCCACACCAGGCCTTTTTGCGGGCGCGCTGATGGTGTTTGTGCTTTGCCTTGGCTTTTTTGTGACCCCGGCGGTTTTGGGCGGTGGCAAGGTGATCATGGTGTCGATGAAGATCGTCTCCAACATCGAGCTTTTCGTGAACTGGGGGGCGGCGAGCGCGCTGGGCGTGGTCCTGCTGACCTTGACCGTCGGTATCCTCTGGATCGCGTCAAAGTTCCTCAACCTCGATACCGTATCTAAAGGAGGGCACTGACATGAGCTGGTTCTCCCGCCCCGCCTCCGAGACGCAAGTGACCCATGGCCAGCGGCTCTGGCTCTATATCTTTGCGGGCATCACCATGACCCTGCTGGTCGTGCCCACGCTGATCGTGATCCCGATGTCCTTCTCGGACAGTCAGTATCTGGAGTTCCCACCCGAGGATTGGTCGCTCCGCTGGTATCACAACTATTTCAGCTCACCCGAATGGATGGGGGCCACGGCCACCTCCTTCAAGGCGGCGATCCTCACGACGATCGTGGCCACGCCCATTGGGGTGCTGGCGGCCTATGGGCTTCACGCGTCCAAGATCCCGTTCATCCGCGCCACTTTCGTGCTTCTCATCACGCCGATGATGGTCCCTGTGGTGCTAATCGCCATTGGCGCGTTCTATGCCTATGTGAAGCTGCAAATCCTCTACACGATGACCGGGCTTGTCCTCGCGCATGCGCTGCTGGCGATCCCGCTGGTGGTGATCGTCATCGGCTCCGCGCTCAAAAGCTATGATATGAATCAGGAGAATGCCGCACGGTCGCTCGGTGCGCCGCGCTGGAAGGCGTTCATGACGATCACCCTGCCGCAGATCCGGTTCGCGGTCGTCACCTCTGCTTTGCTCGCGTTCCTGACCTCCTTTGACGAGGTGATCGTCGCGATGTTCATCTCCGGCGGGGATAACTCAACGCTCACGCGCAATATGTTCAACGCGCTGCGCGACCAGATTGATCCGACAATTGCGGCAATCTCCACGATCATGGTTCTGGTCACGACCGTCCTGATGATCGTGGCGCAGGTCTTTGGGACGGATAAGTCGCAGAAATAAGACCCCGTTTTTGCACGCTCCCGCGCCCTGCATGGGGTGGCAGGGGCGGCGCGGCTCCGCTAAGCTGTCGCAAAGCGCTTTCAGGAGATCCGCCATGCTGACCAATGACCAACTCGCCCTTTGGGACCGTGAGAATTTCTTTCACCCCTCCACCCATCTCGCCGCCCATGCGCGCGGCGACACGCCCAGCCGCGTGATCGAAGGGGGCGCGGGCGTCTATATCGAGGACCGCGATGGCAACCGGATGCTGGATGCCTTTGCTGGGCTTTACTGCGTCAACGTGGGCTATGGGCGCACGGAAATTGCCGAGGCGATTGCAGCACAGGCCCATAAGCTCAGCTATTATCACGCCTATGTCGGCCACGGCACGGAGGCCAGCATCACGCTCTCGAAGATGGTACTGGACCGCTCGCCCGCGCATATGTCCAAGGTCTATTTTGGGCTTGGCGGTTCGGACGCGAATGAGACCAACATCAAGCTGGTCTGGTATTACAACAACATCCTCGGGCGGCCCGAGAAGAAGAAGATCATCAGCCGCTGGCGGGGCTATCACGGATCGGGCCTGATGACCGGATCGCTGACTGGGCTGGAGCTTTTTCACCGCAAATTCGATCTGCCCCTGTCTCAGGTCGTGCACACCGACGCACCCTATTATTATCGCCGCGAGGACAGCGATATGTCCGAGGTGGAGTTCACGGCGCAATGCGTGGCCTCACTTGAGGCGCTGATCGCGCGCGAAGGCCCGGAGACGATTGCGGCCTTCATCGGGGAGCCCGTTCTGGGCACCGGGGGCCTCGTGCCGCCGCCCGAAGGGTATTGGGCGGCGATCCAAGAGGTGCTGGAGCGGCACGATATCCTGCTCATTGCCGATGAGGTGGTGACAGGGTTCGGGCGTACGGGCTCCATGATGGGGTGCGATCATTACGGGATGAAGGCGGACCTGATGACGATCGCCAAGGGGCTGACCTCGGCCTATGCGCCGCTGTCGGGCTCCATCGTGTCCGAGCGGATGTGGAAAGTGCTGGAAGACGGCACGGACGAAAACGGCCCCATCGGCCACGGCTGGACCTATGCCGCGCACCCCATTGGCGCGGCGGCGGGGATCGCGAACCTTGAGCTGATTGACCGCGAGAACCTGATTGCTAACAACAGCGAGGTCGGCCCGCATCTGCGCGCGCGTCTGACCGAGCATCTGGGCGATCACCCGAATGTGGGCGAGATCCGCGGCGTTGGCATGATGGCCGCGGTTGAGTTCGTGGAAGACAAAGCAGAGCGGCGCTTTTTTGATCCCAAGGCCACGATGGGCGCCAAGGTCACGGCGGCACTGGCCAAGCGCGGCGTCATTGGGCGGGCCATGCCGCAAGGCGATATCCTTGGCTTCGCGCCGCCCTTCTGCCTGAGCCACGACGAGGCCGATATCGTGGCCAAATCCGCAGCAGAAGCGGTGCGCGAGGTGCTGGGCTAAAGCAGCGGCCCTACGTCCTCAGGGTAGGGCAGGTAGGCCCGCACGGCGTCATAGGCACGCGGGTCGATATCGGCAAACATGAGCGTATCGCCCGCCCTTGGCGCTTTGGCGAGCACGCCACCATTGGGCGCGCAGATCACGCTTTCGCCCTGAAACTCGAACCGCTCATCGCTGTCTGAATTGTTGACATAGGCCACGAAATTGACGTTCTCGCAAGCCCGCGTGGGCACAAGATGCTCCACGACGAAGCTGCCCGTGCCGCTGGCCTCGCCCATCCCGCCCCATGGCAGGGCGGTCGGCACCGCAATGAGATCGGCCCCCGCCATGGCCAACCGGCGCGTGTTTTCGGGAAATTCCACATCATAGCAAATGAGCACACCGACCTTCAGCCCCGCAATCTCCACGATCACGGTGGAGGGCCCGGCGGAGGTGAAAATGCTGCGCTCGTAATCGCCATAAAGCGTGCCTTTGCGATAGGCCTGCGGTGCTGCACCGGGGAGTTTGATCAGCGCGCTGATATAACGCGTCTCGCCTGCGCGCTCAGGAAACCCGGCGATCACGGCGATGCCCAGCGTGTCCGACAACGTGCCGATCCGTGTGGCCCATTCGCCGTCCAAGCCTTGCGCCAACCCGGCCATCTCCGGTCCACGCCCATAGCCCGACAGGCACAGCTCTGGCGCGATGATCAGATCCGCGCCTGCGCCCGCGCTTGCGGCTTCGCGTATCGCGGCCTCAAGTTTGGGCAAGCGCTCGGGATGGGGGGTGGCGGCGGACATCTGAAAAGCGGCAAGTTTCATGAGGTGCTCCCGAAGGTTAAAGGCTAAAATCCACACAAAGACGGCCCGTCACATCCCCGGACTTGAGCCGATCGAGCGCGCGGTCCACATCTGCAAAAGCTACCCGCTCCACATCGACGGGCATTGGGTGCTTGGCGGCAAAGCTTAGAAAATCCACCATTTCCTGTCGCGTGCCGACCGATGAGCCGAACAGTTTGTGCCCGCCATCAAGGAGCCACATCAGCGAAAGTGGCACCGGATCATGGATGAGGGCCACGGCGACAATCTCGCTCATCGGGGCGGCGGCGGCCTCGATCGTGCCCCAGACGGCGGCGCTGGGCGCGAAATTGAGCGTGACATCCGCGCCGCCCATCGCCTGCACCTCTGCACCGGCCTCCGGGCTTGCAAGCACCCCGTGATCCGCCCCAAGGGCGCGCGCCGTGTCGAGCTTGGCCGGGTCGGTATCAATCACCACGACCTCTGCCCCACGCGCCTTGGCGATCAGGATGGCGTATTGCCCAAGCCCGCCCGCGCCGATGATCAACACCCGCGATCCCGGCCCCGCGCGCGTCTTGCCCAAAGCGGACCACGCGGTCAGCCCTGCGCAAAGAAGCGGCGCGGCCAGAACCGGATCGAGCCCCTCGGGGATAGGGGCCGCAAACGCCGCCTCGGCCAGCGCGTATTCGGCAAACGCGCCGTGATGCTGCACGCCGCGCGCTGTGTTGGCCTGACAAAACGTCTCGGCCCCGCTGCGGCAGGGTTTGCAGGCCAGACACGTATCATAAAGCCACGGCAGCCCGACACGCGCACCAACCTCCGGCCCGCCCTCGCAGGTTACGACCACCCGCCCGATCCCTCATGGCCCAGCACCAGCGGATAGAGATCATCAGGCAAATCCTCATCCCCATCGCGCAGATGCAGGTCTGAGTGACACACGCCACAGGCCTCTATCTTGACCAGAATCTGGCTTGGTCCGGGCTTCGGCACGGACATCTTGGTCAACTCAAGCTTGCCACCGGGCGTGCGGCAGATCGCGGCGCGCATCGTGTCGGGCAGGGGTGTCGGCATGTTGCACTCCAATTCGGTGCGCCCAATTTAGAGGCGTTACCCAAGACTGGAAATAGCACATTGCAATTCCATACATTTACGCATCTCAATGAATGAAGGGATATTTAGCGCAGACCTGAGGTGCTCATGAAGTTGACGGGATCGGACATTCATCTCCTTGGTGTTTTCGACGCCGTTGTGCGCAGCAACGGATTCTCCGCCGCTCAGGTCGAGCTTGGGCTGAGCCAACCCACCATTTCCAACCACATCAGGGCACTTGAGGAGCGGCTGGGCGTGAAGCTTTGCCAGCGGGGGCGGCGGGGTTTTTTGCTGACCGAAAAAGGCCGTATGGTGCATAAGATTGGCATGGCGGTGATTGCGAATATGCAGACACATTCGGCGCATCTTGCAGCACTCAAGGGCAATCTGGTTGGCCCGCTCAAAGTGGTGGTTGTCGATTGCGTGGCAAGCGATGCGCAGTTCCGTCTGCCCGCCGCGATTGCGGAACTGGCCAGCAAAGCGCCAGCGGTGCGGATCGAGCTAGGTATCGCAGGGCCGCAGGACATTCTGAACGGGATACTCAACGGCACATGGCATATCGGAATAGGGAGTTTCGACAACGCCGTGAATGGCCTCGCCTTCAAGGATCTCTATAGCGAGCCGCATGCACTTTATGCCGCGCCGTCGCACCCGCTTGCCTCACGGTCTGGGTCGATCAGCCAAGATGAGGTTGAGCGCCATCCTTGGGCGCATCGTGGCTATTGGAGTCGCCGGAGGCAAAAATCATACACCCCTTCGGATCTGGATCGGTTCGTGCACGAGATTGAGGCGCAGATCCTGCTGGTTCTCAGTGGAGCGTATCTTGGGCTTTTACCGGAGCACCAGGCTGCAAGTTTTGTGGCGGCGGGACGCTTGAGAAAGCTTGCTTTTGAAGCGCGAAATTTTGCCTGCACCATGCAGACGGTGACACGCGCGGGGGCGCTGCCCAAGGTCAACGCGCTCTTTCTTGAGATGGTTCACACGGCCCATCAAGCGCCTTAGATTTGGATGTTCAAATGTATCATTTTGTGCATCGCTATTGTTGCGCCTGCGCTTGCGGACCTAACGTGCGCCCAATATCAATGAGAGACTGCCAATGACCACGCCCCGATTCAATCAGCCGCTGGGCGGCAATGACATGCCTCGTTTCGGAGGCGCGACCACGATGATGCGCCTGCCCACGCAGGACACCGCCGCGGGCCTTGATGCCTGTTTCGTAGGCGTGCCGATGGATATCGGGGCCTCCAACCGTAGCGGCACGCGCCATGGCCCTCGCGCCATCCGCGCCGAAAGCTGCATGTTGCGACCCTATAACATGGCCACAGGCGCGGGCCCCTTTGCCAAGATGCAGGTGGCTGACATTGGCGATGTGGCGATCAATACGTTTGATCTGAAAAAAACCGCCGATATCATCACCCAAGCTTATCACGAGATCCTCAGCCATGATTGCGTGCCTCTGACACTGGGCGGGGATCATACGCTGACCTACCCGGTTTTGCGCGCGATCCGCGCCAAGCATGGCCCCGTGGCCCTCATCCATATCGACGCCCATGCGGATACGAACGAGCATATGTTCGGCGAGGCGATTGCCCATGGTACGCCCTTCCGCCGCGCGTTTGAGGACGGCTTGCTGATCAATGACAAGGTGTTCCAGATCGGCCTGCGTGGCACGGGCTACGCGCCGGGCGATTTCGACTGGGGCCGCGAGCAGGGCTTTAGCGTGATCCCTGCCGAGGAGTGCTGGCACAAGTCGCTGACGCCCCTCATGGCCGATATTCGGGCGCAGATCGGCGATGCGCCGGTTTACCTCACCTATGATATCGACAGCCTTGATCCCGCCTTCGCGCCGGGCACTGGCACGGTCGAGATGGGTGGGCTGACCACTATTCAAGCGCTTGAGATCGTGCGCGGTTGCAAGGGGCTGAACCTCGTGGGGTGCGATCTGGTGGAAGTGTCGCCACAATATGATGTGAGCGGATGCACAGCTCTCATCGGCTCTAACTTGCTTTATGAAATGCTCTGTGTTTTGCCAAAAACATGGGCTTGAGACTTAAACCTTAGGGAGAAATCTGACATAAAAACCAACCTGACCCGCCGCCGTTTCATGGCGACGACTGCCGCAACGGGCGCCGCTGCCATGGCTGCGCCAAGCATTCTGCGTGCGGCTGGCGGACCCATCCGTATGGGCACCTGCGGGGGCTTTTTCGAGGAGAGCTTCAAACAGTTCATCTTCCCCGAATTCACCGCCGCCACCGGCATCGAGGTGCAATCCATCGCGGTGCCCACGGGCGAGACGTGGCTGGTGCAACTCAAGAACGCCGCGCGCGCCAACACCGCGCAGCGAGGAGGCCGCGCAAGGCGTCTTTCAGACGTTGGATGAAAGCAAGCTGAGCAACCTTGGTAACCTATCGGACACGTTTCAGGATCGCAATACCGAGGGCGAGATCCCTATGGGGCAGTATCACCATGACGTCGCGGGCCTTGCTGCCGCCGAGGGTTTCCCGGTCGTGCCGGCCTTCCCCAAAGAGGGGGGCATCCTCGATTCAGGCTATTGGATCGTGCCGCAGCATGTGGAGCCGCTGGACGAGGTGCATGAATTCATCAATTTCATGTCCACCCCCGAAACGCAGGCGTCGCTGTCGCGCAATGTGGGCACGGCCCCCGTCATTGATCCCGCGCAGACGGACCTTTCGGCGGATGAGCTTGCCGCCGTGTCGAGCGCTGGTGCGCCGATTATCCCGCGCTACGACATCTACAAGGACCACGCCGATTACATTTCGGATACGTGGAACAAGATGATCGCGGGTTAACGTCTCTGGTCCGTCCGGCGTTTTATGCGCACGGGCGGGCCGCACTTTGGGTGAGAATATCACCTATGCCATGCGCATCCGCGGCGCGTCCCGCTCCGACTGTCAGGCGCGCGCCAAGGAGCTTCTCGATATGATGCGCCTGCCGGGGGTGGAGGATCGCCGCATCGGCCAGCTTTCGGGCGGGCAACAGCAGCGTGTTGCAATTGCCCGCGCGCTGGCGCTTAGCCCCTCGGTGTTCCTGCTGGACGAGCCTATGTCGGCGCTGGATGCCAACCTGCGCGAGGCGATGCAGATCAAGCTGCGCAAGCTGCAACAGGAGCTTGGGATCACCACCGTGGTCGTCACCTACGACCAGACCGAGGCGATGACAATGGCCGATCAGATCGTTGTCATGGGCCGCGCACGCGTGCTGCAAACCGGCACGCCGATGGATATCTACAAAACCCCTGTTGACCGCTTTGTGGCCAATTTCATCGGCACATCCAACCTTCTGCCCGCAAAAATGACCGGCGCGAAGACTGTCGAGACCTGCGGCGCGACCCTGAGTGTCGGGGCCAATGCGGGGGGGTGGCACGGGGCAGGGGCGGATGTGCTTTTGATGAGCCGCCCCGAGGAGGTTTTTGTCGGCCACAAACCCACTAAGAACAGCGTGTCGGGCCGCGTGACCTTCGTCCGCGATATTGGTGCCACCATTGAAATCCTCGTTGATTGTGCGGGGCACGAGGTTGTCTCTGTCCTCACGCCCAAGGACTGGCCCGAGGTTGAGATTGGGCAGGACGTTCATGTGGATATGCCCGAGGCGGCCTGCTCGGTGCTGGCCCCCTGATGGGTGGGCTTGCGCGATATCTCACGCTGGTGCCATCGTCGGTGATGATCGGCACGTTCTTCGCGGTGCCCTTCGCGCTGATCCTGCTCACCTCCGTCTCCACACCGGATGATGCGCTGGATTACGTCTACGCCTTTGATCTGCAACATTTTGAGCGGTTCGCGACGTGGTTCTATATCGAACGGGCGCTTTTCTCCGCTGGGCTGTGCGCGCTCATTGCGGTGCTGAGCCTGCTCATCGCCTTCCCGTTCACCTATATGCTCACCGGGTTTGGCCCGCGCGCGCAGAATACATGGCTCATTTACATCCTCGCGCAGCTATCGCTGTCGGAGGTACTGATCGCCTTCTCATGGCAAATCCTTTTGTCGCGCACGTCGGGACTGGCCAATATCCTTGTCTGGCTGGGCCTCGCGGAGAAGAGCTTTTCGATGGCCCCTTCGGCGGGGGCTGTGCTGGCCGCATTGGTCTATCTTGCCGTGCCCTTCTCGGTGCTCTTGCTCTTCCCCGCACTCAGCCGTCTGGACAAAAGCCTCATTGAGGCCGCGCGCACTCTTGGTGCCTCGCCGCTGCGCACGTTCTTTACGGTGGTCATTCCCGTCACGCGCTCTGCGATCATCTCCTCGGGCGTTACGATCTTCGTGCTGACGCTAGGCGCGATCATCGTCCCGCAGGTCCTTGGCCGCCGGCAGCACTGGACCCTCTCGGTGCTCATCACGGATCAGGCGATCTTCAACTTCAACATGTCCTTCGCCTCGGCGCTTGCGATGGTGCTTTTGGTGCTTAGCGCGAGTGTGATCTTCGCGGTCACCAAGCTGACCGGGGGGAATAAGCCATGAAAGTGCTGCGCTGGCTTTATCTCAGTATCTTCGCGCTTTACCTGATCGGCCCGATTTTGGTGATCGCGGCCGTGTCGCTGAATGAAAAGCGGTTCATGGCCTTTCCGCCGCGTGGCGTCTCGCTGCGGTGGTATTCCGAGATATTCGTCGCATCCGACTGGTTCGCGGCGCTCACCAATTCGCTGCTTATAGCGCTCTGCTCGGCCACGCTTGCGGTGGCGATTGCCCTACCCATCGCCTACGGTGCGTGGCGGCACGGGTTGCGCTACGCAAAGGCGCTTTTGGCGATGGGCGTGGCCCCGTTTATCTTGCCGCCGGTTATCATGGCGCTGGCCTTTCTCATCCTCTTTACCTCGGTGGGTAATCTCTATGGCAATCTCATTACGGTCATCATCGCCCATGCGATCTTTCTTCTGGCGCTGCCGCTTGTCACCATATCGCTTGGGTTGGAGAGTATTGACCGCGCGCTGATTGAGGCCAGCCAGACCATGGGCGCCAACGAGCGCACTGTGTTTCGCACAATCATCCTGCCCATTGCTGCGCCTTTCGCTTTTGCGGGCTTCGCGTTTTGCTTCGTGCTCAGCCTTAATGAATATATCATCGCGTTGATGACCGTGGGGGCCACGGTCGAGACGCTGCCGATCAAGATCTTCAACGCGCTGCGCTATGGCTACACCCCTGTGATCGCGTCTATCGCGGTGCTGTTTGTAACGGTAAATATTTTGATCTTCGCGCTGATCGCGCGGTTCTCCAATTTGCGCCGTATCCTTGGCGCGATGGAGTAAGAAGGAACGCAAGATGCCGCATGACAACCACGATCAGGACCACGATCACGACCCGCTGGAGCAGGGCGCGGCCCTGCGCGTGCGGGCGCTGGAAGAGCTGATGGTGGCCAAAGGTCTGGTCGACCCCGCCACGATGGACGCCATTGTGGAATATTACGAGACCGAGACAGGCCCGCGTAATGGTGCGATGGTTGTGGCCCGCGCGTGGAGCGATCCGGAGTTCAAGGAATGGCTTCTCAGCGATGGCTCCGCCGCGATTGCTTTCATGGGCTTCACCGGGTTTCAGGGCGAGCATATGCGCGTGGTCGAGAACACCGACGCCGTGCATAATGTCGTCGTTTGTACGCTCTGTTCATGCTATCCGTGGCCCGTGCTGGGCCTGCCGCCCACATGGTACAAAAGCCTTGCCTACCGCGCTCGCGTAGTGCGCGAGCCGCGCGCGGTTTTAGCCGAATTTGGCGTGACCGTGCCCGAGGGGCAGCGCGTGCAGGTCTGGGACAGCACCGCCGAGATCCGGTATCTGGTGCTGCCTCAGCGCCCCGAGGGAAGCGAGGGCGAGACGCCAGAGGCTCTCGCCGCGCATGTAACGCGCAATGGTATGATCGGCACAGCATTGATCTAAAGCGCCTCTCCTTGAACTTGAGGCACTCAGTCAAGGTGAGGCGCGCGCAACGTTCAAAGGGAGTGGGCGTTTCGCGAATGGTTGTGAGTCAGGTTTTGCACGAAACGCTTTAGGAGAACGGCATGGACGGGATTCACGATATGGGCTGGATGCACGGGTTCGGGCCTGTGCCGGTCAACGCCGAAGGCACGTTTGACCACCCGTGGCAGGGGCGCGCCTTTGCGCTGTGTGAGATACTGGGCTTTGCCGTGCCGTATGGCTCGGACGAACACCGTCAGGCGATCGAGCGGCTGGCCCCGGCGGAGTATCTGACCCGCGATTATTTCGAGAAATGGATGCTGGCGGCGACCTCTCTGGTGACAGGCGCGGGGCTGGTGAGCGCCGATGAGGTGGCCACGGGACGCAAAGCCTTCGATATTGATCGAACCAAGCACACCGCCATCGGCGCGGCGGACTTTCTTGCGGCCTGCAAGGCGGGGGCCGACATGACCTTCCCCGACCATCCCGAAAAACCGCGGTTCAAGGTCGGCGCGCAGGTGCGTATCGTCACCCATGGCCCTGCAGGGCATACCCGCGTGCCGCGATACCTGCGCGGTCGGCTGGGCCGGATCGAGGCGCAACTGGGCGCGTTTCAATTTGCTGATGCGATTGCCGCCGGGCGCGGGCCTGATCCGCAGCATTGTTATACGGTGGTTTTTGACGCCGCCGAGCTTTGGGGGGAGGGGAGCGACACGCTGGCCGCTGACCTGTGGGAGCCCTACATTGAATACCCCTGACACGCCTGAGATGATGCTGGCCGAGATGCAAAAGTTGCAGGGAGGCGCGGGTGCAGGCCCGCTCTTTCAAGCCCCATGGCAGACGCGGATATTCGCGCTGATCGTCGCGTTGGTGCAAGCCGGACATTTCCCGTGGAGCGCGTTTCAGACGCGGCTTGCGGCCCATATCACCGAGGCTGAGAGGGGCGCGGACTCGTGTGATGCCGCAGCTGTCGAGACGCGCTATTTCGACTGTTGGTTGCGCGCGGTAGAAGAAACGTTGAGCGCCGAAGGGTTGATCAAGGCGGAGGCGATTGCGGCGCAGATCGAAGACATCCGTGCCTCAGTAGACGCGACCCGCGCGGCGCAGACCCATCATCACGGCTAGGAACAGCGCCCCTCAGCGAGACCGCTTTCGCCTGACACTGGCGGTCGCGCATCTCTGATCTAAATCAAAGACAGCCCCCAATCTGCATAGGACAGTGAACCGGATAGGCCTTGATCGGCCGTGACACTGGCAGGCTAAAAACGGGGCGATTATGACCGACACGCTGAAGTCCTACATGCGTCGCAACGTGCCGCGATACACCAGCTATCCGACCGCGCCCCATTTCTCCAAAGACGTGGGCGCGAAGGACTATGCGGCTTGGCTACGGGCCTTGCCGCCCAAGGACCCTGTGTCGCTTTACCTGCATGTGCCCTTCTGCCGCGAGCTTTGCTGGTATTGCGGGTGCAATATGAAGCTTGCCAAAAAGGACGCGCCGGTCGCGCAATACGCCCAAACGCTGAACCGTGAAATCGCAGTTCTGGCCGCGCACCTGCCGGAGCCGATGGAAATCTCCCACCTGCATTGGGGTGGTGGCACGCCGACCGCACTAGTGCCGGATGATCTGGAACGTGCGATGGATGCGGTACGCGCCAATTTTTACGTCACACCCGATGCGGAGTTGGCGATTGAGAGCGACCCACGCACCCTCACCGATGAGATGATTGCGCGGATTGGCCAGCTGGGCTTCACCCGCGCGAGCTTTGGTGTGCAGGAGTTCAATCCCAAGGTTCAAAAGGCGATCAACCGGATTCAGCCGCCCGAAATGGTGCGCTGGGCGGTGGATGGTCTGCGTGGGGCAGGGGTGGCGGGGATCAACTTTGATCTGATCTATGGCCTGCCGCATCAGACGGTGGACACGCTTTTGGAGACGATCCGCCTCTGTGTGGAGATGCTGCCGGACCGGATCGCACTTTTCGGTTATGCGCATGTGCCGTGGATGGCGAAGAAACAACGCCTCATTGATGAGGCTGCTTTGCCGGGTGTGGAGGCGCGCCTTGCGCAATCGCAAGCCGCGGCGGCGGCTCTGGTTGCGGCGGGCTATGTGGCGATCGGGCTTGATCACTTCGCGCTTCCCTCGGATGCAATGGCCAAGGCGGCCCAAGCAGGCACGCTGCGTCGCAATTTCCAAGGCTACACCACTGACCGCGCCGAGACGATGCTCGGGGTCGGCTCCACCTCCATCGGGCGCACGCCGTCGGGCTATATCCAGAACCTGTCGGAGACCGGCGCGTGGGCGCGTGCGGTTGAGGCGGGCGAGCTGCCCGTGGGCAAGGGCGTGCCCTTCACCAAGGACGACACCCTGCGTGGCCATGTGATCGAGCGGATCATGTGCGCGGGCGAGGTTGACCTTGATGAGGCCGCGCTGCGCACTGGTGCTGCGCGCGATTGGTACCGCGCGCATGAGGGCGCGCTGGCTATTCTGCAAGCCGATGGCCTGATCACGCGCCGCGGCGCACGGATCACGGTGACGCAAAAAGGCGCGCCTGTCGTGCGTGTCGTGGCCGCCGTTTTCGACGCGTATTTTGTCGCCACCACCGCACGCCACGCCGTGGCGGTCTGATCTTTTTGAAGTGTTAGGCTGGAGGTGCGGCCCGCATCTTTGTCTGCGTTGCTCGGTAGAGTGCTGTTCTTGCGTCATCTGAAACTTTGTCGGAGACGGTCCGATCTTTAGCCGCGCTCGATCAGGCCCATGGCGGTTTTTGGGCGGACGGTGCCCATATCTTTTTCGATGCGGAAAGCGGCCAAACACTCGGCTCGCAAGACCTCAAAGAGGTTGACATTATCCCCGATGATAAGGCCACAGTCGCCTTGAAATCCGCCCGTCTCTGGAGCCCAATGAGTGTCTGCGTGACACGCACGCTTACAGCACCGCAACTACCCCCGATCTTTTCATTCGACCAAGAGGTATCTCCCAGATGGCATCCCCCGAGCAACATGATCACCTGACGCGCGCGGTCTATCTGAACGGCGCGTTCATGCCCGGCGGCGAGGCCAAGCTATCCATCTTTGATCGTGGCGTCTTGTTCGCGGATTCAGTGTATGAAGGCTTGGGGATATTGGATGGTCGGATCACTGATCTGCCCAAACATCTTGGGCGCTTGAAGGCGTCGCTTGAAAAGCTGAGTATTCCCAACCCACATAGCGACGAAGAATATACTAAAATTCTTCAGACACTTATTGAGACCAATGATGTGGCCGAGGGATTTCTCTACCTC
Source organism: Roseovarius carneus (assembly GCF_020141465.1). Lineage (NCBI taxonomy): Bacteria > Pseudomonadati > Pseudomonadota > Alphaproteobacteria > Rhodobacterales > Roseobacteraceae > Roseovarius > Roseovarius carneus. The sequence goes on along the minus strand of NZ_JAHSPD010000001.1, from coordinate 40,398 downwards.
CAGATCACACGCGGTGAGGCGGATCGGGATTACATCTATCCAGAAGGTCTCAAGCCCAACGTCTTCGCGTTCCTTCAGCCACACACAAAACCTCTTGCAGACAGTTTGCCTGAGGGTATTTCCATGCGGTCGCATGTCGATCTGCGCTGGAAACGGCGTGATATCAAAACCACCAATCTGCTGGGGCAGGTGTTGGTCAAGGTTGCAGGGGCCAGTCACGGGGCGGATGAGGCGCTGATGATTGATGACGTGGGGTTCATCACCGAAGGCGGCTCCACCAGCTTTTTCACCATCAAAGACAAGATCATCACAGCCCGCCCCGTCAGCAATGATATCCTGCACGGGATCACGCGTCAGACGATGCTCAGCGTGGCAGGCGAGCTTGGCTATGAGGTGCGGACCTCCAAGATACGCCTTGAAGATGCGCTTGCCGCGGATGAGGCCTTTGTGAGCGGCTCATCGACTTATCTGGAGCCGGTTGTGAAAATAGACGGGCAGGTTTTGGGTGACGGGCGGCCTGGCCCATTCACCCTGCGACTGCGCGCCGCCTATCTGAAGGCGGTGAGGGGATAGCCTACATATCGGTCTGAGGTCTGTGCATGTCTTGCGCTCGGGTCGAGATGAGCGGGTCAGAGTGCTACGGAGCTTCCGACCGCGCTTACCGCACTGACCTGATCGCGGGTTAAGGCCTGTTGTTCTGCCTGCACCAGACGCGCCAGAATATCCTCATGGCTCAGGCCCCTCTGGCGCCCCCGGTTCCAGATGCGCAGGCATGATGCCGGTGACCAGGGCAATGCCGCATCGGCCAACCAGTGCCGCAAAGGCTTTGGCAACCCGTCATAGGCGCGCATCGGATCTCTTGCCCGGCGACGACGTTTGAGCGTCGTTGTGCCCAGATTGCCGTTCATGCGTCTTCCTCTGGGTCGAAGATCGGGTCCAGCACAAGCAACAGCCGTGTTTCGCCCGACCCTTCAATCGGGGGTGAGCGGTGCAAAAGGCCCGCGCTTGGCTGCTCGGGCCAAAGCGTGCCGCGCAGCAGGATTGGCATCCCGGTGGGCACGGTAAAAACGCGGGCCGGATCGGCCCCGTTTGTTGAGGTGCCATATTGCGTGCCGGTGCCACGATAGGTGCAGATCAGGCGCGCTGTCAGCGCATCAACATGGAACCGGCGGCAGGCATTTGTGCTCACCCGGTCAAGGCGCAGACGCAGGAACGGCGCCTGCATAATGCGTGCAAACCTGTCGGCTAAGGCCGCAATATCGGCCAGAAGCTGCGCGCGTTCGGCGCTGTCGGGCATGCCAGCGTGGGTGCACGCCTCGCTCGCGGCATCGCGTACCATGTCGGGCCTCAGGATCAGCCGAGCCGAGGGAAGAGCGCACGACTCCAGCCCGTCAATCCATGGCTGAAGTCCGGGGATGGGGTGGCGCTGCCAGATCGCGGCGGCGCATCCCGGTTTGGCGATTGCAGTCAGCTCCTGTGGTGTTTCTACAATGGTCACGCCCGCGGTGGCGTCTTTCAAAACCTCGCGGATCATGTTCATGCGGCCTCCTCCGCCCGCCGCCAGAGCGGGAAGGGATCGGGTAGATCCGGCAACGCGTCGGGCGAGGGGGCCAGATGTTCGGGTACCAGTGCCGCATCCAGCCGGGCCTTGATCGCGGTCCAGTCAATGCCGGCCCCGATGAAGACAATCTCCTGCCGTCTGTCGCCCCAGGGCTCTTGCCAGTGTTGGGACATATACGCGCGGGCCCCTTCGTGATCCGGCCAGCGATCCTGCGGCACCGACGCCCACCATGTGCCCAAGGGTTTGACCGACGAGAGCGCCCCGGCAAGCGAAAATTCGGCCACCCATTCGGGCCGTGTCGCGATCCAGAAATGCCCCTTGGCACGGATCACACCGGGCAGATCGCCATTCAGCACCGCCATGATTTTTGCAGGGTCAAACGGTTGGCGCGCGCGGTAGACATAGGACGCCACACCGTATTCCTCGGTTTCGGGCACATGATCGGCAAAGCCGTAAAGCTCCTTGGCCCACATCGGATGCTCATGGGCCTTCTCAAAATCAAAGAGGCCAGTGTTGAGGATTGCGTCCGCCGGCACGTCCGAATGGGATGTCTCGATGATGCGTGCGTCGGCATTCAGGCTGCGGATAATCTTGCGCGCGCTGTCCACCTGATCTGGCATGGCATCGGCCACTTTGTTTAGGATCACAACATCGGCGAACTCGATCTGCTCGACCAACAGATCAACCAGCGTGCGCTCATCATCTTCGCCCATGGTCTCGCCACGGTCGCGCAGGAAATCATGGCTGGAATAATCCTTGAGCAGGTTCACCGCATCCACGACCGTGACCATCGTATCCAATCGCGACACATCCGACAGGCTATGGCCTTCTGCATCGCGAAAATCAAAGGTGGCCGCGACGGGCAATGGCTCGGATATGCCGGTGGATTCGATCAGCAGATAGTCAAACCGCCCCTCGGCGGCCAGGCGGCACACCTCGTCCAGCAGATCATCCCGCAGCGTGCAGCAGATACAGCCGTTCGACATCTCCACCAGCGTCTCGTCGGTGCGGCTCAGCTCGGTATCGGCGCGCACCAGATCGGCGTCGATATTCACCTCGGACATATCGTTGACAATAACGGCCACGCGGCGCCCTTCGCGGTTGTTCAGCACGCGGTTCAGCAGCGTGGTTTTGCCCGCGCCGAGAAAGCCGGAGAGGACGGTGACGGGGAGGCGTTGATCGGTCATGAAACGAGATCCTTTGTAGGTGTGGGAGCGGCATCGCTGCGCGGGAGTGCGCGCAGCATGTCGAGGCTGCAAACGAGGTCGGGGTTGGTCATGTCGCGGGCGATGACCACGATACGTGAGCGTCGGTCGCCGCCGGGCCAGCCCTGCATCGGGACGGGTGGGTCAAACACATGCTGGACCCCGTGAAAGACAAACGGCGTCTCGATCCCTTCGATAAAGGCGATGCCTTTCACGCGCAGAATGTCGGGCCCGCGCAGGCCGATGAGCGTATCCAGCCAGAGATCGAACACCACCTCAGGAATGGGGTCGTCCAGCACGATGGAGGCTGACCCGATCCGCGCATCATGCGGCGAGAGGGCAGCCGCGCCCGGCGCGCGCGGTGGGGCCAACCCGGAAAGGTTGCTCAGGGGGGCTGCGCTGACTGGAGTGTCTTGCGGCATCAGCCACGCATGGACCTGCGCGGCGTTTGCATCTTGGGTAAGGGCACTGAGGTTCCAGAGCCTGTCTGTGGGCACCTCGCCTTTTTCGGCGATCAGTATGGGGGCCGTCGGGTTGAGTGCTCTTAGCCGTGCCTCGAACGCGTCACGCTCTGTGGTGGGAACCAGATCGGATTTGCTCAGCACCAGAAGGTCTGCCATCGCCACCTGCGACACGGCTTCAAACTGTCGGTCCAGCGTACCCGGCCCTGTGGCCGCATCCGCGATGGTCACAACCCCATCCATGCGCAGATTTTGCGCCAGATAGGAATCGACCAGCAGGGTCTGAAGAATAGGCGCGGGATCGGCAAGGCCTGTGGTTTCGATCACCACACGATCAAAGGCGATACGCCCTGATTGCCGCCGCTCGATCAGATCGCGCATGGTGCGTGACAAATCCCCCCGGATTGAGCAGCAAAGGCAGCCTGATTGCATCAGCACCACCTCCTCGTCCACGGCTGCGATCAGGTCATGATCCAGACCCGCCTCGCCAAACTCGTTCACGATCACGGCGATCTTGGGACCGGACCCCGCGCGCAGCACAGCGTTGAGCAATGTGGTCTTTCCAGCCCCGAGAAACCCGGTCAGCAGGGTCACGGGCACGCGTCGATCGACAATAAGGGTCATTGGGCTTGGGGTCCGTCATGTTCGAATCCATTAATATGTTATGACATAACATTTAGATCGTAAAAAGAACAAGCTATCTCAAGTAGTGAAGTAGCATCGTGATGCTGATGGCTGTGATCAGCGTACCCCCGGTGACGTGTAGGGCCGCCGAGAGGGCCTGCACGCCATTGTGGTCGCGCGCACCCAAGCCCGCAAGGCCACGTGCCGCCACGCCCGAGCCTGCCACGATCACGGTGAACGCCGCCGTCCCGAGGCCCATGGTGATCACCGCGAGGCAGCCGATGGCAAACGCGTCAAACCGCGCGGCGATCACCAGAACGAAGAGCGCCCCTGTGCAGGGCCTGATTGCGATGCTGGCCACAAGGGCGGCGGCGTCACGGGTGGAGGTGAGCGTGCTGACCTCATCTACGCTGGGGCCATGGGCATGGCCGCAACATCCGTCGGCATGAGACTTATGGCGGCTCATATTGCGCCATGTCCGGGTGCCCCGAAAAATCAAAACCGCGCCAATGGCAGCAATCGCGAGATAGCTTGCTGGCGCAAGCCATGCCTCTGTCACTTCGGTCAGATCACCCGATCGAAGTTGAAATAGAAAGACAAGACCGCCCACCAGCACGATTGCAGTGGCGGCTTGCGCAAGGCTTGAAAGCACGGTCAACGCCATCAATCGGCGCAAGGTGGCGCCACTGGCCAAAGCCGCACCACCGATCAGCACCTTTCCATGGCCCGGCCCGAGTGCGTGGACAAAGCCGTAGGCAGTCGTGGCGGCGCACAGCGTCCAGACCGCCAGCGGCTCGCCTGCCTGAATACCGCGCAAAGCCGTGGCCATTGCGTTTTGAAAGCTGCGCTGCTGGGTGGCGGCCCAAGCCTGAATCTCGGCCCAAGGCAGCAGCATCCACGCGGCCGCACCAAGCAAAAGCAGGCCTGCAAAAAGGATGATCCCCTTTACCCGCATGTCAAAATCACCTCATCCGTGAACAAGCGCCCCACGTTATCCTGCGCAGGCATTTCGTCACGCGACAGGGTTCCAAGCATGATCAGCATGTCGCTGCTCATGCTGTCGGGCTTAAACGAGACCAGCTCGGATTTGCAGCCCGTCGGTAGGCCCTCATCCTCTGACGCCGGGAGGATCGTATAGTCATAATAAAACCCCGGATCATAAAGCCGCAGGATGACCTCTGCCTCCCCAAGCGTCGCGGGCGCGGCCAAGGGCAGATCAAATGCCACGGTGATTTTGTTATCCGCCATGCTGGCCACCGCATTTTCGGGCCGCCCCAGCGGATGGTCCTGTCCTGCGACCTCAAGATAGACATCGCCTTTATACTCTGGTGGCCAATCGGTTTCCCCTTGGACAATCACCGCGTAATCAGCCTCGTCCAGTGCGCCATCACGGTCCTTATCGAGATCGAGCGCATCGAATAAAAAAAGCGTTGTGAAGGCATCATACGTCCATGAAATACGCAAAGCCTGAAGCGCGCCATCGTCTGAGACCACAAATCCGGTGCTGGCATCGACGAAGACATGTGGGTGCGCCTTCGCCGCTGTGTTCAGGCCCAAGCCAAGACCAAGGGCGCAGAGAGTCACATTCAGAAAAATACGTGACACGGGGTGCGCTCAATCCTTGGTCTTGGTTTCAGATCTTAACCAAGATCAGGTGCCTAGAGACATTCCGCAAGGGCTGATGCGAGATTGCGCAAAAGTTGGGGGTAAAGCGCCGATCCGGGCTGTAGATCAGACCCAAGCGGATCAAGAACACTTGTGTTTGCGTCTGTGCCGTCAAGCACGGTTGCGACAAGGCCGGGATTGAACTGCGGCTCGGTCAGAACACAGCTGATGCCCTGCTCTGCAATCCGCGCCTGAATCTCGGCGATTCGGGCCGGGCTTGGATCGGATGCGTCGCCCAGCGAGATCGCACCGGAGGCGGGAAAATCGAAGGCGGTCTCAAAATACTGATAGGCGTCGTGGAAGACGATGAACTGACCGCCACGCACAGGGTCCAGTTGCGTGCCGATCTCAGCAATCAGCGCGTCGATCTCACCTTGGCCCGCGGCGGCATTGGCAAAATACGCGCCGGCATTGTCAGGGTCCGCCACGGAAAGCTTGGCTGCGATCACATTGAGCCATGTGGCCGCATTTTGTGGCGAGAGCCAGGCATGGGGGTCATGTTCGCCATGGGCATGGCCGCTGTGATCATCTGCTTTGGCGTGGTCATCATGATCATGTTCATGTTCACCGTGGTCATGCTTGGCTTCGTCATGCCCATGATCGTGTTCGTCGTGGTCATGCTTCGCCTCGTCATGCTCTGCGTGATCGTGGTCTTTCTCCGCGTGGTCATGTCCTTCATGATCCTCATCGTGGCTTTCGCTGTGATCACCGCTGTGATCATTATGTGCATGGGCCTCAAACAGAGCGCTTTCGCGGAACTCCAGCTCGATGGTTCCTTCTGCCTCCAAAAGCGTGGTCGTAGCAGCATTTGTGGCGAGGGTTTCGATAGCGCCGGAAAGCCATGGCGTCAGGTCGGGACCGATCCAGAACACGATATCAGCCTCTTGCATGGCTGTCGCCTCGGACGGGCGCAGGCTGTATTCATGCGGGCTGGCTCCGGGCTGAATGATAAGATCGGGCGTACCCACACCCTCCATCACTCGCGCGACCAACGAGTGCACCGGAGCGATATCAACAGCGACATTGGGCGCGTCAGCAAAGGCTGTCCCGCCCATCAATGTTGCTGTCAAAGAGAGTGAGAGTAGCTTTCTGGACATTAGGTTCCCCATGTGATTATATAACATTATAGAGGGTGTAGTGGAAACGTAATAACATGACAAGTGATTCCGGGCGGACAGAGCCCGACAGCGCCGTCCCTGTTGGGTTCGCCCGACATGATCATGCGGTCTGCGTTGCCGATGCGCTCAGCGCTGCCGAGGCGCGCTGCACCAGCGATGGCCTGCGCTTTACGCCCGTGCGCCGCAAGGTGCTGGAGATTTTGCTGCAAGAGCACCGCGCGCTGGGGGCCTATGCGATCCTTGACCGGCTGCGCGAGGACGGGTTCGGATCGCAACCCCCCGTGGCCTACCGCGCGCTCGATTTTCTTGTCCTGCATGGGCTGGTCCACAAGATCGAGCGGCTCAACGCGTTCATAGCCTGCGCCCATCCGGGCGCGTCCCATGCGCCTGCCTTCATGATCTGCAGGTTATGCGATGCCGTGGCCGAGGCGCAGTCAACCCCGGCGCGTGGCGCGCTCGGCGCGGCGGCGCGCGCCACCGGGTTTCGCATCGAGCGCACGGTGGTCGAGGCGGAGGGCGTCTGCCCCGCCTGTGCCGAAAAGGCGGATGCATGAGCCTTGTCCAAGTAGAGGATGTGACCATCCGGTATGGTGCCAAGACCGTGTTGTCGCATGTCTCGCTCACTGTGACACCGGGCGAGATTGTCACCATTGTCGGCCCTAACGGTTCGGGCAAAACCAGTCTGCTGCGCGCGATCATCGGCGCGGTGAAGCCCGCCCAAGGGCGCGTAACGCGCGGGCGCAATGTGCGGCTGGGCTATGTGCCGCAGCGGCTGCATATCGACCAGACCTTGCCGATGACCGTGTCGCGGTTTTTGAAGCTACCGGGTGGGATCACACCTGCCGCGATCGACGCCGCACTTGCACAGGCCGGGGTGCCAGACCTGTACAAGGCGCAGATGTCGCAACTCTCTGGTGGGCAGTTTCAGCGCGTTCTCTTGGCGCGCGCCCTGATCGGCAAGCCGGATATTTTGCTTCTGGACGAGGCCACGCAGGGGCTTGATCAGCGCGGCTCGGCCTCCTTCTATCGACAGATCGAGACGGTGCGCAAAAAGACAGGCTGCGCCGTTTTGATGATCAGCCACGAATTGCACGTGGTTATGAGCGCCTCGGACCGGGTGATCTGCCTCAATGGCCATGTCTGTTGCGAAGGCACGCCCGCCGTGGTCGCCTCGGCCCCGGAATACCGCGCGCTCTTTGGCACAGGCACGGGCGGCGCGCTCGCACTTTATCGGCACGAGCATGATCATGGCCATGATCACGACGACCTTGCCCATGACCATCACGATCACAAAGAGGCCGCGCAATAATGCTGGATGATTTCATGGTCCGCGCCACGTTGGCCGGAATTGGTGTGGCCTTGGCCGCCGCCCCTCTGGGCTGTTTCGTGGTGTGGCGGCGGATGGCCTATTTCGGCGATGCCACGGCCCATGCGGCGATCCTTGGGGTTGCCCTCTCGCTGGCCCTGTCTGTGTCGGTTTTCGCAGGCGCTATGGCGGTTGCATTGTTGATGGCGCTCACTGTGAGCATCCTGTCCGGGCGCGGCTATGCGATGGACACGCTTTTGGGGGTGCTGGCACATTCCGCGCTGGCCTTCGGGCTGGTGGCGGTGTCGTTTCTGTCTGGTATCCGGATTGACCTGATGGCCTATCTCTTTGGCGATATTCTTGCCGTCTCGCGCGGCGATCTGGCGGTGATCTGGGGTGGGGCTGCGCTGGTTGTGGTGCTGATTGGGTGGCGCTGGTCGGCGCTTCTGACCGCGACACTTAATGAGGATTTGGCCTATGCCAACGGGATCGACCCGAGGCGCGAACAACTGGTTCTGACGCTGGCGCTGGCGATCACAGTGGCGGTGGCGATCAAGGTGGTGGGTGTGCTGCTGATCGCGGCGATGCTGATCATTCCCGCGGCGGCGGCCCGGCCCCTGTCACGCACGCCCGAGGGCATGGCCCTCGCCGCAGGTATCATCGGTACGCTGTCGGTCGTGGTCGGTCTGCGCGCAGCATATGTGTTTGATACCCCCGCCGGGCCCTCCATCGTCTGCGTGGCGGCGATGACCTTTCTGAGCTCCAGCGTCGTGAGAAGTTTTAGATCAGCTGGCTGAAGGCGCGCGGAACGGCCCCGGCGGGTGCTTTTGATTTGAGGCGTTGTCGCTATCTTAATTGTCTGATGAAAGTGAAATTTCGATTTCCCTACTTGTAGTTCATCGTAACCTTCTTTCCTGTAAATCTGCGCCTTGGCGCGTGGATGCAACCAAAGAGGTTTCGACATGATGGACGGATCAGGCGGTGGTGTGAAATGGGGTATCAACAATGATCATGCAAAGCTGACGCATGTTCTGTTGGGTAAGCCTGAGTTTTACAAATGGGTCGAGGCCGGGCCGCTGATCGGCAGGACCCTTGCCAATGCAGACAGGACCGGCGTGGTCTTTGATCGCCAGCTTGCGATGCGGCAGCACTCGGAAATGGTGTCGATCTATGAAGAGAACGGAGTAACCTGTCATTATCTTGACGCGGATGAGGCGCTGCATCGGAATTTCTTTGCTCGCGACAGTTCGGCGATGACGCCGTGGGGGCCGCTGATCTGTCATATGCAATTGAAATGCCGCCGTGCCGATTATGCGACGGTGATAAAATTTTACCTTGAGAATGACATCCCGATCTGGAAATTCGCCACAGCCGGGCATTTCGAAGGCGGTGATTTCAACATCATCGCGCCGGGCAAGGTGCTGATCGGGTATTGTGGCGAACGCTCCGAGCAAGCGGGCAGCGAACAGGTTGCGGAATTTGTCCGCGCCGAAGGGTGGGAGGCCGTGACGGCCCCGATCAGCCGCGAATTTGTTCATATGGACGGTCTGATCGTGCCTTTGGCCGATAATCTGGCCGTTGCCTGCATCGATGCGATGGAGCCATGGCTGGTCGATATCGTGCGAGGCTGGGGCATCGAGATCGTTGATGTGTCCTACCGTGAGGCAAAAAACCTTGGGGTCAATCTGGTCGCGCTGGGCGATGGCAAGGTTCTGTCGATGGCGGGCGCAACCGAATTGAACGCGAAAATGCGCAGCATGGGGTTTGAGGTCTATGACCCGGATATGTCGATGTTCACCCTTGGGGGTGGCGGCGTGCATTGCCTCAGCCAAGCCCTGTGCCGAGCGGACGCCTGAGAGGCCCGCAAGAGGCCAAGCCTATGCCCTCTTGCGGATTTTTCCTAAACGATGGCTCAGCCCCGGTTGAGCGCCTGCGCCATGCAGTGAATGCCGCCGCCCGTTTTTGAAATCTCAGCCGTGTCAATGGCCGCCACCTCAAATCCGCGCGCGCGCAGGGCATCAACAAGCACCGTGGACTTGGCCGGTGCGATCACTTTGTCATTGCCAAGGCTCATCACGTTGCAGCCAAGGTTCATCGTGTCCCGGAACGGCACATCAATGATCTCATGCCCCTTGCCCTTCAGCCAATCCACGATCCATGGATCGGTGCAATCAAGGCAGACTGCCGTCAGCTTTTCGGCAATCGGCACCACCATCAGGTCGATATGCACGTAATATTCGTCGATAAAGGCGAGCTTCACCTCCCAGCCCTCATCCTCGAACCACCCGACGACCTGCTTTGCACCTGCCTCATTGGTGCGCGCGCCGCCGCAGCCGATAAGGACGCAGCCCTCTTCGATGACGTTGAAATCGCCGCCCTCAAACGTGCCTGCCGTGACCATGTCGTAGATTGGGATGCCAAGGCTCTCAAACGTGCGGATGGCCGCGTAATTTTCGCCCCGGCGCCACCACTGCGACATTGCCGTGATGATCGCGCCGTAGGGTGTCATGACCGCGCTGTCACGCGCATAGACCTGCATTGGCAGCTCTGGCTCCGGCGCGTGCATGTGAACCTTGACGCCAAAATGCTCGTAGGCGGCGACCATTTCCGCGTGCTGGCTTTGCGCCACCTGAATGTTGCACGGGTTCTCGCGCAAATGCTTGGACGACAGGCTGGAGGTGGACAGGTGCTTGAGATGCGCGGGCGAGCCGAGCAGGACATGGCTGAGCGCGTCTGTCTCGTTTGGGAGGTTCCAGCCTTGCATCGGGGCGGTGCCGCCGCCGCGCTTGCGCCGTTGGAGGGTGAATTCGCTTGTGGTTTTGTCGAGCATCTCGGTCTCTCCTCTTTATGCGTCAGGCATGGCGGAGGGGATCCACCAATCACGCCCACGCGGGGTTTGGGTATATTCGGGCCATCTGAAATTTATTGGCGGGTCGTAATCACACAGTGGGGCCAGCCATTTTGTGCCGCCCACGCCGCCGCCGGTGCGGTCGTTGAATTCGTCCATCGCGGCATCGCGCGCCTCTTTGTCCTCCAGCAGGCGCAGCGCCGACAACGCGCAGACCCGCGCGGCGGTACGCACCATCGGATCAATTGTCGCGGGGATGCCTCCCAACGCGTTCATCACCCAAGCGGGGTAGGGCGCGCCGTTCGCCTTCAAGGTAGGCCGCGCGATGTAGAACCGCGCCAGCGGCGTGTGCCAGCTCATGTCGGTGTAATCATCGCTGGTGCTGTTGAGCTGGCTGGGCGGCAGATCACGCCGGAGGATCGCTTCGGCCTCTTGCGGCGATATCAAGCGGCTCATCTCGTCGATGAACGGCGCGGCCAGAGGGGGCTGCCCCAGATTGCTCTGGATCTCCTGAGCAACCTTGATCGCCGCGTCACCCCATTCCGGCGCACCGGCGGCTTGCAGCGCGTCCCAGACCACGCCCGCCATGGCGTGATTGGCCAGACCGGGGCGTGATTTGCAGACCCAGTGCCGCTCCCACCGGCAGCCGGTCATCGCGGCCACGGCGGCGGCATTGCGATCCAGCGCTGCCGTGACCTGCTCTGCCATTTCAATTGTGGGCGTGCGCATCATGTATTGCAGCTCTGCCAGACCTGCGGGCTGATTGTCGGCTGTTGCCTGTCCGGCGGTCAGGATGGCCTCGGAGATCGACCAGCCGCCTTGATGTGGCAGCATCGAATCGCGCAGGGATTTGGACATGGAATACATCGTTACCAGCGCCTCGGACGCGCCGGGCGCGCGGATGGCGGAATGCGATTGCGGGATCGGCGCGCCGTCCCCGATGCCCCAAGCCTCGGGCGCGTCACAGATGAAGCGATAAATCATCGAATAGGCCGCGCCGCAGTGGGTATCCCAGCGCACGGTGTTGCACATGGGCAGCATGTAGAACGGATGAAACGACAGCATCGCCGCCAGCCCGTCATAATATCCCTTGGCCGCGTGAATGGGCTTGGAGCCGCGCACCTTTTCCGCAGGCTCGCCAGTGAACCGCAGACCGCCCTTGATGCCCTTGGCCTCCATCGCCGCCTTGGTCGCAAGCAGCCCGCCAAGCGCGCCGATGCCCAAGCCCGAATGCGGGTCGGTATGCCCGCCTGCCTGATATCCTAGGCCCGCACGCGGCGCGCGGTGGGTGGCGGCGGCCTGACAATTGCCGGGAATGGCGTCGTATTCGCCATACATGCCAATGATCGGCCCATCCCCATTGGACCATTCGGCGCAGAACGCAGTGGGCATGCCTGCACTGCCTTCCTCGACGGTGAACCCCTCGGCGCGCAGCCGCGCCACATACCATTCGGCAGAGCGATACTCGCGCCACGCGGTCTCGCCATGCTCGAATATCGTGGCACACCACTCCGACAGCTCCGGCATACGGGCCTCAACGGTGGCAAGGGCGTGGGTCTGGGCGTCGGTCAGTGTCATGGCGGTTCTCCTGTGATCAAAGTTAGCCAGCGCCGCCCGCCGCATGATAGTGAAACCTTTTCCTTGCATCGGCAAAATTTACTCACCTAATTGTAGGGGTCTCTCCAACCTCGTAAAGATCCTGAGGAATCCGCCCATGTCTCGCATCCCGTCCACCCAAGCCCTACGTGCGCTGGAATGTTTTGCGCGCCATGGCACCGTTTGGGCGGCGGCGGATGAGCTGAACCTGACCCGAAGCGCGGTCAGCCACCAGTTGCGCCTTCTGGAGCGGGATCTTGGCTTTGTGCTCTTCAACCGGGTGGGCACGCGCATCGAGCTGACGCCGCGCGGTCGGGCCTATGCGGGCGATGTGCGCGGCGCGCTGTCGGCCATTGCCGGATCGGCGGTGCGCAATGCGGGCCACGGCCTGTCGGGCACGCTCACCGTGAGTTGCACGCCGGGCTTTGCCGCCTTCTGGCTGGCACCCCGCATCGGAGAGTTTCGCACGATCTGCCCCGAGGTGGAGCTGCGCATCGTCACGCCGCGCCGCCTTGACGATGTGTCGAACCCCGAGGCCGATATCTTTATTTCCTTTGGCGATGGCGCGATGCCCGGCGTCGATGTGGAGCTGCTTCAGGAAGTCGAGTTTGCGCCCCTGCTCAGCCCTATACTGGCCAACCGGCTGGGCGGTATAAAATCCCCCGCCGATATCCTGCGCGCCGATCTACTGCATCTGGGCGACACAGATGATTGGCGGCGCTGGATGCAGGCGGCAGGCCTGCCGCGCACCGCAGCCACAGGGCCGGTCTTTGCTGATATGAATCTTGTCTATGCCGCGACGGTCGCGGGGCAGGGCGTGTCGATGGGCGACGCGTTCATCTGCAACAGCGCGATGGCATCGGGGCAGTTGATCCGTGTCACCGACATTCAGATCAAATCATCCAGCTCCTATTTTTTGGGAATTCCGCCTCAAAAACAGGCGCTGGAGCCGGCCTGCGCCTTTCGCCGCTGGATCAGCTCCGTCCTGCCGGGGGCGAAACGCTAGAAATCGACAGGCGACAAATGAAATTTGCCGAATAGACTAAAAGAATTCGTTTGCGCCCGTGCGTGCCCGCCCTCTACGCTTTTCCTTCAAAGGGGGATGCTCAATGACGACAAAAATCCGCGCAGCTGAGATTGGTGTTGAGGGCATTGGCAAAGATTTTGGCGGCTTCACTGCTTTGCAGGATATCTCGCTGACCATCGGACGGGGCGAGTTTCTGACGCTGCTCGGTCCTTCGGGGTCTGGAAAGACGACCTTCCTGATGGTGCTGGCAGGCTTTGAGGAGCCGACGCGCGGCGCGATGACGCTCGATGGCATTGACATGACCGCCGTGCCCGCCGAGCAGCGCGGCTTTGGCATGGTATTCCAAGGCTATGCCCTTTTCCCGCATATGAGTGTCGAGCAAAACATCGCCTTTCCGCTCAAGGTTCAGAAACGCAGCGCGAGCCAGATTAATGCGCGTGTGGCTGATATCATCGAGATGGTCGGGCTTGGCGGGCACGCGCACAAGCGCCCCGATGCCCTCTCAGGCGGGCAACAACAACGTGTGGCCCTTGCGCGGGCCTTGGCCTGCGAGCCGCCCGTGATGCTTCTGGACGAGCCGTTTTCGGCGCTCGACAAGAACCTGCGCGGCCAGATGCAGGACGAGGTGCGCCGCCTGCACCGCGAGACCGGCACCACATTTGTCTTTGTCACCCATGATCAATCCGAGGCGCTGGCCCTGTCGAGCCGCGTCGCCATATTCGAGCGTGGACGCCTGCAACAGCTCGCCCCGCCGCGCGTGGTGTATGAGCAGCCGGAAAACCGTTTTGTTGCGGAGTTTCTGGGCGATATCAACCTTCTGCCGCTGACGGGCCTTGTCCGCGACGGCGACATACATACTGGACAGTTCGGCGGGCGCACCCTGCGCGCGGCGGGCCATGCGGACGGCCATACGCTTGCCGTGCGGCCCGAATACATGGCCATCAGCACGGGCGCGCCCAAGACTGGCAATGCGATCCCCGCAACCGTTACCGATCTGACGTATCTCGGGGCGGATACGCGCATTGATCTGGCGGGGCCCGAGGGGACAGCGATCACCCTCACCCATCCCACAGACAAGCTGCCCGGCGGCCTTGCCCCTGGTAGCGATATCTGGGCCAGTTGGCCCGAGCAAAAGGGATTTCTTCTGTGACCGTCCCCAGCGCAGGCCAAAACCAATTAACATAAAGATAACCAACAAAGGAGAGACATAATGAAACGTAACGATGCATTCACCCAAGACCAACTTGAGCTGCTGGCCGACAAGGCCCGTCAGGGCAAGATCAGCCGCCGCAAGTTCACGCAGCTGGGCGCGGCCCTTCTGGGCACCACAGCTTTGGCCACGCACGGGGTTCCCGCACTTGCCGATGATGGCCAGCTTGTCTTCGTCAACTGGGGCGGTGACGCGATGGACGCCTATGACGCGGCCTATGGCAAGCCGTTTGAGGAGGCGACAGGCGTGCGTGTGCGCCAAGATGGCTCCGGCCCGACCGAAGGCTCTATTCAGGCCCAGTTTGAAAGCGGCAGCCCGACCTGGGACATCGTCGATGCGGATGCGTTCTCGGCAGAAACGCTCGGCAAGAAGGGCATGATTGAGCCTATCGACTATTCCGTGGTGGACCGCGCCAAGATGCGTGATGGCTTTGGCTGGGAATATTCGGCCTCGTCGTATTTCTTCAGCTATATCATCGTCTATGATGCAACCAAGTTCGGGGATAACCCTCCAACCTCGATGGCCGATTTCTTTGATGTTGAAGCATTCCCCGGCAAGCGCGCCATGTATAAATGGGGCACCGGTATGTGGGAGGCGCTGCTCTTGGGGGATGGCGTTGCCGCCGCAGACCTTTACCCGCTGGATATAGAGCGGGCGCATGCCAAGCTGGAGGGCTTCAAGGAGCACGTGATCAGCTTCTGGGGCAATGGTGCCGAAAGCCAGACCGTGATGCTGGATGGCGAGGCCTCAATGGGGCTGGCCTGGTCTACACGCGCGCGCCTGATGGATCAGGACACAGACGGCGAGGTCAGCTTCACATGGCAGGACGGGCTTCTGTCTCCGGGTGCCATGGCCGTGGTCAAGGGCAATCCGGGCGGCACGGAAAACGCGATGAAATTCATCGCCTCCGCGCAAGACCCCGCACGGCAGCTGGTCATGTTCGACATGCTGTCCCAAGGCCCGGCAAACCCGGCCACAGACGATCTGATCCCCGAGGATCAGCGCAAGTATAACCCCGTAGCTCCCGATAACTTCGCCAAGCAGATCGCGATTGATGTGGCGTGGTATGAGGAAAACTACGGTGCAGCGCTTGATGAGTATCTCGCGATCATCTCTGCCTGACAACGCCTTTGCCGCCTCTGCCCGCTCATTTGGGCAGGGGCGGCTCCTTCTCAACGACCCGCAGCGAGACCGCGAACATGACCCGCTATTTCCGCCCCATGATCCTGCTGGCACCGCTGCTCATATTTCTTGCGCTCGCCTATATGCTGCCCTTTGCAGGCGTCATCGGCTGGAGCTTCACGCGCCCTGAGCCAGGGTTGCAAAACTACACTGCGGCCCTCACGGATCCGCTGATCCTGTCGGTCTTTTGGCGCACCTTGCGCATCTGCGTGATGGTCACGGTGATTTCGGTGATCATGGGCTATATCCTCGCGCTCCTGTGGGTGCGCGGCTCGCCGCTTGTGCGGACCCTGACCGAGCTGTGCATCCTCATTCCGTTCTGGATTTCCGTCCTGACCCGCGCGTTTGGCTGGCTGGCGCTTTTGTCCAGCCGCGGCCTGCTGAATGGCTGGCTGGAGGGGATGGGCGTGATCGAGGATCCATTGCGTCTGGTGCGCAATGAGTTTGGCGTGATCGTGGGCATGGTGCATTTCATGATCCCCTTTGCGGTGTTCCCGCTGGCCTCGGCCATGCGCACCGTGGACGAGCGGGTCCTGATGGCCGCGCGCGGCATGGGCGCGAGCCGCACGCGCGTCTTCTGGCAGGTCTTTGTGCCAATGACGGCAGCGGGCTTGATGGGGGCGGCATTGCTGGTCTTTGTCTTCGCGATCGGGTTTTTCATCACCCCCGCCATCCTTGGCGGCGGGCGCAGCGTGATGGTGGCCGAGCTGATCTACCTGCGCATCTTTCAAAGCCCTGATTGGGGGCTGGCGGCGGCGGTGAGCGTGATCTTGATGGTGGCTATCTCGGCGCTGCTGGCGCTGCTTTTGAAGCAACTCAGCCCCAAAGGGGGTGACAGATGATCCGCCTGCGCCCCGGACTGCTCGCCATACTCCTTGCCGTGCTGGTCGGGGTGTTCATGCTTTTGCCTCTGCTTGCTGTCATTCCGGTCTCGTTCACGCCCAAGCGGTTCCTGTCGGTCCCCGAGGGCGAGCTTTCGTTGCGCCACTACCGCACGCTTTACGAGGATCGCGAATGGCTTGAGGGGATATGGCTGTCGCTGCGCGTTGGGCTGATGTCGGCTGGGTTTGCCACGGCGTTGGCCACGTTCTTCAGCCTCGGCATCTGGATGTTCCGGCCCCGTTTTGCCGGGGTGTTGATGGGCATCGCCTTGCTGCCGATGGTGGCGCCGCCGGTGGTCTCTGCGCTGACGCTCTATTTCTTCCTGATCACCCTGACCCAGATGAACGGCGTGTTTGCATATGACACGATGATGGGCGTCGCGCTGGCCCATTCGGTGATGATCGTGCCCTTTGCCGTGGTTCTGGTCAGCGTGTCTCTGGCGCAGGTGGACCGGCGCATGGATCTGGCGGCGCGGGCCATGGGCGCCGGGCTTGGCACCCGCGTTTTCAAGGTGATCCTGCCCAATATCAAGTTCGGCGTGATCACCGCCTTCTTCCTGACCTTCGTTCTGTCATGGGAGGAGATCGCCGTGACGATCTTCATCACCTCGGTCGAGGCCGTCACCCTTCCGCGCCTCATGTGGCAGGGGCTGCGGGACAATATCGACCCGGCCATCGCGGCCATATCGGTGGTTCTGATCGTGATCGTGACGGCTGTGGTCATCGGCAGAGCTGTGTTTGCCGCGCTGAAAGAGCGTCGGGTCTGAACGGTCTTGTCTGAGGCCTGTTGCTGCGTATGAAGATGTGGGACGATCTTGCGGGCCTGATTGCGATGGTGGTCGTGCCGGGTTCATCGCGCGCTAGGCATGGACCATGACCTAGGCACATCCTAGCCATTGTGGGGCGCTGGAGCATTGCCCACCCTTTGCCAAACACTCTTGAAGTCAGGAAAGAACTTGACCTTGCTCAATGTATCTATATTTCATGAAATATGGATACAAATACTGCACTCGACGCCTTTGCTGCCCTCAGCCAGCCCACCCGACTTGATGTGTTCCGTCTGCTCATCAGGGCAGGGGAGGCAGGCATGTCTGCCGGTGGTATCAGCGACGCGCTTGGCGTGCGCCAGAACACGATGTCGGCAAACTTGTCGATCCTTGCGCGCTCGGGTCTGATCCGTAGCGCGCGAGAAGGCCGCAGCATCCGCTACTTCGCCGATATGGACGGGATGCGCGGCTTGCTTGCTTTCCTGATGGAGGACTGCTGCGGCGGAAATCCCGATCTGTGCCGACCCGTGATCAATGAACTCGCTTGTGACTGTTAGGAGGCTGCCATGACTGATACATCGCTTCGTGCTGCGGCGGGTCTTGGGACGTTTGAGCGCTGGCTATCCGTTTGGGTGGCCCTTGCCATCGGGGCGGGGCTGCTCTTGGGTAATCTGTTTCCGGGCCTCTTTGCCGCACTGGCCGCGCTGGAGGTCGCTTCGGTCAACCTGCCCGTGGCCGTGCTGATCTGGGCGATGGTCTATCCGATGATGGTGGGCGTGGATTTCGGGGCGCTCAGGCAGGTCGGCGACAAGCCGAAAGGTTTGGTCGTGACGTTGGTGGTGAATTGGCTGATCAAGCCCTTCACGATGGCCGCCTTGGGTGTGCTGTTTTTTGAGGTGGTGTTCGCGGACCTGATCCCACCGGACGATGCCCAGGCGTATCTTGCGGGCGTTATCCTGCTGGGGGCAGCGCCCTGCACCGCGATGGTGTTTGTCTGGTCCAACCTAACGCGCGGCGACCCAACCTATACGCTGGTGCAGGTCAGTGTGAATGACGTGATCATGGTCTTTGCCTTCGCGCCCATCGTGGCCCTTTTGTTGGGCGTGACGGATATTATCGTGCCATGGAATACGCTGCTGCTGTCGGTTGGCCTCTATGTCATGTTGCCACTGATCGCGGGCTACTTTACGCGCCGCGCCCTCGTGACCAAAGGCGGTGAGGTTACGGTAGATGCGTTCAAATCCCGCATGCAGCCCTTCTCCATCTTCGGATTGCTGGTGACGGTTGTTCTGCTCTTCGGGTTTCAGGGCGAGGTTATTCTTGATCGCCCCCTTGTCATCGCCCTGATCGCGGTGCCGTTGATCCTCCAATCCTACGGCATCTTCTTTGTTGCGTATTTAGCGGCGCGCGCGTGGAAAATCCCGTTCAACGTCGCTGCCCCCTGCGCATTGATCGGCACATCGAATTTCTTTGAGCTGGCCGTCGCCGTTGCGATCAGCCTGTTTGGGCTTGGCTCCGGCGCAGCACTTGCCACGGTCGTTGGGGTGCTGGTCGAAGTGCCTGTGATGCTGTCGCTGGTCGCCTTTGCCAACAAGACGCAGCACTGGTTCCCATCGGAAAAAGATGCGGCATGAGCATCGTAATCCATCACAACCCAGATTGCGGAACTTCGCGCAACGTGTTGGCGCTCTTCGCCGCAGCGGGGCTGACGCCCCGTACCGCCCTGCGGGTGACAAAATCCCCGGCAGAAGCGTTGGGTCTGCTCGATCCATCCGTGGATGACGATACGTTGATTGACGCGATGTTAGAGTATCCTGTTCTGGTCAATCGCCCTATCGTCTGCACGTCCAGAGGCGTTCGGCTCTGCCGCCCAAGCGAGACGGTGTTGGATCTTCTTGACCGGCTGCCTCCCGGCCAGATGTCGAAAGAGGATGGCACGCTGTTGATCGATGCGGAGGGACACCGCGTTGGCTGATACCCCAAACCTCAAAGAGGCGCATTTCCACACAATCGACACCGAACGCCTGCTGATGCCGGAACGTGCGAAACACGCTCCGCGCATCTTGCTGCTCTACGGCTCGCTCCGGGACCGCTCGTTCAGCCGGCTCATGACCGAAGAAGCCGCCCGCATCCTCACGCGGCTGGGGGCTGATGTGCGCACCTACCATCCCTCCGGCCTTCCGCTGCCGGATGATCCGGAGGCGGATCACCCCAAGGTGCAGGAATTGCGCGATCTGGTCACATGGTCCGAAGGCATGGTCTGGTGCTCGCCCGAGCGGCACGGGGCCATGACCGGCATCCTGAAAACCCAGATCGACTGGATACCACTATCGCTCGGCGGGGTGCGACCGACGCAGGGCAAAACACTTGCCGTCATGCAGGTAAGCGGCGGCTCGCAGAGCTTCAATACCGTCAATCAGCTCCGCATCTTGGGCCGGTGGATGCGTTTGCTGACCATCCCGAACCAATCCTCTACTCCCAAGGCGTTTCTGGAATTTGACGACGCGGGCCGTATGACGCCGTCACCGTTTTACGACAGGATGGTCGATGTTATGGAGGAACTGATGAAGTTCACGCT
The DNA here is from genome assembly GCF_020141465.1 of Roseovarius carneus. Lineage (NCBI taxonomy): Bacteria > Pseudomonadati > Pseudomonadota > Alphaproteobacteria > Rhodobacterales > Roseobacteraceae > Roseovarius > Roseovarius carneus. Next base: position 20,369 of record NZ_JAHSPD010000001.1, on the reverse strand, counting down.
ACTGACCCGTGATACCAAAGACTACCTGTTGGACCGCTACAGCGAACGCAAAGAAAGCACAGCCGAGCTTTCAGAGCGGGTGAAGCAGAAGGCGATTTAGCAGAATTGTTCGCTTGCGGGCAAAGAGCAGAGCGTTCACGCTTGGGATCGAAATACAGGGCTTTCAATCCATGCGCGTTTTGCTTGTCGAAGATCACCCGCCGCTGGCTGAGGCCATCATGGATGCCCTGAGGCGTGCGGGATTCACGGTTGATTATGCAAGGACTGCTGCGGAGGCGATTGAGGCTGCCGGGATCGCGGATATCGCCTTGATCCTGCTGGATCTGGGATTACCTGACGGGGATGGGCTGAAAATTCTGCCACAGCTGCGCCAGGGAGGCCGCGTGCCCGTCATTGTCCTGACCGCACGGGATCAGTTGGAAGACCGGCTCGCGGGGCTTGACGGTGGTGCGGATGACTATGTTGTCAAACCGGTTGAGATGCCTGAACTGATCTCGCGGTGCCGCGCCGTCCTGCGCAGGCCGGGCGGTCGCTCTGCAACAGTGCTGAGGGTTGGTCCGCTGACCTTTGACACGGTTGCGCGTAGCGCCAGCGTATATGACATCCCGGTGATGCTTAGCCGTCGTGAGTTGGGCGTATTGGAACAATTGATGCGCAGCGCTGGGCGCGTCGCCCCGCGCGCTGTGATGGAAGAGGCTATTTACACGCTGGACGATGAGGTCACGCCGAACGCGCTTGATGCGGCGGTCTCGCGCCTGCGCCGCGCGCTTGACGGGGCCGGTTGCCCCTTTCCCATCGTGACTGTACGCGGGATTGGCTGGATGCTGGCGGGCGAGGTGCTAGAATGATCGCGCGTCCACTGGCACAGATCCTGACCCTGCGGCTGGTGCTGATGGCATCTCTTATTGTGCTGGTGAATTTGATCGCCGTCGGGGTCTATTATGGGTCGGATCGCCGTGCGATCGAGGACGAGGCGATTTCCCGTCAGATAGCAAGGATGGAGGCCGCGCTGGAGGGCAGCATGCTGCCAGCGGATGCCGCCGTCCGCGATCTTTACGCTGAACACCCGCAAGCTTACGCCTTTGCGTTGGTCAATCGCGGGGGCGTTGTTCTTGAAGAGGTGAACCCAGACCTGATCCCGCCTGTGGCCACGGATATCTTTGCTGATAATTGGGTCACGCGGCTGAACACCCCCAGCGGGCCGCTGATTGTAGCAGGACACGAGTTTGCGGGCCGCACGGACGGGCTACGTATGGTGTTCGTTATGGCGGGTGACCCCGCAGGCCTGTTGCAGCAGGCGCTTCTGGCGGAGCTTTATCTGCATGTCGCAGTGCCGATCCTGCCGGTGGTATTGCTGCTGCTTGGCGCCAATGCCTGGCTGATCCGGCGCGGCCTGACCCCGCTTGCTGCCGCCGCCGCTTGGGCGCGTGGCCTGCATCCGGGCCGGTCCATCCCACTCTTGCCATCAGACGGGCTTCCGACCGAGGTAGCCGACCTTGTCGAGGCCACACAACGCTCGCTGGATCGCCTGAACGAGGCATTGGAGGCTGAAACACGCAACGCGGCCGAGGCCGCGCATGCTTTGCGCACGCCGGTCGCTGTTCTTGTAGCACGTCTCGATGCCCTTCCTCCGGGTGAGACGACAGACCGCCTGCGCGCGGATCTGGCCGCACTTTCGCGTACAGTGGCGCAGGTGCTGGCCTCAACGCGCGCCGATCGGCTGGAGGTGGCGGACGGGGCTGGGCTGGACCTGCGCAATGTGGCGCAGACCGTTGTGGCCGCTCTCGTGCCTTTCGCCCATGTAAAGGGGGTGGTTTTGTCACTCGATCAGCCGGGTGATCCGGTCTTGGCCCATGCGGACGCAGAAGGGGTGGAGATCGCCCTGTCCAATCTGATCGAGAATGCGATCTTGCATGGCGGGTCGAGCGCGGTGGAGGTCACCGTGGATCACGGCCCGACCATAACGGTGCGCGATCACGGCCCAGGCCTGCCGCAGAATGCCGGGGCAGAGATGTTCAGACCCTTCTGGCGCGGGCCGAATGCGGTTCCTGGGGGGGCAGGGCTGGGCCTTGCCATTGTTGAGCGGGTGCAACGCGGTCAGGGTGGAAAAATCGAAGCCCATACACCCGAAGGCGGTGGATGCATTTTCGTGCTGACCTACAGACAAGCTGAAAAATAAATACGGCTCAGGCAAAAATAAATACGTCCCGTCAGGCTGTCGTCAGACAAGTGGTGGATACCTGTGTCATCGGATCAATGGGTGATCCACAGTCATACAGGAGACAGATATGGACCACGTTCAGAAATTTGACCTCAAGCAGGCCGGCGCATGGCTGTCGAGCGAAGTCGAAATTCGCGTGAAAAAGAAATGGCTCGTTGCCGGTGCGGCGGTGGTTGCCGTTTTGATAATCATCGCGCTCGACTAGGGTCTGTTGTCGCAAAACGCATTCAGCCCTCGCATCCATCGATGCGAGGGCGGCGTTCGCCACAGTAGATGAATTCAATTGAAGACATCACCCGCTAACCGGCCCCCTTTTGTCCATAGGATCAAAACAATGAAAATTATTGCAACTGCCGCCCTCATTTTTTCACTCAGCACGCCCTTCGCGCTGGCCCAGACGATCACTGCCATTGCCGATGCGCAACGCGGTGCGATGGTTACCGTGCAAGGCACTGTTGAGCGGATCACTGATGAAGACGAATTCCGTCTTGCCGATGCCAGTGGCGACATACGGGTCTATGTCGGGCCAAACTGGGTGCCCGCAGATGTTGGTGAACTCGTGATCGTCAACGGATTTGTCGATGACGATCTGGTTGGCCCGCGCGAGATCTACGCACGCAGCCTGACCCGCGCCGACGGTACGGTTATAGAATTCGACCTCCGTTATGAATGAGGGATATGCCCGATGGGTGGTGTTGCTGCCGTGCAGTGGGTGGTTTTAGCACCTGTTGTGAGAAAGCCTGATACATGGCCGGTGGAAAATCCGGCCATTGAGACGTGCGCTGATAATTGAGCGTGGATATCTTGGCCAACGGGCCATACCCAACCTCAAAATCCGCAGCGCAAATCCCAGCTCATACCGATATCCGCCGCAAGCGTCTGAGCGTCTGCCTGAGCGATGTTGCGGGCAGCGTGATTTCCTCTCTCACAAGATGGGGCAGCCCCTTCAGGAGAGGGCGGTGGCTTGCCTTAGATCGACATCAGTTCGTGCATCCGAAGCGCTTGGGTGTGAGCGATACGTGAAGTGCTACCCCTCTTGCTTTTGAATTACTGATCGATTTTGAAAGAGCGAAGATATGGGCAATGCAAAGGCAGCCGAAGATGAACAGCTCATCGCAGAGCAGGCGATGGATGAGTTAATCATCGAAAAGCTGACTTCGAGCAAAGCAGGGCGGTTTCGCAAGCTCCTAAATAAGCTGGGCGATAATAGCTATGTATCACGCTCTAGAAGGGATTTCGTAGGTCCGTTGCCCGCTTTTATGTTGATACTTAGAGGGCCTATTGCTTGAACGGGTCTGCTCGCATCTGCGCGGGGCGGGTAGCAGCGGTGCCTTAACGAGACGCAAATTTCAGGCCGAAAACCGCACAGTAAAGAACCCCGAAAACGCCGTAAGATTGCTCTTTTGGCCAGATCTCAGGGAGACCGTCAGCTTTCCTCTTCGGGAAGGTTTTGTGCCGGAGGGGTATTTCGACTGCGACGGCTGCAAATCTCGCCATCAATGATCATCATGCCAATGCCGGGCAGGTTGCCAAGCTGGACGGATTCAAGGATGTTCTTGCCGGGCGCGTGTTGGGCTTGATCCATCAGCACAAAATCGGCGGAAAAGCCGGGCTCCAGCAGTCCAACGTCCAACTCGCGCTGGCGTGCGGTGTTGCCGGTTGCGAAACAGAACGCGATTTCAGCAGGGACATTTCCAAGGCTGGATAGCATTGCAACCATACGCATGATGCCCAAGGGTTGTACGCCCGAACCTGCCGGACCGTCAGTGCCAAGAATGATCTGATCGAGCTTGTTCAACTCGCGCGTGGTGTTCAGCGTCAGCAGGGCGGCGCGTTCGTTGCCATTGTGGACAATCTCCAAGCCCTTGCCGCAGTTTTCGCACAAACAAATGATCTGATCGTCGGGCAGCGCCGAGTGGCCACCGTTGATATGGCCCACCACATCGGTGCCTGTTTCCAGCACCATATCAGCATCGATCAGACCCGAACCGGGGATGGACGGACCGCCCGTATGAATGGTGGATTGAATGCCATATTTACGAGCCCAATTGACCATCTGATTGGCGGTCTTGCCGTCTTTGACAGAGCCCAACCCCACTTCGCCCAAGAATTTTACGCCAGCATTGGCCAGTTCCTTGAAGTCGTGCTCCTCCATCCCGTGCTCAATGACGGGCGCACCTGCCAACACCTTGACGCCGGACGGGCGGAAATTTTCGTAAAACCGTTGAGCGGCAATCGACATCGCCTTTAGTCCGACAATGTCTTTCGGGCGACCAGGCATATGAACCTCACCCGCCGATATCATCGTGGTGACACCACCGTGCAATGTTGAATCGATCCACCCCAATTGCTGTTGGCGTGGGGTGTAATCGCCCACGACGGGATGCACATGGCTGTCAATCAGACCGGGTGCCAGGGTCGATCCGTGGGCATTAATCTTTGTGGTCGCATCTTCGGTGTCGAGATCTTTTTCATACCCGAATTCTGAAATCTTGCCGTCTATCGCAATCACACAGTCTCCGTCGGCGATCGGCGCCTCCATCTTTCCCGTCAAGATCAGGCCGATATTCCTGATCACCAGCTTGCGTGTTGACTTCGCCATTGGGGTCTCCAGTGTTGCATTTGTGTTTGTATGCTAACGACAGAGGCGCGGCTGTCCACTTTTTTCTCTGATCTTTGACAGGCACTTGGCACCGGTTTGCGTGGCGGAGGATCAAAAGCTGTGCGCCTTTGCCTCCTACGTCCCGCGTGGGGCTCGGGTTGTAAACTTATCTCAAGTCGCTTACCGAAAAGACGGGGTGTCACCGGTTTTCAGTGATTGAAACCAGGAGCGGAGTGGCGGAGATTTGGAAGAGAACGAAGGCAAATACATTCTTGACCAACAAGTTGGCTACCTTCTGCGCTTGGCCAACCAGCGCCACTCATCCTTGTTTCAGAATGTCATCCCGCTTGGCCTGACGCCAACCCAGTTTGCGGCTCTGGTCAGATTGGCTGATCTCGGTGAGTGCTCCCAGAACGAACTGGGGCGGCGCACAGCCATGGATGTTGCTACGATCAAAGGTGTGATTGAAAGGTTGCGCAAAAAAGGATTGGTTGAAGTCAATTCTGATCCCAATGACAAACGGCGTACAATCCTGTCGATACCTGACAAAAAGATCGAGATTGTGCCGGACCTGCATGACGCAGGTCGACAAATCTCGGACCTGACATTATCACCTCTGACCACGTCTGAGCGAAACACGCTTTTGCGATTGCTCAAGAAGCTTGGATAACTTCGGCTGGGCTGAGGGGGCCGTGTGATCCCACATGTCTACGTCAGTCGCTGCTGAGTTAAGCGCCAGCTATACCTGACTTTAATTGGCTATTTCATCGGCTCCACAATTAGTATTTGACACATCCCACAGTCCACTAATAATGTTAGTATGCAAGCGATTTGAGCTGGAAGACCCACGATGCCTTGCCAGCTGCGGATTGTTGCTGCCCATCTTGTTTTGGCTGCGGCGACGGGTGTTTGAGTAAGAGAAATCTGGGCGCAAGCGTTGGTTTGAAGCAGAGCGGCGAGGCTGTTTGGGGGCGCGTGATTACCGTGCCGGGTGAGGGTTCTGGTGCCGCACTATTTTCGTGATCCCCCTTGGGGAGGTACGGCCCTAAAAGGTAGAGAAAATGACTGACAAAGCTCACGTAAAATCCGAGAAAATACGCTGCGATGCCTGCCCGGTCCTGTGCTATATCGCGGATGGGAAATCCGGTGCCTGCGATCGCTATGGCAACCACGCGGGCGAGCTTGTCCGGCTTGACCCATTGACGATCATTTCAAATTCCATCGAAAGCGGTGCAAAGGCTGTGCCCTTTATGAAGGGTAATAGCGGCAATGATTGGGACGGCGACCTGGTTCAAAGCAACCGGCCGTTCATCACGGCCGTTGGGGCAGGGACGACATACCCTGATTACAAACCCGCGCCGTTCATTGTTAGCCAGAAGGTTGATGACACTGACATGGTCACCATCGTGACTGAGGGTATCTTTAGCTATTGCGGTGTGAAGGTAAAAATCGACACCGACCGCTTCATTGGTCACGAGCGTGACATTGTGCTGTGTCAAGGCGAGCCGGTCGGCCATGTGATGACCAGCGAATACGGCTCAAAAATGTTGTCGCTGGGCGGTGTTGAGCACCTGACGGGTGGGACCAAGAAGGAAGGCCGCGTCACCTGTGACACGTTGCTGAAGCTGTGCAACGGTGAAGCGGTTGAGCTCACTGTGGAAGGTGGCGCTTGTGTTGTGGTGCAGGCGGGCAAGGCCCCTATAGTCAATGGTCAGGCCGAAAAACTGATGCGGGTGGGCTGTGGCTCTGCGGCCATCGGGATGTTTGCATCGCAATGGGTGCAGCATGTGGATGAGGTGATTGTTGTCGATGATCACATCACAGGGGTCCTCTCGGAGCATCAGGCAGGCAAGATGCTGAACGTGCCGCCTTCGGGTATCAAGATCCGTGGCCGGCGATCAACGCCGGGGCGCTATTTTCAGGTGGCACAACCCGGCACCGGCTGGGGTGGGACGGATGTCGAAGACCCGCTGACCATTTTGAAACCAGCCGATAAAAATGTCGCGTGGCAGGGGCTCCGACTTTTGATGGTGTCCACAACGGGCGAGCAATACGCATATTTTCAGCTAGACGCGGACCTTGAGCCGCAGCCGGTTCCATTGACCGAAGCCTTGCAATTTTCAGTGGACCGGATCGCAGAGAATTGCGAACCCTCGATCTGTTCCGTCCTGTTCATGGGGGGGGCTGGGGGGTCTTTGCGGGCGGGGGTTACAGAAAACCCGGTGAAACTTACCAATTCGGTTAAGGATGCTCTGACGCATGTGTCGTGTGGCGGTGCCAATGCCTATGTCTGGCCGGGCGGCGGGATTACTGTGATGGCTGATGTGTTGGATATGCCATCGAATTCCTTTGGCTATGTGCCGACGCCTGCGCTTGTGGCGCCCATTGAATTCACGATGCGCCTATCGGACTATGTGGCATTGGGCGGGCATGCTGATCATGTCAGACCAATCGAAGACGTCATTTTGGGTTCTGTGCGCCGGGTGGGCCGGATTGATCCCGAAGCGGATCCGACGGCAAAACACAATTACCGATGGAAAAAGGGTAGCTGAGCACCATGCAGGGGCCTCAAGCCGCTATTCTGGGTGCAGGTGACCGCCTGCATCTGCACCACGGGCCGATTGATCTGATCATAGGTGCGGATGCAGAGAAACCCGGCGCGCGTCAGGTGGCGTTCGAGGCGGCTCATCAGCGGTTTCAGACGATCCTTGAGGGGCTGGTAGAGGGGCTCGTGCAGCATCGGAGCCAATTGACGCCCCGGACGCCTGCGCCTGCTGATCCGGTCGCACAAAGAATGTACCAAGCTGCGGGCCCTTCGTGTGAACAGTCCTTTGTGACACCGATGATCGCTGTCGCAGGTGCCGTTGCAGACGAAATCCTTGCGGCAATGTGTTCTGCGGTCCCGTTGCAGCGGGCCTATGTGAATAATGGCGGGGACATTGCTGTGCATCTGTCAGAGGACACAGAGTATTTGGTTGCAATGGCCCAAGTCGATGGCAGCGATCTGGGGCGCATCCGGTTCACATCCGCAGACGGCATTCGCGGGATCGCCACTAGCGGTCGGCTGGGCCGCAGTCATTCGCTTGGTGTTGCAGATAGTGTTACAGTGCTTGCCGCGACCGCAGCGCAAGCCGATGTTGCGGCAACGCTGATCGCCAATGCGGTCGATCTGCCCGATTGTCCGGATATTATACGCGAACCCGCCAGTGATTTGTCACCCGACAGCGATCTTGGCGCGCGGCTTGTCGTCACTGGCGTCCCTCTCTTGAAGGCGGCAGACTGTAAAGCGGCCCTTGAAGCTGGGCACACGCAAGCACAATCAATGCTTTTCTTGGACCAGATCAAAGGGGCCGCGCTGTTTTTGCAGGGTCAAAATATCACGGTTGGCCAGGGGTTTAGCCAATCTCAATACATAACGGAGTTAGAAGATGTCAGAGTTGGAAGTGCGCAAAATCGTCTTGAGTGTCGAAGAGATTTACCACGAAGGCGGTCCCCCAGTTGATGTGCCATTGCTGCGCGGTGCCTGTTTTGCCGTGATTACCAACCCGTTTGCTGGCCGTTTTGAGCCGGATATCCAGTGGTTCATGGACGATCTTCGCCCACTTGGCCTGCAATTGGCGCAGCGTCTTGCCGCCGCTGTCGGCGGGGCCGACAAGGTCTCAGGATACGGCAAAGGCTCGCTTGTTGGTGCGGCGGGAGAGCTGGAGCATGGCGCGCTTTGGCACGCGCCCGGTGGTTATGCCATGCGCGAAGTTATTGGCGGGACCAAGGCGATTGTGCCGTCCGCTAAAAAGGTTGGCGGCACCGGCAGCCGCCTTGATGTGCCAATTGCCCATATCAACGCGTCCTACGTGCGCAGCCATTTTGACAGTATGGAAGTTGGCCTCAACGATGCGCCCCGTACAAATGAACTGCTGTTTGCGTTGGTCATGATGACTGGGCCGCGTATCCATTCCCGCTCCGGCGGATTGGACGCATCGGATATCAAAGGGGAGGATGGTTTGAAATGAAAGCGCGTATCAGAAAAATTGGCGTTTGGGTCGAAGAAACGCATATTGAGGGCGGTAAACCAATCGGGCCACCAACCCGCAAGGCCGTGGCCTGTGCGGTCATCGAGAACCCTTTTGCAGGACAATATGTCGAGGACCTTGAGCCGCTGATGGAGATTGGCGCAGAGCTGGGCGGGATGCTGGGCGAGAAAGCTGTGGCCGCGCTCGGGATCAAGCCCGCTGATGTCGAAAGCTATGGCAAGGCTGCGATGGTTGGAGAGGATGGCGAACTGGAACATGCCGCCGCACTTTTGCATCCCAAGATGGGCGCGCCTTTGCGCGTGGCGGTGGAAAAGGGGACGGCCCTTGTCCCGTCCTCCAAGAAACGTGGCGGGCTTGGTCAGGATCTTGATATACCGCTGGGCCACAAAGATGCAGCTTATGTGCGGTCGCATTTCGACGGCATTGAAATCCGCTTTAATGATGCACCCCGGCCAAAAGAGATTCTGGTCGCCATTGCCGTCACTGACAGCGGCAGGCCATTGCCACGGGTTGGTGGGCTAAAGCACGAAGACGCAAAGGGGGAGGATGGGCTGCGCTAAAGCTCAACCTGAAGAGGGCATTTTGTGATGTCAGACATGATATGCGACGCGATGTAATATGATGTGGTGATCTTTGGCGTGACGAGGCCTGCTGGCCTGTCGCAGGCGATCCGGCCGAAGAAATTGGACGCCAATTGCATCGTGTGGTGGCCCTTGAAAAAAGGGGTAAGGTTGGGGCGTATATCTTGTCGGGGGCTGTGCTTGCCCCTTCTGAGCTTGATACACTGAGCCCGGATTGGAAGGGCAAGGGCGCGCCAGTCACGGAGCCTGTCAAGGTGGGCATTTTTTATATGTTGGGCGAGGCGGGCAAGATATGGTTGCCGAATATCGTGATGCCGCTCCTGATAAACAGTCACGGCAATTACATCGTTTGCCATGGGCAATATGTGCCGCTGGATTGCAGAGCAAGCCGAAGATCTGGGCATTCCGCCAATCAACTCAGGGGAAGACCGGCGCATGGTTTGCGGGGCCATGAAAGTGCTTCAAGACACCAACGCCGTCCTCAGGGGGGGTGGCTTGATTGAAGGCGCCAATAACAAGCCCGTCATGACCGCGCACCAAAGTATATTCGGCACCGCCCGCACGGCCCAGAAACCGTCCACACCCATATTTGAGGCCCAAAAACCGCGACCGTGTCTGCCCGCGCGTGGTGAGACCGCGCCAGAGACAACATTGAAAGACATGCGGGTCATATTGCTCGGCATAGTGGGCCTCCAAATTCTGTGGATGCAGGTGGACTGATGCCACAAAAATCTCAGTCAGGAATTTATGTAGAGCTTTCCCCCTCGCGTGGGGATAACACCTATGAGGACGGTGCGTCTCAGAGGATGGATGACGCAGGGGCCAATGACGCTATATGTTAAGGCCATGAGAATGTAGGTGGGATCCAAGACATGACACGTACGTCCTTCTGGAAACAACTGGTTGTTTGCGCTGTGATATTAGCCTGCGCAGGTGGCGCGTGGCAGTACCGCGCCGAATTGTCCGCGCTTTTGGGCGCGCCAGGCAGCATGGTTCAATCCGCCCCTGCACCGACCCAACAGGCAACAGGCACGCCCGTCATCATAGCCACGACCAGTATTGTTGCAGATGATCTTTCGTTCACCGCAATCGGCACGGGATTCGCGTCCCGCTCCGTCACGCTGCGCGCCCCGTCCGGTGGGCAAATCACAGCACTTGGCATCTCGGCGGGCACGCGATTTGCGCAGGGCGATATAGTGATGCGGCTTGATGACACCGACCAAGAGTTTGAGCTGTCCTTGGCCCAAGCCCGCTTGGAGCGTGCGACGTCTGACCGCGACAGGTTCCGCCAACTGCAAAATGCAGGGACTGCCGCCACCGTGCGCTATGAGGAAACCCAAACCGAATTTACGGTCGCCCAGATTGAGGTGGACCGCGCCCGCGCGGAGCTTGACGAGCGGGTGCTGCGTGCGCCTTTTGACGGGATTGCAGGCCTGTCCCCTGTCGAAGTGGGCGACAGGATCGCGGTGGATGATCCCGTAGCCAGCTTTGATGATCGCAGCGTTATATTGGTCGAGTTTGACCTCCCCGAAGCCCTCTTGGGCCGCGTTTCGCTTGGGCTACCGTTGAAGGCCAGCACGCCATCGGCGGAAGGGCGCGCATTCGACGGCGAAATCGCCGTGATCGACAGCCGGATCAACGCGGCCACGCGCACGGCGCGGGTGCGTGCCGCCATCAACAACGACGCGGACTTGCTGCGCCCGGGTGCGTCTTTCTCCCTAACGCTGGATCTGCCGGGGCAGATGTTCCCGGGGGTTCCGGAATTGGCGCTGCAATTTGCCGATGGCACGCTGCATGTCTGGCGCGTGGTGGACGATGTGGTGGAAAGGGTTGAGGTGCGTCTTGTCCGGCGCCGCGGCGGCAATGTGATTGTCGATGGGCCATTGAGCGAGGGCGACAGGATTGTCGTCGAGGGCACCCAAAGGTTACGCCCCGGTGCGGCGGTCGTGGTGCTGAACGCGCCTGAGGGAACAAGCTCATGATGATTGGCGGGCAGGGGATCAGCGCGCTCAGCGTGCGCCGCCCGTATCTCGCAGCTGTGATGAGCCTGATGATCATGATCGCAGGTATCGGCGCGCTCTGGGGGATCGAGGTGCGCGAATTGCCCGATGTGGACCGCCCCATTGTCTCGGTGCGCGCCAATTACCCCGGTGCCTCGCCCACGACGGTCGATGCCGAGGTTGCCTCGCTTGTCGAAGGGGCGGTTGCGCGCGTGGCGGGCGTGCGCTCTGTGCGGACCTCCTCCGAGGAAGGCAATTTTCGCATGCGGGTTGAGTTTAGCCCCGGCGTTGATCTGGCAAACGCGTCCAATGATGTCCGCGAGGCCGTCTCGCGCATTGAAAACCGCCTGCCCAGCGGTGTCACTGACCTCTTTGTGGTGAAGTCTGAGCAAGATGCCGATCCCATCGTTGATATCGCCGTCTGGAGCGATACCCGCCCCATCGACGAGCTGACCCAACTGGTCGAGGACGCGATAGCCACGGAATTCACCGCCGTGGACGGTGTGGCCGAAGTGGTCCTCTTCGGCGACCGGTCACGTGTTTTGCGGGTCGAGGTGCAGCCGGGCCGTCTTGCCGCGTTCGAGCTTTCGATTGGCGAAGTGGCGGATGTTCTGCGTGCGGCGCAATTTGACGTGCCTGTCGGCAGCTTTGGTGCTGGCGCACTGGAGGTGTTGGTGCGCGCGGATGCGACCGTCTCTGACCCTGAGCGGATTGAGGATCTGAAGCTGCGCGACAACGTCCGTTTGGGCGATGTCGCAGCGGTCTATTTCGGGCTGGCCTCGCCGCAGAGTGTTGCGCGGCTTGACGGGCGCATGATCGTCAGCCTCGGGATCGTGCGGCAGGCGCAATCGAACACGGTGCGCATATCGGATCAGATGAACGAAGCGATTGCAGGGCTGAAACTGCGCTTTCCTGATTTGGGGTTTCAGGTGACCAATGATGCGGCGGTGTTTATCAAAGGCTCCATCGTGGAGGTGATGAAAACGCTGGCTTTGGCTTTGGTGATTGTGATCGCGGTCATGTGGCTCTTTTTTGGCCGGCTGAGCGCCACATTGATCCCTGCCATCACCATCCCCATCGCCCTTGTCGGCTCCATCGCGGCCATTTGGCTGATGGGGTTTTCGATCAACCTGATCACGCTTCTGGCGATGGTTTTGGCCACGGGTCTGGTCGTGGATGATGCCATTGTCGTGACCGAAAATATCCAGCGGCGCAGGCAAGAAGGCATGGGGCCAAAGGCAGCGGCGGTTGTCGGATCGTCGCAGGTCTTCTTTGCCGTTATCGCCACGACCATAACGTTGATCGCTGTGTTTGTGCCAATCTCGTTCCTGCCTGGTGATGCGGGGCGTCTTTTCACCGAATTCGGTTTTGCGCTTGCGATTACGGTCATGATTTCATCCTTCGTGGCCCTCACAGTCTGCCCGATGCTCGCCTCTCTTGGTGATCCGCTGGGCAAGAATAACGCGCTGTTTCATGGGATCGGCGCGGGCCTTTCAGCGCTCTATTCGGCCATGGTGCGCCCGATGATCCGCGCGCCGCTGATCACGATTGTCGCCGCCAGCCTGCTCGCAGGGGGTGCGGCCCTTGTGTATGATGATCTGGGCGAAGAGCTGGTGCCGCCCGAGGATCGGGGCCTGATCTCGGTCTGGATACAGGGGCCGGATGGCACCAGCCTTGATTACACCGACCGGCAGGTCATTCAGGTCGAAGATATCTTGCGCCCCTACGTCGATCAGGGGATTGCACAGGGGCTTTATTCCATAACGGGGCGCTACGATCTCAACCGCGGCGCCATCGGCATGCGCCTGATCCCATGGGGCGAGCGCACCGTGTCTCAGGCCGATATTCAGGCCGAGATTGACGACCAACTCACGATGATTCCGGGCGCGCAGAGCCGCATCCGCAGCGGCAATAGTCTCGGCCTGCGCGGCGGATCAGGCGGAGGTCTGAGCATCGCGTTGACGGGGGCGAGTTACCCTGAGATTGCCGCTGCTGCCGATGATTTCGCCCGTGCGCTCGCGAGTGTCGAGGGGCTGTCGGGTGTGCGTGTGCAGTATCAGGCAACACAACCGCAGCTGAGCATCACCGTAGACCGCGCTCGCGCGTCGGACCTGTCGGTGCCGATGTCGACCCTTTCGACGACGCTGCGCGCCCTGATTGACGAGGATGAGATTGCCGAGCTGACCATCAACGATCAGGCCATCCCGGTGATATTGCAATCCGCCGCAGGATCGGTGCGTGATCCCGTTGATCTCATGAGCCTCTATGTGCGCTCTGATGTGGGAGAGCTGATCCCGCTGAGCCAGATTGTTACGCTGGAGGAAAAGGGGGTTGCAGCCGAGCTTGACCGCCATGCCCAACGCCGCGCCATCGAAGTGGATGCGTCGATTGGAGCCGAAGTCACCCTGCGCGAAGTGATCGAGGATGTGCGCGCGCTGGCGCAGGAAACACTGCCCGACGGTATCGGCCTGATCTTTCTGGGAGAAGCAGCCTCACTGGACGAGACGTCCTCGGCGCTGACCGCGACCTATATCATCGCTTTGTTGGTCGTTTTTCTTGTGCTTCTGGCACAGTTTGAGAGCTTTTCGAGCGCGCTGGTCGTCATGATCACTGTGCCCTTTGGCGTCTGCGCTGCAATCTACGCGATGCTTCTGACGGGAACCACGATCAATATCTACAGTCAGATTGGCGTGCTCATGCTTATAGGGGTAATGGCCAAAAACGGTATTCTGCTGGTCGAGTTTGCCAACCAATTGCGCGATCAGGGCCAATCCGCGACGGATGCCGCCCTCAATGCGGCCAAGGCCCGCCTGCGCCCGATTTCGATGACATTGATCTGCACGGTTATGTCCGGCCTGCCGTTGATTTTGGGCAGTGGACCGGGGGCGGAGGCGCGTGCCGCAATTGGTTGGGTCATCGTCGGTGGATTGGGTCTGGCTGCGGTGTTCACGTTGTTTCTGACGCCTGCCGCTTATGCGCTTGTGGCTGGCTTGACCACCTCGCGGGCGTCAACCGCACAAGCGCTTGAAGAGGAGATGAAGGCCGCAGCTCCAGCGGAGTGACTGTGTGCGTGGTCGTGGTGCTCCCATGACGAATTTGTCCCATAATGCTTCCGTCCATTCCTGAGAAAGGACGTCACCATCAAACCATGGGATAAAACGCCATATTTGACCTGTCATCATATTCTACTGTGTCAGGCCCGCGAGACTGGCGTATGGGCGCTGGTGGGTGGTGTCAGCCCGCCGCCACGCAGCGATGAGATCATGGGCGTGTCGCAGGCTGCCCGATACGAAGTCTGAGATTCATTGTTGCTTTGGTTTTTTTGCTGCCAGCGGCGCATTTTCGTCCGTCTCATTCAGCGACAGTTATTTGGTTTTCGCATGAGCCTCTTTTATCCCGTTGTGCTTGGGGCGCCATTTGTAAAAGCCGCATACCTAAGAAAGATCAGCCTCCGGAAAACCCGGCGCGGGTCAATGTGATGCCGAGCACTAGTCGCGCAGGCGGTCTAAAAGGGCGTAGGAACGCTCGAAAAAGTGCCCTGTCATCGATAAAAAAACCTCTTGCGTACCTACGCTTAAAGCGCGATTATCCCTCAAATCGACGTCGGGAGAACCAACTAAGTTGGTGCCGAAGGAGCAACCGCCCCGGAAACTCTCAGGCAAAAGGACCGACGCCGATACGAAGACTCTGGAGAGTGGTACGTAGATCGTGCCCGCCGAAGGGATAGCAATCTCAGGCCAAGGTACAGAGGGGGCATCACGCGAGAAAGCATTTGCTTTCGAACAAAAGTGGTGCTTCAGGATATCTGTAATATCCGGACGCCTCGTTGTCAGTAGGGGCCTCCGATGAACGAACTTTTCCATACTCCGCTACATGCACTTCACGTTGAACTTGGCGCCAAGATGGTCAGCTTTGCGGGCTATGCCATGCCGGTTCAGTACCCGAGTGGTGTCTTGCACGAGCATTTGCACACCCGCAGCAAAGCGGGCCTGTTTGATGTCAGCCATATGGGGCAGGTGAGGGTCGAGGGTGCCGATTATATAACAGCGGCAACCGCGCTGGAGACGTTGATCCCGGTTGATATTCTCGGGCTTGAGCCGGATCGGCAACGCTACGGGTTTTTCACGAATGACGCAGGCGGTATCCAGGATGATCTGATGATATCCAACCGTGGCGATCATATCTTTCTGGTCGTCAATGCGGGCTGCAAGGCCAATGATATCGCTTATCTGAAGGCTCGTTTGAGCGGGGTTGCCGTCACTGAGATCACCGATCGTGCGCTGCTGGCGCTTCAGGGACCTGCCGCCGAGACCGTCTTGTCCACGCTGAATGCAAAAGCCGGCAGCATGCGGTTTATGGATGTCGCGTCCCTGTCGCTTGCGGGGGTTGAGTGCTGGGTGTCGCGGTCAGGATATACCGGCGAAGACGGCTATGAGATATCTGTGCCTTCTGCGCAGGCCGAAGCGTTTGCGCGAGACTTGCTTGCCCACCCGGATGTTGCACCGATTGGTTTGGGCGCACGAGACAGCCTGCGTTTGGAGGCAGGACTTTGTCTTTACGGCCACGATATTGATACAGATACGACGCCTGTTCAGGCGGGACTTGGCTGGGCAATCCAAAAGGTCCGGCGCAATGGCGGCGACCGTGCGGGTGGCTTTCCCGGTGCAGATGTCATTTTGGCTGAACTCGGCAATGGTGCTGCGCGCAAGCGGGTTGGCTTGCTGCCTGAGGGCCGTGCGCCGATGCGTGAGGGTGTGCCACTGTTTGCCCAAGTCGATGATGAGATACCCATCGGAATGATCACATCTGGCGGTTTTGGGCCTACAGTCGGTGCCCCGATTGCGATGGGCTATGTTCCCACAGCACAAGCCGTGACCGGCACCAGGGTTTTCGGCGAGCTGCGCGGAAAACGCCTGCCGCTGACGATTACATCGCTTCCCTTCACACCTGCAAACTTCAAACGCTAACACACGGAGAAAACACATGAAATATACTGAAGAGCATGAATGGCTGCGCCCTGAAGCAGACGTTATTGTGGTTGGCATCACCGCGCATGCAACGACGCAATTGGGCGATATCGTTTTTGTCGAGCTGCCCGAGGTGGGTACCAAAGTCGCCAAAAATGAAGAGGTGGTGGTTATCGAAAGCGTCAAAGCAGCCTCGGATATCTTGGCCCCTATTGATGGCGAAATAGTCGAAGTGAACACAGATTTGGCAGACACCCCCGCACTCGCAAATGAAGATGCGACTGGCGCGGGCTGGTTTTTCAAGATCAGGCCGTCGGACGTATCGCAGATAGACGGCTTGATGGACGAAGCTGCCTATAACGCCTTCATCGCTTGAAATTTCGGAGCCTGACATGACCTTCACCCCCACCGACTATCTGCCCTATGACTTCGCCAATCGGCGTCACATCGGACCATCGCCTCATGAAATGGCGGAGATGCTGAAAGTGGTGGAGGCTGACGATCTGGAGGCGCTCATCTCTGATACGCTTCCCGCAAAAATCAGACAGGCCAAGCCGCTTGATTTTGGCAAGCCGATGTCAGAGCGCGAACTCCTCCACCATATGAAAGCCACCGCGTCCAAAAATAAGGTTCTGACCTCGCTGATCGGGCAGGGCTATCACGGTACAGTCACGCCGCCTGCGATCCAGCGTAATATCTTTGAGAACCCTGCGTGGTACACGGCCTATACGCCGTATCAACCCGAGATTTCTCAGGGCAGGCTTGAGGCTCTCTTGAATTTCCAGACCATGGTGTCTGACCTGACGGGGCTGGAAATCGCAAACGCATCTTTGCTGGATGAGGCGACGGCCTGCGCTGAGGCGATGACAATGGCGCAGCGCGTGGCCAAAACGAAAGTTAAAGGCTTTTTCATCGACGAAAATTGCCATCCGCAGAACATTGCGGTGATGAAAACGCGCGCCGCGCCTTTGGGGATCGAGATCGTTATAGGCAAGCCCGATGACATGGATGCCGCCACCGTTTTCGGGGCGATCTTTCAGTATCCGGGGTCATATGGACATCTGCGCGATTTCACGCCGCTGATTGCGAAGCTACACGAGGCACACGCCATCGGCATTGTCGCAGCGGACCCGCTATCGCTGACCTTGCTCAAGGAGCCAGGGGCGATGGGCGCAGATATTGCGGTTGGCAGCACGCAAAGGTTTGGTGTGCCTGTTGGCTATGGGGGGCCTCATGCTGCCTATATGGCGACCAAGCAAAACTACGCACGCTCCATGCCGGGCCGCCTTGTTGGCGTCTCCATCGACAGCCACGGCAATCGGGCCTACCGACTGTCGCTGCAAACCCGCGAACAGCATATCCGGCGTGAAAAGGCGACTTCGAACGTTTGTACAGCACAGGCCTTGTTGGCTGTTATGGCGGGGTTCTATGCCGTCTTTCATGGACCCGAAGGGCTTAAGGCGATTGCCCAACGGATACATCGCAAGACAGCACGACTGGCTGAGGGGATCAAAAGCGCAGGCTTTGACGTCCGTCCTGCGACATTTTTTGACACGATTACTGTTGAGGTTGGGCCCCTTCAGGCTGCGGTGCTCAAATCAGCAGTAGATGAAGGTATTAACTTGCGTGCAGTCGGCACGACACAAGTGGGCATCACTCTGGACGAGCGCACGCGTGCCGAAACGATTGAAGCTGTCTGGCGTGCATTCGGCATAGACCGCGAAGACAAGGATTATACGCCGCACTATCATGTGCCGGAAAACCTGATCCGAACCTCCGAATACCTGACCCATCCCGTCTTCCATATGAACCGCGCTGAGACCGAGATGATGCGCTATATGCGCCGTCTTGCGGACCGCGACCTCGCACTTGATCGTGCGATGATCCCGCTGGGGTCATGCACGATGAAGCTGAACTCCGCCGCTGAAATGATGCCGGTGTCATGGGATGAATTTTCGCTGCTGCACCCCTATATCCCCCGCGATCAAGCCGTAGGTTACATCGAAATGATCGATGATCTTTCTGCGAAGCTTTGTGATGTGACAGGGTATGACGCAATCTCGATGCAGCCCAATTCCGGTGCGCAAGGTGAATATGCAGGCCTCTTGTCGATTGCGGGCTATCACCGTGCGAATGGTCAAGGGCATCGCAACATCTGCCTGATCCCGATGTCCGCGCATGGCACCAATCCGGCCTCGGCCCATATGGTCGGCTGGCAAGTCGTCCCGGTAAAATCGGCACTCAATGGCGACATTGACGTCGATGATTTTCGCGCAAAGGCGCAGATGCATGCCGACAACCTTGCTGGCTGTATGATCACTTATCCCTCCACCCACGGCGTTTTTGAGGAGACCGTGATTGATATCTGCAAGATCGTTCATGATCACGGCGGTCAAGTTTACATCGACGGGGCAAATATGAATGCAATGGTCGGACTGTCGCGTCCCGGTGATCTGGGAGGGGACGTGAGCCATCTGAACTTGCACAAGACGTTTTGTATTCCTCACGGCGGTGGCGGCCCCGGCATGGGGCCGATTGGAGTCAAGACCCACCTCATCCCGCATCTTCCGGGCGATCCTACATCGGGTGAGGGCGCTGTTTCTGCCGCCGCTTTCGGATCGCCTTCGCTCCTGCCGATTTCCTGGGCATATTGCTTGATGATGGGGGGCGAAGGGCTGACACAGGCGACACGCGTTGCGATCCTCAACGCCAACTATATAGCCAAACGGCTCGAAGGGGCGTTTGACGTCCTTTACAAAGGCCCCACTGGACGCGTTGCGCATGAGTGTATCATTGATACGCGTCCTTTTGCCGAGACCGCCCACGTCACAGTGGACGATATCGCAAAACGCCTGATTGATTGCGGCTTCCACGCGCCGACAATGAGCTGGCCAGTGGCAGGCACGCTGATGATTGAGCCAACGGAGTCCGAGACCAAAGCCGAGCTTGACCGTTTTTGTGATGCGATGTTAGCCATCCGAGCTGAGATCGCAGACATTGAAAACGGCAGCGTCGATGCTGAAAACAGTCCGTTGAAGAATGCACCGCATACGATGGAAGATCTCGTTAAGGACTGGGACAGGCCATATTCTAGAGAAACGGCTTGCTTTCCCCCCGGTGCATTTCGCATTGATAAATATTGGCCGTCGGTTAACCGAGTAGACAATGTCTGGGGTGACAGGAACCTGACCTGCACATGCCCACCGATGGAAGACTATTTGGACACCGAAAACTAGAACGCGGAGTGCAGTCCTTGATGCACGTTACGAATGTCTTGTTCGTGCCCGCCGCGGCCGCCTGCGCAGTTTGCAGCAGTTGATATATCGGCCCGAACAAGACATCCGCCGCAGCGTAGATGAATGACTGCTAAAGCGCCCGCCGTCCGGGACTGTTACGAGCATTTTGCATGAAATCTGAGCATCAGATTAGGGACTGTTGACGTTCAGGATTCCCAACGCATTTGAGTTCTGCTTCAAGGTTGCAAACAGAGGAGAGCAGCCTTGACCGGAAGAGTTTTGACCGATGCGCAGTGGACCATCATACGAACCGTATTGCCTTGGGAAGTTATCCGATCCGGGACAAACCGGGCGTGATCCCCGCTTGTTCATTGAAGCGGTCCTGTGGATTGTCCGCACCGGGGCGCGTCGCCCATTGGGCTCGAACCAATGGCGCCACGATGGGCAACCGTGAGTTGCCGGACGAATTCGGAAAATGGAACAGCGTGTTCAAGCGGTTCCGTCCCTCTCGGTGAATGTCCCATTCACCTGTCAGCAACGGTGGGTCAAAGCGGGCGCTTTTCATTGCCTGTTCAAAGAGATGACTTCAGACGCAGACTTGGAATACGCGATGATTGACGGAGCGATTGTGAAGGTTCACCGCTCGGGTCAGGGCGCAAAAGGGGGACTCTTTGCCAGGCCATCCATTGCCCGCGAGGGGGCGTTCTCGTGGTGGCATAACGACGAAGATA